>CAIYDQ010000134.1 GCA_903925075.1 uncultured Geobacter sp.
ACCGATGCGGGCAACTACGCGCAGAACGCGTCGGCCAGCACCACCGCCGCCATCACTGCACGTGCACTCACTGTCACTGCAACCGGGATCGACAAGCAATATGACGGCACTCCAACTGCGACAATCACCTTAAACGACAACCGGATCAGCGGCGATGCGTTGACCACCGCATACACCAGCGCGACATTCGCCGACAAGAAGGTGGGGAGCGGCAAAGTCGTTTCCGTTTCCGGCATAAGCATCAGCGGCACCGATGCCGGCAACTATGTGCAGAAAGCGTCGGCCGTCACCACTGCCGCCATCACTGCGCGTACACTCACCGTAACTGCAACCGGGATCGACAAACCGTATGACGGCACTTCAACTGCGACAATCACCTTAAACGACAACCGGATCAGCGGCGATGCATTGACAACCGCATATACCAGCGCGACATTCGCCGACAAGAAGGTGGGGAGCGGCAAAGTCGTTTCCGTTTCCGGCATAAGCATCAGCGGCACCGATGCCGGCAACTACGCGCAGAACGCGTTGGCCAGCACCACCGCCGCCATCACGGCACGTGCACTCACTGTCACTGCAACCGGGATCGACAAGCAATACGACGGCACGCCAACTGCGACGGTCACCTTGGCTGACAACCGGGTCAGCGGCGATACGGTCACTATTGCCTACAACAGCGCCGCGTTCGCGGATAAGGGCGTGGGCATCGGCAAGGCGGTTTCGGTGGCCGGCCTCAGTATCGGCGGGACCGATGCGGGAAACTACACCTTGAAAAGCACTACGGCGAGCACCACCGCCAATATCACCGCCATTTCGCTGACGGTAACCGCAAACAGCAGGAGCAAGAGCTACGGTCAGGTGATCGCCTTCGGCGGCGCCGAGTTCACCGCCAACGGTCAGCTAGCCGGCGACAGCGTGACCAGCGTGACTCTTTCAAGCCTCGGCGCGGCGGCTACGGCGACGGTAAACGGTGGGCCGTACACGATCGCTCCGAGCGCCGCAGTGGGGACGGGGCTGGGCAACTACACGATCGCCTATGTCAACGGTTCACTGACGGTCAACAAGGCTGTACTTACCGTGACCGCTGCTGCCAGCACCAAAGTTTATGGTGCGGCTGATCCAGCGCTTACCTATGCGGCCACCAATTTCGCGAACGGCGAGACCAGCGACATCCTGACTGGCAGCCTGTCCAGGGCTGCGGGGGAAAATGTGGGACTGTACGCCGTCACGGCGGGGACTTTGAGCGCTGGCGCCAACTATGCCATCGCCTTCAATGGCGCCAACCTCTCCATCAGTAAGGCGCCTCTTACCATTACCGCGGAAAATAAGTCCAAATTGCACGGCGAACCAAATCCGACTCTAACTGCAAGGTTCGACGGGTTGGCGAGTTTCGACACCGTGGCGTCCCTGGGCGGAGTACCACTGCTGTCGACGGTTGCCAATGCCGGCAGCTCCCAGGGAAGCTACGCTATCGTCGCCTCCATCGGATCCATCTCCAGTACGAACTACAGCTATTCCTTCGTCGATGGCACTCTCACCGTTATCGGAGCGACGCCTCAGACCATCAGTTTCGGCCTACTGCGTCCCAAAACGTTCGGCGACGGCGACTTCGACCCCGGCGCCAGCGCCTCCAGCGGCCTTCCCGTCGCTTACGCCAGCTCGACTCCCGGTATTGCGGCAATCGTCGCGGGGAAGGTACGAGTTTTGGCGCCCGGTGTCAGCGACATCACGGCCTCGCAGGCGGGAAACCTGGATTACGAGCCGGCGGCGGACGTGGTGCGCAATCTGAAGGTGAATCCGCCTCCCTGGAATGGCCTCGGTTTCGACGGGATTGACGATCTGATGCGCATTGACGACGCACCTCAACTGAACTTCGGCAGCAAGGCCGGGTTCACCGTCGAGACTTGGCTGCACCTGGACGGCTCCCAGCCCGACGGCACCGGTCTGCTGTCGAAAGGGTCGGGCGGAAGTCCCGGGAACGGATATCAGTTGATCCTGCATCAGGACCGGATCGCCGCGGAAATCGGGGACGGCGCCGTCGGTTTCGGGGTTCGGGACGGATTGATCGGCACCAGCAGCTTGAACGACGGGCAATGGCACCATGTCGCGCTCGCGGTGGATCGAGTCCTGGCCACGGCAGCGCTCTACCTCGATGGCAGACTGGAGGTCCAGCTTTCCGACCAGGCTCTGCGGCTTAACGCCGACAACTCGGAAATGCTCAGGGTTGGGGTTGATCGGAGCGGCTCCCTCTTCTTCAAGGGCGAGATGGACGAGTTGAGGATCTGGGATACGGCGCGCAGCAGGGACGAGATCAGAGGCGCGGTTTCCCGGATCATAGAGCCGCTGGAGGAGCCGCATCTGATGGCCTATTTCCATTTCGACGAAGGCGATGCGGGCCTGGACAACGCCGCCTTCGCGAGCGCCCCGGAGAGAACGGCAAACACGGCCAACGGCGCCTTGCAGGGCTTCGCCCTGAGCGGCAGCGGTTCCAACTGGGTTACTTCCGGCGCCTTTTTGCCGCTTCTGGAGACGGTCCCGATCACCTCGATCACCGCCGACGCCGCGGTTGGCGGGGGAAGCGTCTATCCGAACTACTACCCGGCCACGGAAGTCGGGCTTTGCTGGGGAACCTCCCCCAATCCCGGGCTCGCCGATACCTGCAGCCGCTCCGGCAGCGGCGAGGGAACCTTCGGCGCAGCGATCAGCGGGCTCACCCCCGGCGTCGCCTATCACGTCAGGGCGTACGCCAGCAACCAGATGGGAACCGCCTACGGCAACGATGTCGGCTTCCGGGCGGCGAAGCTTGAGCAAACCATCAGCTTCAGCATCCCCGACAAGACGTACGGCGACCCCGGATTCTGCCCGCAAGCCTCCGCCAGCAGCGGGCTTGCCGTTACCTATGCCAGTTCGAATCCCGCGGTCGCCGCGATAGTCGACGGCAAGATCAGCATAACCGGAGCGGGAAGCGCCACCATCACCGCGTCCCAAGGGGGAAATGAGAGCTATGAAGCCGCCATCGACGTGGCACGGACCTTCACCGTTCACAGGAAGGCACTCGCCGTTACTGCCGATAACCAAGCCCGCGCCTATCAGATGCCCAATCCCACGCTTACCGCCAGTTATCAGGGGTTTGCCAACGACGAGGACGCCGCTGCGATTTCCGGCGCCCCGGTTCTTTCGACCGCCGCCGTCCAGGCCAGTCCCATAGGAAATTATCCGATCGTGGTCGGTCTCGGCACCCTTTACTCCCCAAATTACAGCTTCGTGCCGACCAACGGCACTCTCAACGTCTTCAGGTCATGTCAGGACATAATCTTCCCCGCCATCGGCGACAGGACGTTCGGGGATCCGCCCATCGAACTGGTTGCCACCTCCTGCAGCGGGCTCGGCATCAGCTTCAGCAGTTCCAACACCCAAATAGCGCAGGTCAGCGGAGATATGCTCTCGATAACCGGCGCCGGAAGCGTCGTCATCACCGCTTCCCAAGGAGGAAGCGACAATCTCGACAAGGCCCCCGACGTCTCCCAGACGGTCGTCATCCACAAGGCCGGACAGGCCATCGTCTTCGCCTCCTTGGCCCAAAAGACGCTGGGGGACACCCCCTTCGGACTGAAAGCGACCGCAACCAGCGGTCTGCCGGTCAGTTACCTGAGCACCGATACCAGCGTCGCCGTGATAAACGGCAACACCGTGACCATCGTCGGCGCCGGGACCACGGTGATCACCGCGCTGCAGGCCGGGGACGCCAATTTCAACGCGGCGCTGCCGGCGTCGGTACCGTTTACCGTCTCCGCGGAAGGGAGCCCGCCGCTGTTGGCGCTGTCCACCCTTGCCAGCGGCGCCGTCACCGCCAATCCGGTGCTGAACGTCATGGGGACGGCCAGCGACCCCTCGGGGATCGAAAACCTGAGCGTCAACGGCATCGATCTGACCGGTCGGGCGGCGCTTTTCAGCAGCGCGGTCGCGCTTAGCGTCGGAGACAACAGCATCGAGGTGACCGCCAAAGACGGCGCGGGCAACGTGACCACGCAAACTCTGATGATCACCTTCGATGCGGCTGCGCCGCTGCTGGCGCTGAGCGCGCCGGCCGACAACAGCGTCGTCTCCGCCGCTTATTTCAGCGCCGACGGCACGGTCACCCCCGGAAGCGCGGTAACCATGGGCATAAACGGCGGCTCGGCCCAAAGTCTCACCGTTGCCGACGGCGTTTTCACCGGCGGCGGCTATCTGCAGCAAGGGATGAACACCATCGAGTTCACGGCCACGCTCTCTGGTCGCACCTCCAGCATCAAACGCAGCGTCACCGTGGCGCCGGGCAAGCCGTTTGTGGCCATCACCGACCCGCCTGAGGACCTGCGGACCGAGAAGGAGAGCATAACGATCCGGGGGACAGTGGGAGCGCAGAGCGGCGAGGCCGGTCTGGTCATCGAGGTCGACCGTCGCCTCTTTACGCCGACGCTGCAATCCGGGGTCTTCGAGCAGCAGATCGCGCTGGACCACACGGGGCAGATCCGCATCACGGCAAGCGCCACGGACGGCGCCAACAACCTGAGCGTTGCCCAGCGAAACATCATACGCATCGACAGGATTTTGGGGGATGTGAACGGCGACGGCTGCGTCGATATCAGGGATGCCTTGGCGTTACTTAGAATTTCGATGGGACTCGATCCGGTAACCGCGGAGGTGCTGGCCCATGGCGACGTGGCCCCGCTGATAAGCGGGGTACCCCAACCGGACGGCAAGATAAACTTAGGCGACGTGGTGGTGTTGTTGCGAAAGGTCGTGGGGCTGGCGAATTTTTAGACACGAATTTTTAGACACGGAGGTAACCGCCTGCATGGAGAGCGCAAGCGCCGCAGGCGGCAAACCGGCGTCCGACGAGGCTTAAGTCGTCGGACGCCTTATTTTTTGGAGGAGCCGGAGAGCATCTTTTCAGCGACCGCCAGCGAGCTGACTTGATACTTTCCCGCTTTCACCAACGATTTTATCGACTCGACCCGCACGGCTTGCAGGGCCTGTCTGTTTATCAGCTCTTTGTCGATGGTTGTCGAAAAATTGACCGTATCCGTCTTTGGGCCGGCTTTGCCGGTTTTTTGCGGCGCAGCGCCGGGTGCGGCTGCTTGCGCTTTGTCGTCAACTCTTTGCTGGGCTGTGTCGGGCTGTTGGGTGCCGGTTGCTATCTTCATGGTAGCGCCCCCTTTGCTTGAAGGTTCAAGCGGACTAATTGCCTAAATAATATACGTTTTCCCCGCGAATGCCCAGAAAATTCCCTGGAACCAGTTGTTGGGCGAGCTCGGCGCCCGACAGGGTAACTATAGCAGCCGCAGGCAATAGTCCAAATACATTGTGCTGAAATGTTCAATCGGAAATCTCTTCCTTGCTATCCTTTATTGCCCGCCAACGATTACTTTGCTGGCCATTGCTCGATTCGCCTATTCCAACCAATAGCAGCGCGCTGTGCTTTTAGGCCGGTGCAGCTCTCTCCTTAGAGTACTTATCGGCTTGACATGAATGAACCTTAAGATATTTTTTGAAGGTGCTTGTGTCGGAGCAAGCCGCAAGCGGGCTTTCTTGCCAGAGTAGTCGGCGGATTCACTGGTTGTAGCGATGCCGCTTGACAGATGTCGCCGCAAATAAAGCTGAGGGCCACTGATGATGCAGTCGATGCCGGTAGGCAGAGAGATTTACTGGAACGTTGGACACGGAGTAACCGGACGCATGTACTTGTTGGCCGCCATCGCCATCGGAATTTGCGCTTGGGGATACTACCGACGGCTTCCGGTTTACCGATTGGGGACGGCGCTCGACCGTCTGGATCAGGCGGCCTTGAGGGCTAGGATCTTTGCTGCTGGCGTTTTCGGACAGTTGCGGGTCCTGCTGGTGCCCGGGCCGGGTTCGCTGCACGCATTCTTTTTCTGGGGCTTTCTCCTGCTCTTCATCGGCACGCTGCTGGTCATGCTGCAAGCCGATTTCACCGATCCCCTTTTTTCGTGGCGCTTTCTGAGCGGCGCCTTCTACCTGGCCTTCAAACTGGTGCTAAACGGCGCCGGCCTGATCGCCATCGCCGCGCTGTTCGGCTTGGCGCTGCGCCGTTTCGCCGTGAGGCCGAAAGGGTTGCAGACCGGCAGCGACGACTACTTAAGCCACCTCATGCTCTTCGTCATCCTCTGCAGCGGCTTCATCCTGGAAGGCGCTCGGATGGCGGTCACCGAACTGCACGCCAACCCGGGGCTGGCCCGTTTCTCCTACGGCGGGCTGCCGATCGCCCTGCTCCTGGACGCCTGGCCTCCGGAGCGAGTCAAGTCGCTGCACAGGGGGCTTTGGTGGTTCCATTTTGCGCTGTCCATGTGCTTCATCGCCTGCATCCCGTTCAGCAAACTGCGACACCTGTTTCTTACCGGCGTCAACTACCTGTTCACCGATCTGCGTCCCAAGGGAGCGATCAAGACCATCGACCTCGAGGACGAGAGCCTGCAAAGCTACGGAGCGGACCGGGTCGGCGAACTGACCTGGAAGGACATCTGCGACGCCGATGCCTGCACCGCGTGCAAACGCTGCCAGGATCGTTGTCCTGCTTGGGACACCGGCAAGCCGCTCTCTCCGATGCGGGTGGTGCAGCAGATCGGCGAGCTGGCCTTTGACGACCCGTCCGCCAACCTGGTGGAAAAGGTGACCCGCGAGGTGCTGTGGTCCTGCACCACCTGTCGCGCCTGCCAGGAGATCTGTCCGGCCAATATCGAGCACGTCAACAAGATCCTGGAGATGCGCCGCAACCTGGCGCTGATGAAAGGGGAGTTCCCCGGTGACGAGGTGAGGACGGCGCTGAGCCACCTGGAGGTGAACGGCAATCCCTTCGGCCTCGCCTATGCCGGACGCGCGGATTGGGCCGCCGGACTGGAGGTCAGCGTGCTTGGCGAGGGGGGGGAGGCGGACATCCTCTACTTCGTCGGCTGCTACGCGGCCTTCGACAGGCGCAACCAGGCGGTAGCCAGGGCTTTCGTCAAGATTTGCACCGCCGCCGGCATCCGCGTCGGCATCCTCGGCAAGGAGGAGACCTGCTGCGGCGATCCGCCCAGAAAGCTCGGCAACGAATACCAGTATCAAACCGAGGCGCGCGCCAACATCGAAGCCATGCTTAAATACGGCGTCGGCAAGGTGGTCACCACCTGTCCTCATTGTTACCAGGCGCTGGCCCGGGATTACCGCGACCTCGGTTTCCAGGCGCAGGTGGAGGATTACACCTCCTTCATCGCCGGCCTGCTCCGGGAGGGGCGGCTGGTCCTGAAACCGGCCGGGCTGGACTGCAGCTACCATGATTCCTGTTACCTTGGCCGCTACCAGGACAGCTACGCCGCTCCGCGGGAGCTCCTGGCCGGGGCGGGAGCCAGCATCAGGGAGATGCGCAGAAGCGGTCCGGAGAGCTTTTGCTGCGGCGGCGGCGGAGGTTTGGTGCTTGCGGAGGAGAAGCTCGGCAGCCGGATCAGCGAAACGCGGATCGCCATGGCCGCTGCCACCGGCGCACCGGTGCTGGTGGCCAACTGCCCGTTCTGTTTGACCATGTTCGAGGACGGCATCAAGACCGGCGGCTTTGAGGGGCGAGTGCAGGTAAGAGACTTGGCGGAGGTGGTCGCCGAACGTATCGCCTCGACTTGAGTCATACGAAAAAAGAGGACAATGGCCGGCCAAGGTGGCCGGACGGGCGCCCGATGCGGAGATACCGCCACAAAAAAGCGAAGGGGGAAAGTCATGCCAGAGACAGAGGTGGTCAAACACTCGTTCGGAGACTTTAGTTGGAGCGTCACGGCAGTGATCGTGATCGTCATCTTCTGCATCGTGTTTTTTTACGTGAGGCGGAAAAGGAGCGAAAAGCATGTAGACCAGAAAGCCGGGGACGAAGGAGAGGACTGAGACCTGCTGGATGCCGCCGGTCTTTGGACCGACAAGGGATAAAAAATGACAAGCGATCGTAAGGTCAGCACCGATTGGGTGCGGGAACAGATGAAAAGAGGGGAGCCGATTTTCTTCGTCGAGCTGCGCCATGCCGGCGACCGCGACTTGGCTGTCAGCAAGGCGCGCGGCGCTCTGCGCTTGCTGGACCACGAGGCGAAGGACCATCTGGCGCAAATCCCCAAGGAACGCGCCGTGGTGGTATATTCCGCGGCCCCCGGCGACGAGCCGGCCCTGGAACTGGTGCGCCTGCTGGTCAGCCACGGCTTTGACCAGGCCCATGCGCTGATCGGCGGTTTTAAGGCCTATTTGAGCGCGGGGCTGCCGGTCGAGCAGATCGGCGAGGGCCGAAACATGGGACGCTTGAGGGGTATGTGACCCTGCCGGGAGCGCAACCACGGTAAACGGCCGTAAAGATTTGTCTGCGGGGAGCCGGTTGACAGCTTGAGGAATGACGGTATATTGATTGTCGTTAAAACGGCCCCAATGAAGATGTCGCCGCCGGCAGAACTCATAGACGTTTCCCCGACAGCTAGCAGGCCTTGGCTTTGGCCGCTGCACGCTGGAGCCACCATTGACGGGCTGCACGCCGTGGCCCGGTACCGAACGGGGTCCGTCGCAACCGGCGAGACTCGGATGTCGAATCAGGAGGATTTCCAGTCGGAAACCTACAAAATCAAGGAGGTTACAGAGATGAAAAAACTAATCGGCTTCATGGTGGTGCTGGCGCTGATGGGGGTGACCGGCATCGGGCACGCCGGGGAAAGAGCCGGCGCATTCTCGCTTTCTCCCTACCTGGGCGGCTACGTGTACGACGACGCTCAGCCGGTGCGGGAAAACAACCTTCTCTACGGCGTCCGGCTGGGTTACGACTGGACGGACAGCTTGGCCACGGAAGTAGTCTTCAACTACGTCAGACCCCAGCTGAAGACCAGCGACAGCGAGCTGGACGCCTACTCCTACCGGCTGGATTTTCTGTACAACTTCATGCCGCGCTCTTCGGTGGTTCCCTACCTGGCGGTCGGCGGAGGGGGTGAACCCTCAGGTACTTTCACATCGACCAGACCGACTTCACCGCCTACGCCGGCGGCGGCGTCAAGTTCTTCATGACCGAGAACGTCGCTCTCAGGGCCGACGCCCGTTACCTGCTCGACTTCCACGATCCGACCTACAACAACCTTGAATACTCGGCCGGCATCAGCTTCCTGTTCGGCGGCAAGAAGGCCGCGGCGGCAGCGGCGGAGGCCACTCCCGAGGCGGCTCCCGAGGCGGCTGTGGAACCGGCTCCGGCGCCGCAAGCCGAAGCCCCTCTGGAGCCGCCGCCGGCGGCGGAACCGACTCCGGGGCATTACAAGTACTGCGTCACCCTCCACATCGAGTTCGACATCGACCGCGCCGTGATCCGCCAGGAATACCGTGACGAGGTGGCCAAGGTAGGCGACTTTATGAAGAAATACCCCACCACCACCGCGGTCATCGAGGGGCACACGGACAACGTCGGCACCTACAACCATAACCTGGAACTCTCCCAGCGCCGCGCCGAGAGCGTAGTCAACTATCTGGTAGAAAACTTCGGCATAGACCGCTCCCGCCTGTCGGCCAAAGGGTACGGCTTCGCCCGTCCGGTCGCCGACAACTCCAGCGACGAGGGACGGCAGAAGAACCGTCGCATCGAAGCCGTCATCGACTGCGCCTTCGACGTGCAGCAGATACAGCCGACCGAAAGGCTCTGCATGGCCCTGGTAGTCGACTTCGACCCCGGCAAAGCCGCTATCAAACCGATGTACCGCGATGAAATCGCCAAAGTGGCCGACTATCTGAAACAGTACCCGACCACCACGGCCGTCATCGAAGGGCATACCGACAACGTCGGCACCGCAGACGCCAACATGAGGCTCTCGCAGCAGCGCGCCGAGAACGTGGTGAACTATCTGGTCGACAATTTCGGCATCGAACGCGCGCGTCTGTCCGCCAAAGGGTACGGCTCGACGCGGCGCATAAGCTACAACAACACCCCTGAGGGGAGGGCGAAAAACCGCAGGATCGACGCCGTCATCGACTGCGTGATCAAATAATGGCAGCGGCGGGCGCGACCGCCCGGCGGCGTTGCCCGCAGTCCGGCTGCTTTTGGCAACGGTAGGCAGGGAAATAGCCCATAGAACGTTATGGGCTATTTCTTTTGCCGCCAACTTTTAGGACAAGGAGGCAAAATATGAAGGAAATCAGGTTGACCCTGCCCCAATTATCCCTTTTAGCGGGCACCAGGGCTGCGCTCGGCGGCGGAGTCGCCCTGCTGTTCGCCGACCGGCTTAGCAACCGACAGCGCATGACCGCCGGCTGGCTCCTCTTTCTGGCCGGAGTGGTGAGCACGATTCCATTGGGGAGGCTGGTGCTCGACAAGCGGCGCAGCGGCGACTCCCCTTGCCGCGACTGACCGGCCGCCGCCGTCGTTACCCATTGCATTATCCTATCTTCAGATACGAGGGAGCAGCATCATGACCAGCCAGAACGCCTCCGGCACCTCTTCCCCAGACCTTGACCGACTCTGCATCGACACCATCCGCTTTCTTGCGGTAGACGCGGTACAAAAGGCCAACAGCGGCCACCCCGGCATGCCGATGGGGGCGGCACCCATGGCGTACCTGCTCTGGAGCCGTTTCCTGAAGCACAACCCGGCGCGTCCCGCCTGGTTCGACCGCGACCGCTTCGTGCTCTCCGCCGGACACGGCTCGATGCTCCTCTACGCCCTTTTGCACCTGACCGGCTACGATCTCCCCATGGAGGAGATCCGGCGCTTTCGCCAGTGGGGAAGCCGCACACCCGGCCACCCCGAGCGCGGCCTCACCCCCGGGGTCGAGGTGAGCACCGGTCCGCTGGGGCAGGGGTTCGGCAACGGTGTAGGCATGGCGATTGCCGAGGCGCACCTGGCCGCCCGTTACAACCGGCCCGGCTTTCGGGTCGTCGACCACTTCAGCTATGTCCTGGCCAGCGACGGCGACCTGATGGAAGGGGTGGCCTCCGAGGCGGCGTCGCTTGCCGGCCACCTGCGGCTGGGCAAACTGATCTGTCTCTACGACGACAACCGGGTCACCCTTGCCGCCTCTACCGGGCTGAGCTTCACCGAGGACCGCGCCGCCAGGTTCCTGGCCTACGGCTGGCAGGTGCAGACGGTAGAGGACGGCAACGACCTGGAGGCGATCGGCCGCGCCCTGGAGGAGGCGCGCGCCGAGAGCGAACGCCCCTCGCTGATCATCGTCCGCACCCATCTGGGGTACGGCTCGCCCGGCAAGCAGGACAGCTTCGAGGCGCACGGAGCGCCGCTTGGCGAGGAGGAGGTGCGGCTCACCAAGGAGCGGCTGGGCTGGCCCGCCCAGCCGGAGTTCTACCTGCCGGATCGGGCGCTGGATCATTGCCGCCAGGCGCTTGCCAAGGGCGCGGCCCGGGAAGCGGCCTGGGACGCGCTGCTCGAGGCCTATGCCAGCCAATACCCGGAACTGGCCCGGGAGTTTCGGCAGGTCCGGGAGGGGGAGCTTGCCGCCGGCTGGCAGGAGGCGATCCCGGAGTTCCCGGCAGACCCCAAGGGGATGGCGACCCGGGTCGCCTCGGGAAAGGTGCTGAACGCGCTGGCGGCGCGACTGCCGCAACTGTTGGGAGGCTCGGCGGATCTGGATCCCTCGACCTACACCGCCTTGCAGGGGAAGGGGGACTTCCAAAGCGAGTTGCAGCATGGTGCCGACCGGCAGGGAGCGGTGGGAGTGGAGTGGGGCGCCGGCGGGGCCAATCTCCACTTCGGGGTGCGAGAGCATGCCATGGGGGCGATCGTCAACGGCTTGGCGGCCCACGGCGGCACCATCCCCTTTGGCGCCACCTTCCTCACCTTCTCCGATTACCTGCGTCCGACGCTCCGACTGGCGGCGCTTTCCGGCCTGCAGTCGATCCAGATCTTCACCCACGACAGCATCGGCATGGGCGAGGACGGACCGACACACCAACCGGTGGAACATCTGGCCAGCCTGCGCGCCATCCCGCGCCTGGTGGTGATCCGGCCGGGCGACGCCAACGAGAGCGCCGTTGCCTGGCGAGCGGCGCTCACCCTGAAGGGGCGGCCGGTGGCGCTGGTGCTGTCGCGCCAGTCGGTGCCGACCCTGGACCGCACCCTGTATGCAGCGGCGGAGGGGTTGCTGCGGGGCGGCTACACGCTGGCCGAGACCGAAGGGGGAGCGCCCGAGTTGCTGCTGATCGCCACCGGCTCGGAACTCTCGCTGGCGCTTGAGGCCAGAGCCCGGCTGTTGGAACAAAAGGTGTCGGCGCGGGTGGTCTCGCTCCCCAGCTGGGAGCTTTTCGACGAGCAGCCGCAGGCGTACCGCGACCAGGTGCTGCCGCCGGCAGTAACCGCCCGGCTGGCCATCGAGGCGGGCTCGCCCCAGGGGTGGCACCGCTTTGTCGGTCCGCTGGGCGCCGTGCTCGCCGTGGAGCGCTTCGGCGCCTCCGCCCCGGGCGAGGTGGTGCTGAGGGAGTTCGGCTTCACGGCGGCTAACGTGTGCCGGCTGGCGCTGGGGCTGCTGGGCCGGGCCGGGGAGGAGTGATGCGCATCGGCATCGCGGCGGACCATGGCGGTTTCGTGCTGAAAGAGGAGCTGGGCGCTTTTTTGAGGCAACAAGGGCACGAGGTGAGCGATTTCGGCGCGACCGGGCTCGACGCCGCCGACGACTACCCCGATTACGTGGTTCCGCTGGCCCGCGCCGTCGCCGCCGGCGACCTGGAGCGCGGCGTCGCCATCTGCTTCAGCGGCGTCGGGGCCTCGATCGCCGCCAATAAGGTGGCGGGGGTGAGGGCGGCGCTGATCCACGACGATTTTTCCGCCCGCCAGGGGGTGGAGGACGACGACTTGAACGTGATTTGCCTGGGGAGCCGCGTGCTGGACTACCGGCGGGCGCGCGACCTGGTGCTGCTTTTTCTGGAGGCGCGCTTCAGCGGCGCCGAACGCCACCGGCGCCGGCTCGCCAAGGTGGCCTTGCTGGAGCGAGAGGAGCGAAGACCATGAGAGAGAACCCACTGTTGAAACTGACCGCCTTCGGCCAGTCCATCTGGCTCGATTACCTGAGCCGCTCCCTGCTGGTTTCGGGCGAGATGGTCTCGCTGATCCAGGAGGACGGCGTGAGCGGGGTGACCTCGAATCCGGCCATCTTCCAAAAGGCCATCGCCGGCAGCGCCGATTACGACCAGGCGATCGCGGAACTGGCCCGGCGGGGGAAGGGGACGGCAGAGATCTACGAAGAGCTGGTGGTGGACGACATCAGGATGACCGCCGACCTGCTGCGTCCGCTCTACGACCGGCTGGAGGGGAGGGACGGCTATGTGAGCCTGGAGGTGTCGCCGCATCTGGCCCACGACAGCGCCGGCACGCTTTTGGAGGCGAGACGGCTCTGGGGGCGGGTGGACCGGCCCAACCTGTTCATCAAGGTCCCGGGGACCTGGGAGGGGCTGGCCGCCATCCGCCAGTTGACGGCCGAAGGTATCAACGTCAACGTGACCCTGCTGTTCGGCATACCTCGCTATCGGGCGGTCGCCGAAGCCTACCTGGACGGGCTGGCCGAGCGGGCCGCGCGCGGGCTGCCGCTTCAGCGGGTGAACTCGGTGGCTTCCTTTTTCCTCAGCCGCATCGACGTCCTGGTCGATCCGCTTTTGGACAAGCTGGCGGCTCAAGGAGGACGGAGCGGCGAGACGGCGGCGGCGCTGCGCGGGGAGACGGCCATAGCCAGCGCCAAGGCGGCCCACCAGCTCTGCCGGGAGCTTTTGGCCGGCCAGCGTTTCCAGGCGCTGGCCGCCAGCGGGGCGCGTCCGCAAAGGGTGCTTTGGGCCAGTACGGGCACCAAGGATCCCTCCTACAGCGACGTGAAATACGTGGAGGCGTTGATCGGCCCGGATACGATCGACACCATGCCGCTGGAGACGCTGGCCGCCTACCGGGAGCACGGCAGGCCGGCGCTGCGTCTGGAACAGGGGGGGCAGCAGGCGAAGAACGCGCTGGACCGGCTCGCGGAACTGGGGATCGACCTGCAGGCGGTGACCCGGCAGTTGGAGGACGAAGGGGTCGAGAAATTTTCGGTTCCCTTCGACAGCCTGATGCGGAGCATCGAGGGGAAGCGGCAGGCGGCGCTGGAACCGGACAAGGATTGAGACATCACTAGAGGGGGGGTACATGCAACTCGGCATGGTGGGACTGGGACGGATGGGGAGCGACATGTCGCGGCGCCTGCTGGCCGCCGGGCACGATCTGGTGGTCTATGATATGGCGCCTGCGGCGGTGGAGACTCTGGTCGACGCCGGGGCGACCGGGGCCAGCAGCCTGAAGGCATTGACGGCCAAGCTCGACCGGCCGCGCGCCATTTGGCTGATGCTGCCGGCGGCGGTGGTGGACCAGACCATCGCCTCGCTGCGCCCGCTCCTTGGGCGAGACGACCTGGTGATCGACGGCGGCAACTCCCACTTTCACGACGACCTCAGGCGCGCCGCCGCGCTCCGGGAGTCGGGGGTGCATTACCTGGACGTGGGGACCAGCGGCGGCGTCTGGGGGCGCGAGCGGGGCTACTGTCTGATGATCGGCGGCGACCGGGAGGCGGTGCTCAGGCTCGACCCGATCTTCGCCTCGCTGGCCCCGGGCGTCGCCGCCGCGCCGCGCACGCCGGGACGCGGCGCTCAGAGCGACAGCGCGGAGTCGGGGTATCTGCATTGCGGCGCGGCCGGCGCCGGCCACTTCGTCAAGATGGTTCATAACGGCATCGAGTACGGGCTGATGGCCTCCCTGGCCGAAGGGTTCAACATCCTGCGGCACGCCAACGCCGGCGGGAAGAGCCGCTCGGCCGACGCGGAAACCGCGCCGCTTCGCCACGGCGAAGCCTACCGCTACGATTTCGACCTGCCGGCCATAGCCGAGCTCTGGCGCCGCGGCAGCGTCGTCTCTTCCTGGCTTTTGGATCTCTGCGCGCAGGCGCTCCTGGCGAGCCCCGGCCTGGACGATTTCGGCGGCAGCGTCGCCGATTCCGGCGAGGGGCGCTGGACCATCAACGCGGCCGTCGACGAGGGCGTTCCCGCCCAGGTTCTGAGCGCGGCGCTCTTCGAGCGCTTCGCTTCCCGGGGGGAGGCCGACTTCGCCGACCGCCTGCTGTCGGCCATGCGCCGTGAATTCGGCGGCCACCTCGAGAAACCGGCGGCTGCGGAAAAGGGAGGGGGCTGAGCATGGGCGAGCACCTTTCCGACGCCTTCGTCTTTTTCGGCGCCACCGGCGATCTTGCCTACAAGCAGATCTTCCCCGCCCTGCAGGCGCTCGCCCGCAGGGGGCATTTCGACCTCCCCTTCATCTGCGTCGCCAGATCCGGCTGGAACCTGGAACGGCTCAAGGAACGGCTCAGGGAAAGCCTGGAGAGGCACGGCGGGGTGCACGAGGAGGCCTACGCCGGCCTCTGTTCCCGTCTGCAGTACGTGGACGGCGACTACCTCGACGCTGCCACCTACGAGCGTCTCTGCGCGGCGCTCGGCGACTGCCAGCGCCCCCTTTATTACCTGGCCATTCCCCCCAGCATGTTCGCGACCGTGGTCGAGGGGATCGCCAAAATGGGATGCATCCGGGACTCCCGCGTGGTGGTGGAAAAGCCTTTCGGCCGCAGCCTCGCCTCGGCCCTGGAATTGAACGGCATCCTGCGCTCCGCCTTCGCCGACCACGCCATCTTTCGGATCGACCACTTCCTCGGCAAGGAGCCGGTGCAGAACATCTACTACACCCGTTTCGCCAACTCGATACTGGAGCCGCTTTGGAACCGCAACTACATCGCCAGCGTCCAGATCACCATGGCCGAGGATTTCGGCATGGAGGGGCGCGGCAAGTTCTACGAGGAGGCCGGCGCGATCCGGGACGTGCTGCAAAACCACCTGCTGGAAGTGGTCGCCTACCTGGCGATGGACGCCTCGACCGGGGACGACCCGGAGGCGATCCGCGAGGAGAGCGCGCGCCTGTTGCGGGCGATAAAGCCGCTCGATCCGGCGCACGTGGTGCGCGGCCAGTTCCGCGGCTACCGCGACGAGTCGGGGGTGGCGCCGGATTCGCCGGTGGAGACCTTCGTCGCCGTGCAGCTCTACATCGACACCTGGCGCTGGTCCGGGGTCCCCTTCTATATCCGCGCGGGGAAGTGCCTGCCGGTGACCTCGACCACGGTGACCGTCGCCTTCAAACGCCCGCCGCGCGAGACCTTCGGCGAGATAGTGCCCGCCTTCTCCAACCACCTCCGGTTCCGGCTGAGCCCGGACGTGCTGATCGGGCTCGGCATCCGGGTCAAGGTGCCGGGAGAGAGGAGGGTGGGCGAGGATGTGGAACTGGTGGTGGCCCAAAGCGAGGGAGACGCCATGGCGCCCTACGAGCGGCTGCTGGGCGACGCCATGCGCGGCGACGCCTCGCTCTTCGCCTCCCAGTCCACCGTGGAGGCGCAGTGGCGCATAGTCGACCCGATTTTGGGCAGCGTCGCGCCGCTTTATTTCTATCAACAGGGGAGCTGGGGGCCGGCCGAGGCGGATCAAGTGATCGCCAGAGACGGCATCTGGTACAACCCCAAGCCGGTCGAGTCGCAGCGCTGACAGGATCGGATACGGGAGCCGGCCGAGATGCTGAGGGTGTATGACGACCAGGAGGCCTTGAGCCTGGCTGCGGCCGGGCTTTTTGCGGAGGAGGCGCGCCGGGCGGTGGAGGAGCGGGGACGCTGCGACGCGCTCCTTTCCGGGGGCGAAACCCCGCGCCGCTGCTACCAGCTTTTGGGCCAGCCGCCTTTACGCGACTCCATCCCCTGGCATGGCGTGCACCTCTTCTGGGGAGACGAGCGCTACGTGCCGCACGACAGCCCGCTCAGCAATTTCGGCATGGCGCGAGCCGCGCTTCTCGATCACCTGCCGCTGGACGCGGCTCAGATTCATCCGATCCCGTACGCGGCGACCCCCCGGCAATCGGCCCGCGCCTACGAGCGCGAACTGCGCGGCCACTTCGGCTGCAATCCGCCCCGTTTCCAGCTGGCGCTCTTGGGGCTTGGCGACGATGGACATACCGCCTCCTTATTGCCGGGAAGCGGCGTCCTCAGGGAGCGGAGCCGGTGGGTCCGCGAGCTTTACCTGGCCGACCGGGACAGCTGGCGGGTGACGCTGACGACGCCGGTTTTGAATCAGGCGGCGCTGGTCGTTTTTCTGGTTTCGGGCAGCGGCAAGGCCGCCGTGCTGCATGAGGTCCTGGAAGGGGCGAGCGACCCGCAACGCCTGCCGGCGCAGTTGATCGCGCCGAGCAGGGGGCGGCTTTTGTGGCTGGTGGACCGGGAGGCGGCCCGCCTGTTGTCCGGCGAGAGAGAGGAAATTCACAGCAACTAAAGGAGGAGCGCGATGCTTAACTGCGAAATTGCCATGAGAGCGGCGGAGACCCTGATCGAGACCACCCTCAAGGGCGGACAGCCGACCGAGGCCGGCTTGAAGCGTTGTCTGGATCTTTTGAAAGCGGGGCTGGAAGAGGTGACGCGTCCGCACATCGCCTGGGGGCGGGGAAACATTCAGATCATCAGGGATGGCTGGCCCGAAGAGAGATGCGCGGCCGCACTGGATTTTGTGCGCCATGAACTGGTGGCGCGTTCCGCCGAAGCGGGGGAGGGCATTCTCGAGGATCTGCTGGCGAAGTTCGAGAAGGTAAATCCGCGTTGAGGAGCTTTCCCCTCCTGGAACGGCAGAGTTGCCGATTGCTCGGCGCCAGAGTTGCCGATTGCTATTTTCGTATGATGTTCGGGTTCGTCTCAGGTTCGATGTTGTCGAGCACCGGCTTGAGATTCTCACAGTCGGAATAGCAGAACTCGGTCTTCTGATTGCAGGTGGCTTCTTTAGCAACTTGCACTTCGGGATCAGTCGCCTGAGGCTCATTCACGCAATCGGTATAATACTGCGCGCATCTCGCTTTGCACTCGGAGTAATCTTCCGCGCTAAAAGCTTGAGCTGCGGATAACACGAACTGACAAACCAACAAGCAGATGAAATATTTTCGCATAGCCGATTCCTCTTCATAGAGCGAACGCTACCTATCCTACCACGGATATCTTGCCACTCAACAATGCGCAACCGGCCTTTGCCACGCTTTGGGGCAGTGGCTCGCAGGGAGAAATGTCATGGATGAAAAGAGCGAACTGGCTGCAAAAAAGTGCCTGCCGTGCGAAGGCGGGGCGTCCCTTCTTTCCCCCGCCGAGGTGGAGCGCCGCTTGTCGGTGGTTTCGGGATGGATGCAGACCGATGGCGTAATCGCGCGGCGCTTTGAATTCAAAAATTACTACCAGACCATCGCCTTCGTCAATGCAGTGGCCTGGATCGCACACGGCCAGGGGCACCACCCGGATTTGGAAGTCTCCTACCGCTCATGCCTGGTGCGCTACACGACCCATGCCGCGGGCGGCCTAACGGAAAACGACTTCATCTGCGCCGCCCGAGTGGAGGCGCTGCTGAACTCCTGAAGGATCAGTGGCAAAGGCCGGCCCGACCAAGTCGGGTGCGGCCTTTCCAAACCAGCCGGCTGCAAGGGGCGTGAAAATCGCTTCCGTCCGTTTCAGAAGTCGCTTCAGTCGAAGCCGGCTCTTCAGTCAGCCCCCCTCTGACCGCCCCGCAGCATGATGCCGTGTCCGCCTGTCCTGCAAAAAATAGACCCCGCAGTACGCATTATCCCTTAATGCAGGCAACTTACCGTTTGATTTACTCCGGCTACCAGCCGGTTTACTAGTAGCCTTCCAGGTAAGGCTTTTTGCTAAAACAATTTGAACTATTTAATGCGTATGCCTGTCGATTATTGCTTGATTTTAATCAATTGACAGGAGTAAGTTAGATTCTGAAGGATCGTGAACTATCCTCCTCAAGTCGTGCAACTATTCATCCACATCAAGATAGAGAACGTTCAAAGCAGGTGAACACCAGGTTCGCCCGTACGTATTGCCATCTTCCGGTCGAGGCGAACTTGGTTTTCGCCTGGCGCAGCCTACGCATCGGCCGTGTTCCTGCAGGGACGAGCCTGGTGTCGCTCTGCGCAGCCGCTCCAGGTTTCGGTCGCTTCGCATCGTAGCTTGCTCGCTGCTGGGGGCGGCCCGCAGCGCGTTATATCGAGCTGAATGGGAGGACGTATGAAACGGACTTGGGTTCGACCCGGCCGGATGCGGGCTCTGCTTTGCATCGCGCTGGTGGCGCTTATCGCCTGCGCTTTTTCGACGGCCTGCGCCGGACAGGCGCCAAGCTACAGCATCGCCGTCATACCTTCGTCGCCGCCGGTCACCCTGCACATCGAGTGGGCTCCGTTTCTGGAGCGCTTGACCAAGGAGACCGGGCTGAACTTCCGGCTGAAGCTCTTTGACAACATGGCCGCTTTCGAGCGCGAGATCGCGGAGGGAAACTCCGATTTCATCTTCGCCTCCCCGATTCAGGCGGTGGTCGCCCATCAGACTCGCCGATACCAGCCGCTGGTGCGTGGCGGCAAGCTCGTCTCCATCGGGCTTTTCGTGCGCAGCGACTCAGCCGTCCGGACCATCGACGATCTTTCCAACCAGTCGATCTCCTTTGTTGGCAACAAGAACGTCTGCAGCGTTTTGATCAGGCACCTGCTGGCCGAGCAAAAGGATGCCTTCACCTTTACCACCGAGTATTCCGGTTCGACCAGGAACGTGATCAAGAGCGTGCTGCTTGGCAAGTCGGCGGCGGGCGCGGTATTCATCCCCGAGTTGGATCGCGAGCCGGCGGAGAGCCGCGCCCTGATACGCGCCATCGTGGAGACGCCCAAGATCCCGCCCCATCCCCTGTGCGCGCACCCCCGCGTTCCCTGGGCGGTGCGCGAGCAGGTGAAAAAGGCGATATTGGCCCTGGCCGCCAGCGGCGAGGGGGCCGAACTGCTGAAGCAGGTCCGGCTGAGAGACCCGGTTGCCGCGGACTACCAGAAGGACTACCTGTCGCTGGAGGTGATCGACATCAAGCGGCTCACCGATTGGGGGAAGTGACATGCCTTTTCTGCCTCGCCGCCTGAATTTTCGCGTGATCCTGCTGGTTTCGGCCATCCTCTGTCTGACCGGGGCGATGTCCGGGTGGGTAAGCGCCAAAAGGCAGTCGAACCGGCTCACGGCCTCCATGTCGGAGCACGCCTCGGTGATGGCCGGCAACTTCGCCATGAGCTGCGCGCGCTTCATGGTGCTTGAGGACTATGCCGAACTGGAATCGTTCCTGTTGAAGTCGGCGGAGCTGCCGGACATAGTGCGCTTGCAGGTCTGCGAGGCGGACGGCGCGCTGATCGGCGACGTTAAGCGCGAGGCGGGCGGCCCCCCCGTGACGCAATTGGGAACGGGCCGCCTCGCGGTTCCCGCCGCCGTCTCCCCTGCCATGGCCATCACCGGCGGGCGGTTGGTCGCCTGGCAACCGATCGTCGTCGGCAGCAGCATGCTCGGCTGGGTCAGGGCCGAGTACGGCATGGACTCGATCCGCCAGGCGCGGACCGAGACCATGGTGCACAGCCTGCTCTTGGCCTTGTTCTGGATGGCCTGCTCCGCGCTGCTGGTGCTGATGGTGCTGCGCCCCACGGCGCGGGCTCTGCACGCCCTCACCGCCTTCGCCCGTCGGCTCGACCAAAGCAAGGGGGAGCGCATCGCCATCGATCACGGCGCTTGGGAGATCGAGGAATTGGAGGCTTCGCTCAACTACGCCTCCGAGAAGCTCTGGTCGGCCGAGCAGCAGATGCTGGTCGACCGCGAGCGGCTGCGGGAAAGCGAGGCGATGTATCGCTCCCTGGTCATGTCGATGGCGGAGGGGGTCTTGTTCCATTCGGCCGGCGGCGAGATCACCGCGGCCAATCCCGCCGCCGAAAGAATTTTGGGGAAAAGCGCTGCGCAGATGTTGGGGAGCGCCGCCGATCGCCAGGGCGAGGCCGTGTGCGAAGACGGCAGCCCCTTTCCGATCGACCGTCATCCGGCGCTGGTCACCTTGCGCAGCGCGGAGCCGCAGCACAACGTGGTGATGGGCATCCGCAGGCCGGAAGGGAGTCTGGTCTGGATCTCGGTGAATTCCCAGCCGCTCATCAGGGAAGGGGAAACCGAGCCCTCGGCCGCGGTCACCACCTTCCACGACGTCACCGAGCGCAAGCGCGCCGAAGAGTCGCTGCTGCACCTGGCTGCGATCGTCGAGTACTCGGACGACGCCATCATCAGCAAGTCGCTGCAAGGCGACATCCTGAGCTGGAACCGAGGGGCGCAACGGCTCTTGGGCTACCGGGAGGCGGAAGTGGTCGGGCGCAGCATCGCCTTGTTGATACCGCCGCAGCGCCCGACGGAACTCTCCCACATCATGGGTCGGATCGGCCAGGGGAGCGTGATCGAGCACCTGGAAACGCAGCGCCTGCACAAGGACGGCAGCCTGATCGACGTCTCCCTGACCATCTCGCCGCTTTTCGACGCCAGCGGCAGGATCATCGGCGCCTCGACCATCGCCCGCGACATAAGCTACCGCAAGCGCGCCGAGCTGGAGCTCAGGAAGGCCAACGAAGAGTTGGAGCAGCGGGTAAGCGAGCGCACCGCCGACCTGAACAGCAGGAGCGAGGAACTAGCGCAGAGCCGGCAGGCGCTTTTGAAGATCGTGGACGACCTGAACGGCAAGACCGCGGAATTGGAGGCGGCCAACGCCAAGCTGAAGGAACTGGACCGGTTGAAATCGATGTTCGTGGCCTCCATGAGCCACGAGTTGCGCACGCCGCTGAACTCCATCATCGGCTTTTCCAGCGTGGTCCTCGACGAATGGCTGGGGCCGGTGAACGACGAGCAGAAGGAGAATCTGGCCATCATCCTGCGCTCGGGAAAGCACCTGCTCAACCTGATCAACGACGTGATCGACGTCTCCAAGATCGAGGCCGGCAAGATCGAATTGCTTGCCGACGAGTTCGAGCTTAGCGAGTTGATCGAGGAGGCGCTCAGCCTGGTCAGGAAGGAAGCCCTGGAGAAGGGGTTGGAGTTGCGGCTGGATGCGCCGCCCTTGCTGATGCGGACGGACCGCCGCCGCCTGCTGCAGTGCGTGCTGAACCTGTTCTCCAATGCGGTGAAGTTCACCGAGCGCGGCCAGGTGGACGTGCAGGTTCGGCTCTTGGACGGCGACGACCAGGCCCGAGGGGCGCTGGTGGAAATCGCCGTCGCCGACACCGGTTGCGGCATCCGCGAGGAGGACCTCCCCAGGATGTTCCAGCCCTTCGTTCGTTTACTTTCCCCCTCGCAGGCCACCGTTCCCGGCACGGGGCTGGGCCTCTATCTTACCCGCAAGCTGGCGGCGGAGATTTTGAAGGGGGAACTGCTCTTGACCAGCGAGTACGGCAAAGGAAGCCGCTTCGCATTACGCATACCGTCGAGGTTACCGTCATGAAAAAGGTGCTGGTGATAGAGGACAACAAGGATAATCTGCGGCTGATAAGTTACTCGCTCAAGCGCGCCGGCTACCAGGTGATCCCGGCCGAGAGCGGCGAGCTGGGGGTGGAACTCGCGCTGAGCGAGCTCCCCGTGTTCGTGGTCATGGACATAAACCTCCCCGGCATCGACGGGCTGGAGGCCAGCCGGCGCATCAGGTGCGCGCCGCGGGGGGGCGAGGTGCCGATCGTCGCCATCACCTCCTTCGCCATGTACGGCGACCGCGATCGGATCATCGAGGCCGGCTGCAGCGCCTACTTCGAAAAGCCGATAGACCCGCTCACCATTGTGGAGAAAATCCATGCGGCGATCGGGGTGACGGCTCCGGCGCCCGGCGCCGCCGAACGGGCGGAGCCGAGTGAGCCGAGGGAGACGCCATGATCCGGTCCATGAAGGTGCTGATCGTAGACGACAACGCCGACGACAGGAAGCTTTTGCGCATGATCCTGGAAAAGCACGGCTGCCGGAGCGTGATCGAGGGGCGAGACGGCCAGGAGGGACTCGATCTCTCCAGGGAGCACCGGCCGGACCTGATCATTTCCGACGCCATGATGCCGAGGCTGGACGGCTTCGAGTTCATGCGGGCGGCGAAGACGGACCCGGCGCTGCAGGCGATCCCCTTCATCTTCCACTCCTCGGTCTATACCGGCAGCAGGGACGCGGAGCTTGCCTCCCGGCTGGGAGCGGACGCCTTCATCGCCAAACCGCTGGAGCCCGACGCCTTTTGGAAGGAGCTGGCGGCGGTGATCGAGCGGGCCGCCGCCGGCGGCAAGGCCCGCGCGGCCGATGCGGTGACCGGGGAAAACGACTACCTGCGGCAATACAGCGGCGTGGTGGCCGCCAAGCTTGAGGAAAAGGTGCGGGAACTGGAGGAGAGCCTCGCCCGCCAAAAGGAGGCGGAGCAGGCGCTAAGAAAGAGCGAGCGTTTCCTGCAAACCGTGGTGGAGAACATCCCCGCCACCGTCTTCGTCAAGGACGCCGAGGAACTGCGCTATCTGCTGCTGAACAGGGCGGCCGAGGAAATGCTGGGCTTTTCCCGGGAGGAACTGACCGGCAAAAACGACGGCGAGTTGTTTCCTCCGGAGGAGGCGCAAGCGCTGATCGCCCAAGACCGCAAGGTGATCGACAACGGCCGCCTGCTCGACATCCAGGAGGAGAGCGTCCGGACCAAGGACGGCCGGGAACTGGTGCTGCATACCAAGAAGATCCCGGTGCTGGACGCCGAGGGGATCCCCCGCTATCTGCTGAGGATCTCGGAAGACATCACCGAGATGAAGAAGCTGGAGGAGCAGTTGCGCCACGCCCAGAAGATGGAAGCGGTCGGCACTCTGGCCGCCGGCATCGCCCACGACTTCAACAATATCCTGACGGCCATCATCGGCTTCGCCAGCATCCTGGAGATGAAGCTGGGCGGCGAGGACCCGTTGACCTTCAACGTCGCCCAGATCCTGGCGGCGGCGGACCGGGCCGCCAACCTGACCCGATCGCTTTTGGCCTTTGGGCGCACGCAGCCGGTGAAGAGCAAGCGCTTGGACCTGAACGCGGTGATCACGGGCCTGACCAGCATGCTGCGCCGGCTGGTGCGGGAGGACGTCGAACTGCGCCTGGAACTGTGCGCGGGAACCTTGCCGGTGCTGATCGACTCGGGGCAGATCGAGCAGGTGCTCTTGAATCTGACCACCAACGCCAGGGACGCCATGGCCTGCAGCGGCAGCATCGCCGTCGGCACGGAGGTGGCCGTGCTGGGTCCGGACTTCCGGAGCAGCCACGGTTACGGCAAGCCGGGAACCTACGCCCTGATCACCTTTGCCGACGACGGCGCCGGCATCGACGAGAGCTCGCTGCAGCGGATCTTCGAACCGTTCTTCACCACCAAGGAGGTGGGGAAAGGGACCGGGCTCGGCCTCTCCATCTGTTACAGCATCGTCAAGCAGCACGGCGGCTACATCAATTGCCGCAGCGAACCGGGGAAGGGGACCACCTTCCGCATCTACCTGCCGCTGCTGGACGAGGCGGCCCAAGGGAGCGAAATCGCCGCCGTCGCCCCCCTGGCGAAGGGGACGGAAACGGTGCTGGTGGCGGAGGACGATCCCGTGGTCGGGGGGCTCATCAACAGCGTCCTCACCGAATTCGGCTACACGGTGATCCAGGCCGGCGACGGCGAACAGGCGGTGGCGATGTTCAGCGAGCGCCGGGACGGGATCGCCCTCTGCCTGTTGGACGCGATCATGCCCAAGAAAAACGGTTGGGAAACCTTTCAGGAGATCAAGCGGATCAATCCCGCCGCCAAGGTGCTGCTGATGAGCGGTTATCAGGCGGACGGCGCCTTGACGAGAAGCATGCTGGCGGAGGAGGCGCAGTTCCTTGCCAAGCCGATTTCGCCCAGAGATCTGCTGCAAAAGGTGCGGGAATTGCTGGATAGCCGACCGGCCCGGTAACGGACGGAGTATATCTGTAGGTCGTGTTGAACGGCTTCATCGTGAAACGCGACATTGCCACCGTGGCAGCGTTGCGACGTCGCGTTTCGTACCTCAACACGACCTACGGAAACAGGTTCCGAATAGGTTACGGCTCAATAATAGATGGAGTCGAAGAACTCTTTTGCCGATCTGGCATGCACCGTTATCGCCTGGCGGGCCTGCTCGATGTCTTTTTGCCGGAACGCTTCGGCTATGGCGTCATGTTCCTTGACCACCTGCGCGTTGCGCTCGACCCCGAATCTGATCATCCTGCGCTGCATGAAAAAGCGCTGATAGACGTCGCGGAAGGTTTCGGTCAGACTGGCACTGCCGGCCAGGCTGACGACGGCGGCGTGGAATTCCAGATCGAGAATGAACCTTTGTTCCTTTTCGTTGGCTTCGGCTGCTTGTTTGAATTTGGTCGCCTTTTGCTCCAACTGCTTGAGCTTGGCTCCGTTCAGGTTCTTCATGGCCTTGTGAACCGCTCCCGCCTCTAAAATCTCCCTGAACTCCGCCAGACCGTCGTACTCTTCCCGGGTTAGTTGATGGATCGTATAGCAACTCTGCCGGGAAGAGTAATCCACGAAACCCTCCTTCATCAGCATGATCAGTGCCATTTTGACCGGCGTGCGGCTGATCCCCAGCTGGTCGGCGAGCTCGGTGATCACCACCCGTTGGCCCGGCACGATCTCGAACTGCAACATCATCTGCTTGATCTGCTTGTAGGTTTTGTAATCAAGGGTTTCTTCTGACATGGAAAACTCCTTCTTGCGCTTGCGGACCCTCGCATCGTGGTAAGGTGGCAACTTCGCCTCAGGCGGCGGCCTCGGCGTAGGCGGCAACCTCGGCACTTACTCCCGGAAAACCGCCGTCACCCTCCGCAGGTGGCGCGGGTCGTCGAAAGGGCTGCCGGCGAGGGCGATGAAGTCCGCCTTGAGGCCGGGCGCCAGGCCGGCCGGCTCGGCGCGCCATCTGCGCCGCGGCAGCGAGGTAGCCGATCTCAACACGGCTTCCAGAGAAAGACCCGCTTGGCGAAGAAAATCGAGTTCCGCAAGCAGGCTCTCGCCGTGCGGCACGCCGTGGCTGCCGGCATCCGAACCGGCGATCAGATCGACCCCCAGTTGGGCCGCCAAGGCCACCTGCTCCTCATGCGCTTCCAGTATGCGGCGCAGCTTGGCCACCGTTTGCTGGTCCCAGCCGGCGATCTCCGGACGGAGCCATTGAAAATGCACCGGGGAGAAGGTCGGCACCCAGGATATCCCCTGGTCGGCCATGGCTTTCAGGGCGTCCCGGGTCATGAAGAAGCCATGCTCAATGGAGTCCACCCCGGCAGCCACGGCGCTCTCGATGCCGGCCACTCCGCTGCAATGGACGAAGGCGCGCAGCCCCCGCTCGCGGGCCAGTCGCACGATGTAGCGCAACTCCTCGACCTCGAACTGGGGCTCTCCTTTTACCGTCCCCGCTTCGAAGTCGATGATGCCGGTCTGGATCACCTTCAAGTCGTCCGCGGCGTCGCCGATCTCCTGGATGGCGGCGGCGATCTCCTGCCGGTCGGCCACCTCCCGCGCCATGAAACCGCCGTAGCGTCCGGGCCGGCGCAGCGCCAAGCCGGGCGAGCGGACTGTCACCAGCTTCGACTCCCGGCGGATCAGATGGTTGATCCCGTAGCGGTCGCCGGCATCCATTGCCAGGGTGACGCCGGCGGCAAGATTGGCGGCTATGTTGGCGCGAGCCACCGAGAGCATCTCCGCTTCCGAGCTGTTCAGGTACTTGCTGCGGACGCCGACATCGAGCTGCCCGCCGTCCAGAAACAGGTGGCAGTGGGCCTCCACCAGTCCGGGCATGAGAAAGGCGCCCTCCCTGAGGGAGAACTCGTCCCCGAGCTCGGCGCGGATGTCGCCGTCGGCGATCTCCGCGATGCGGCCGTTTTCCACCACTACGGTGTACGGTCCGTCGCAACGATGCCGTTCGCCGTCGAAATAGCTGTCGGTCGCCACCGCGTATCTGTTCATGCCCGGTAAAACCTCCGCACCTGCCGGAGCGCGTTGCTGCCGGTGGTGTCCAAAAACTTGCTGAAGGTGTCGAAAACGAAATTGTCGTCGGGGAGCGGCTTGTAGCTGCGCCAGGGGGTGCCGAGCACCGTGTTCATGCCGTGCGGGACCGCCAAGGTCAGGAAGGCGCACTCCAGTTGCTCCTTCAGGTCGCTGCCGTCGGCGGCCTTGGGGGGGAGCTGCTGGCCGATATTGCTGAGGCCGCCGGAGATGTTGATGCCGTGCAACTCCGGATCGCTGCCGATGGCCCGGATGCCGTCCAGGGTGGCGCGCACCATGCCGGTGGTGTCGGCGATCAGGGCGCTGACCGAGATGTCGACGAAGATGTCGCTCATTTCCAGGCCGTGCTCGCCCACCAGCCGCTTGGCGCACCTCTTGGCGGTGGCGGCGATGTCCGCTCCGCTTTTGTTGGGTTTGGCCACCCCGTCCTCAAGGCGTTCGGTCCCCATCAGGATCACGCGGAAGGGACGGATCTTTTGCAGATCCATCAGCTCCCAGCGGGTTTCGGCTATGGAGTTGACGATAGGGAGCTCTCCGCCCGCTTTCTCCTGGTCGTAGGCCTTCAGACAGATTTCCTGGGCCTCCGCGCCGTGAAAGTCGAAGGAAAGCGGCACCGACACCACCGCCTGAATGGCCCTGATCACCTCCGCCATGAACTGCGGGTCGCTCTTCGCCTTGGTGCCGACGTTTACGTTCAGGGCGAAAGCCCCCGCCTCGACCTGCTTGACCGCCAGCGCCTGGATGCCGGCAAGGTCCTCGTTGTCGAAGAGCGCGCGGGTGCTTTTGAAGCCGGGGTTGATCCGTTCTCCGAGAATTTTCAGCCGAAACCTTTCCATACCTGCTCCTTTGCTGTTCGCTAAATGGTTGTCCTGCCGAAGCCGATGCTCTTTTCGTTGGCCAAACGGCTATTCCTGCCGAAGCCGATGCTCTTGTCGTTGGCTAGTTTCTAAATGGCTATTCTGCCGATGAACGACTTCTGGAAACCCGGCAGCCTGTTCAGTTCCATGTGGCGGCAACGCTTGGCCAAGAGCGCCGCCCGGGCGCGCAGGTCGGCGGAGGCGAGGGCCATGCGCACGCCGACCCCTGCGGCGTTGCCAATTTGACGAAAGCGCTCCAGGGGGAGAGCGGGAAAAAGTCCCAGGTCGATGGCGGAGGCGAGGTCGAGGTAGGCGCCGAAGGCCCCGGCGATCAGCACCCGTTCCAGCATCTCTTCTTTAAGGCCCGCCTCCTCAAGCAGCAAGTCCAGGCCGGCCCGGATCGCCGCCTTGGCCAGCAGCACCGCGCGCACGTCGTCTTGGGTGAGGCCGACGCCGGGGGCCAAGGCGAATGCCCGCATCCCTTCTCTCGCCTCGACCCTGGCGTCGCCGGGAGAGATGTATCCCCGGCCGTTGACGATGCCGGCCCGGCGCAGGGCGCTGAGCGCGTCCAGCACCCCGGAGCCGCACAGGCCCAGCGCTTGGCCTCCCCCGATCACCCGGGTCCTGATCTCCCCTTCGTGCAACCAGACCTTGTCGATGGCTCCGTCGGCGGCGCGCATGCCGCAAGAGATGTTTCCCCCTTCCAGCGCCGGCCCGGAGGCGGTGGATGCGGTGCTGATGGTTCCCCGGTGGATCAGCGAGATCTCCGTGTTGGTGCCGATGTCGATCAGCGCCGAGGCGCCGCTTTCCCAGAGATGCTCGGTGGCCAAAAGCGCCGCGACGTGGTCTCCGCCGACAAAGCCGCCGATATTGGGGAGCAGGTGCACGCAGGCCCCGCTCATCACTTCCAGCCCCAGATCCCGGGCCTTGCGGTCGGTGGCGCCGCAGCAGGCTGCGGTAAAGGGGGCGCTCGCCAGTTGGGATACCGGCAGTCCCAAAAGCAGGTGGTGCATGGCGGTGTTGCCGGCTATGACGATGTCGGCGATTTGCGCCGGGTCGGCCGACACCTGGTTGCAAAGAGCGACAGCCAGGGCCTGTATCGTCTTTGCCACGGCCGATTGCAGCTCCGGGCCGCCGGTCGGGGTGCGGATAGCGTGATTGAGACGGCTGATCAGATCCGCGCCGTAGGCCACCTGGGGATTCTCCATGCCCATGCCGGCCAAGCGCTCGCCGCTCTCCAGGTCGGTGAGCGATCCCGCCAGATTGGTGGTGCCGAGATCGACCGCCAGACCCAGCGCCCGCTTGCCGGGAGCGGTAAAACCGATCAACTCCCCCATCCGCAGGTGCGCGCTCAGTCGGCAGCCGTGGTCGCGCAGCATCTGCGGCATGGCCTGCAGCGCCTGCGGGTCGGCCTCGGGTTGCATGACACCGCACATTTCCTCGTACAGGCGGTGCCGATCGGGAAATTCTTCGATCTTTCGCGGCGGGTCGAGCCTCACCTCGTGGCTTTTCACCAGCGAGTCGCAGGCGAAGGGAGGCTCCTCCTCCAAACCCGGAAGGGCACCGCCGGAGGCCGTGGCCGCGGC
Organism: uncultured Geobacter sp.; assembly: GCA_903925075.1. Lineage (GTDB taxonomy): Bacteria > Desulfobacterota > Desulfuromonadia > Geobacterales > Geobacteraceae > Geomonas. The sequence goes on from CAIYDQ010000134.1 coordinate 29,378, forward strand.
GCGCTCCGAAACCTCCACCACCAGGTCGCTTTGCGGCTTGACCAGGCAAGCGCGAAACCATCCCCGATTTTCCTCGCAGGGAGCGGGCAGTGAAGCGTCGGCCTCGGAAGGAGCGGGTAAAGAAGCGTCGGTCAGCGGGATCTGGGCCTCGCCGGAGAGCACCCGGACCAGGCAGCTCCCGCAGGCGCCCCGGCCGCCGCAGGCGCCCGCCAGCCGGACGCCTTCCCGGCGCGCGCAGTCAAGGACGCTCTCGCCGGCGCGCGCCACTGCTTCGCCCAGCCCGGCGAAGGTGATGCGGAATTCCCCCCTAGTCCGGTTTAACTGGGGCATAGTCGTCCATCGTGTCTCGCTTTCCTGCGGTATCGGCACGTTTCCCCCGAAGAGCAGCTTTCGCAGCGTCGACGCAGCGGTTGCGCCGCGAGCCCGTGGCCCGCGCCCATCACCAGCGAGCGCGACTTGATCGGCGAGAGCATCCCCTGCGCCGTCGTCCAAACGCCCAGGCGGTCCCCGCCTGCCAATTCCAGCACGGCTCCCTGTTGCGCCAGCGGCAAGCCGTTGCCGCCCGGGGAAAGGGTGTCGCCGCTGGTGAGCCCCTGGCTGCGGCACTCCCTGCGGACCGCCAGCGCCGCGCAGCGGGCGGTATACATCAGCATGGCGTTGCCGAGTTCATCCAGGGCCAGCGCCAACGACATGCTGCGCTCCCTGCAGAGTTCGGAGACTCGCGCCTCCAGGGCCGGGCCGAGTGTGCAGGCCACCGCGGCTACGGCCGTCAAGCGGGAGGAGAGCGGGGCCAGTCCGGGAGCGTCCAAGCTGGCCAGTCCCAACTCCAGAGTGTTGCCGTTAACGCCCACCAACGGGGAACAGCGGTAGCAGAAGGCAGGCGTTGCCAGCCCTTCAGCCGCAATCATGGTCAGGGCCTTGCGGCGCGCCGTCTGGCCCGGACCAGCGGCGGCGCAGCGTTTTTCCGCCGCGGCCAGCGCCAGGGAAAGCTCTATCTGGACTGCCTTACCCTCATCCCTCATCCCTCACCCTTTAGCCCTTAGCCTTTAGCCTTTAGCCTTTAGCCTGTAGCCCTTCGCCCTTCGCCCTTACTGGTACTTATGCACCGACTGATACAAGGCCCGCACGTTCTCCAGCGGCGTCTCGTCGGGGACGCCGAAGGCGCAGTCGAGGATGAAGCCGCCATCCCTGCCGACCGTTTCGATCAGTTTACGGCAGTCGTCATCCACCTCTTTTGGCGTGCCGGTGGTCATAAGCGACGGCGAGACGTTGCCGCGCAGGCAGACCAGTTTGCTCCCCAGCACCTCCCGGGCCTTGAGCAGGTCGGTGCGCTCGAACCAGTAGATCGCCTTGCCGGCCGGGATGTCGCCGATCACCTCCAGGCGGTTGGTGCAGACCGATTCCCACAGGCAGACCGGGATCAGGTCGTTCTCGATCAGCCCCATCAGCAGCTTGCGGAACTGGGGCCACCAGAAGGTGGCGAACTGCTGTTGGGACATGAAGGAGTCGGCGGCCCAGTGGATGGGGATGAAGACGAAATTGTTGCCGCTCGCCTTGGCGCCGGCCAGGGCGTGGCGCAAGAGCAGCACCCCCGCCTTATCCATGGCCTGCAGCAGTTTGTCCGGGCGGCGGCGCATGTCGGTGAGGATCCCCTTGGCGCCGCGGAAGAAGTCGCCCAGGTAATCGAAAGGGGCGTTGGTGCCGACCGCATGGGAAACCGGGAAGCCCAATCCCGCCATTTCCTGGTTGAACTCGACCCGGTGCTTGGCCAGTTTCTGCGCCTCCTCGGCCACCCGCTGCAGCGCCGCCAGCGAGCGAACCGCGCCGGGGCTGGCGAAGCCGCGCAGGTTCCCGAGCAACTGGTGATAGTAAAGACCGGCGAACTTCGGCAGCTCCTCGATCCCCTCGAAGGCCTCCGCGATCCGCGGCAGGTAGGAGTTGAGGTAGAACCCGGTCGGGTCGAAGAGGAAGTCGTCGTACTCGTCGGCGGTCATGTATTCCCGGTCGATGTACTGGAAAGGCTGGTTGTCGCCGACGCCGTGCCCCGGCCACTGGATCTGCTTGAAGCCGGCCGCCTCGCAGACCGGGCCCAGGGTGGTGACATGGATCGGGTAAAAGAGATCGGGATCGAACTCCAGCAGGGCGCGGCGCGTGATCTCGCAGGCCTTGTCGTAGTCGTACATCAACTGGCGATTGGTGATCCCGCCGTAGCGCGCCAGCCAAAAGCTGGCCTGGAACGCGGTCGGCACCCGGTCGGGCCGCCGCAACTCCACCGCGTCCATGACCCGCCGCATCTTTTCCGCGTAGCGTACTGCACCGTCGTCTGTCGTCATCGCTTATGCCCCCACGATATGTTTCCGGCTGAAATTGACCGCGTCCACGGCGTTCAGGCCGAAGCCGTCGGCGCCGGTGTAGGCCCTGATGGTTTCGTCGATCTGGCCGCCGCCGATCTGGATCTTCAACCCTTCCCGAAGGCCCGCCGCCTCGATCGCCTCCACCGTCTGCTTCATGGTGTCGAAAGCCAGGGTGAGAAAGCCGCTCAGGCAGACCACCTGCGGTTTGAAGGCCTTGATCTCCTCGACGAAAGTGGCCACCGGCACGTCTATGCCGATGTCTTTCACCTCGAAACCGTTGATGTCCAGCATGAAGGTAACGATGTTCTTGCCGATATCGTGCAGGTCTCCCTGCACCGTGCCGATCAGCACCCTCCCCAGCTTGTTGGAGGGCGCATCCGGCGACTCGTTCAACAGCGGTTTCGCCATGGCGCCGATCTGATCCAGCATCTCTCCCGCCAGTATCAGCTCGGGGAGGAAATATTCGCCGCTCTCAAAGCGCTTGCCCACCAAGTCCATCGCCTGCCGGCAGAGGTCGAGCACCTGCAGCGGGTCGGTGCCCCCGTCCAGCATCTCTTTGGCCAGAGCCAGGGCCTCTTCCTCATCCATGTCCGCTACCAGGTCAACCAAGCGCTTTTCGTTGTCTTCCATGAGTCACCTCTGTTTGATGGTTATATGCAGCATCGTGTACGCGATCGTTTGTCGGCGGCGCCGGCCATGAACAGGCCGAAACGCCGCAACGTCGGGAAAAGGGCGATTGCGGGTCAGTCACCGACCGCCAGCGAGGAGAAATCGCCCGCCGTCGGCCGATCGGCCAGCCCCGTCGCCGCGATTATTTCAGCCAGCAACGCCTCGTTCTTGTGGCCCATCAGATGAATGCCCCTGATGCCGGCCATCTCTTTCAAGGCGTTGATGGTCTCGATGCAGATCCGCACCCCCTCGCCTTTGTGGTCGTGCGCCTGTTCCAGTCGGCGAATGACCGCCGGCGGGACGTTCACCCCGGGGACGCTGCTGTTGAGCCATTTGGCGGTGCGGGCGGAGGGGAGGGGGCCGACGCCCACCAGGATGTGGCAGCGTTTTTCCAGCCCGCGAGCCCGCACCTCCTCCATGAATCTCTCCATCAGCGTCAGGTCGAAGCAGAACTGGGTCTGGATGAACTGCGCGCCGGCCATCACCTTTTGTTCCAGGTTGAGGACGCGCTGCTCGAAGGAGGGGACAAAGGGATTGGCGGTGGCGCCCAGGAACAGGGCGGGGGGCGCGGTTAGTTTGCGCCCCGAGGCGTATCTGCCTTGATCGCGCATCCCCTTGACCATGCCCAAAAGCGACACCGAGTCCAGATCGAACACCGGTTTGGCTTGCGGGTGATCCCCCGAGCCGACGCCGTCGCCGGTCAGGCAGAGCATGTTGCGGACCCCCAGGGCGGCCGCTCCCATCAGGTCCGCCTGGAGCGCGATGCGGTTGCGGTCCCGGCAGGCCGCCTGGAACACCGGGGTATGGCCGTCCGCCGCCAGCAGGGCGGAGGCCGCGGCGCTCGACATGTGGCAGTTGGCCCCGGCGTTGTCGGTCACGTTCAGCGCGTCCACCAGTCCCCGCAGATGATCGGCGCGCTGCAAAAGGTCGTGGGGGTCGGCCGAATCCGGCGGAGATATTTCCGCCGTGACCACGAAATTTCCGGAGAGGCAGGCCAGCTCGAAGCTTCCCGGTGCCCTTGCGCCGGGCGCGGCATGGTCGGCGACGGCCTCGGGCGGCGGCTCCGCCGACTTTTTGATGATTCTCAGCCAGGTCGCGGCGCCCTGTTTGCTGTGATCCAAGGGGGGATTGACCTGGTTGACGGCGGGCGGCTCGGTCATCTGCCTGGCGCCTGCGGCGATGTCCAACCAGACGCAGGCCATCTCCGGGTTGATCTCGCAGTTGCCGTCGGCGGAGACGCCGCCGCAGGGCCCGTTGCGCAGCCTTTTGCCGCAGTTCATCGGACAGACCATGGCCGTGGAGGAGAGCAGGCACTCTCCGCACATCTGGCACTCAAAGAGCGAGCCTTTGACGCACCCCTCGACCTTCGCCAGCAACCGTCCCGAGCGCCGCATGCCGAGGGAATCGACGACCGGCCGGAGCATCGGCGCCAGCTTGCAGAAGCCGTCGTAGAGAGAGTACAGCGCGCGCCTTTGCCATGCCGAACGGTGGTTTTTCCTGCTCATGTTCTCTCCTGCGCCGCTGCGGATGCCTGCCATGCCGGCCTGCTTTTCGGCGTTTTTCCAGCTCTACATGCAGCATAGAATTCGTTGGTGAATTCACGGCTGGATATAGATATACTCTCCTATTCGCGGCCCGTCAAGATAGTTTTCTTCTTTTTAGAAAGACATTCTATTTAATTTGGCTAAGAGTCATCGGCGGGTTTAGCTGGAAATAACGACGCAACATTGGCAGCTTGTCAGGCCGAACAGACCCGGCGGGACGGTCGGTTTCAGCCGGCACCCCGGCACCGGTGGATCCGGTAGGCGCAGGAATTGAGGAACGAGGTTTTATCGTTTTTCCGCCGACCCGGCTCAACCTGCCGCGGCGCCGGAACGCTCCCCCGGAGCATCCTTGACAAACTATGCCGTTTTCTGTATAGCTTGGCAGGCGTGAAACCGAGGTTAAGGAGGGATCAATGATTCTGCTGGGTAACATTCTCCTGGCGATGGCTAAGATAGTCGAGCTGGCAAGCGGACTGCTCACCGTCTACAAGTACCTCCTGCTGGCAAGCGTCGTCATCTCCTGGATCAACGCCGATCCCTACAACCCGATCGTCAATTTCATTTACCGCGCGACCGAACCGGTGCTGCGCAAGGTGCGCCGCTACATGCCCAACACCGGGATGATAGATCTCTCGCCGCTGGTCGTGTTCGCCCTCATTTACCTGATACAGATCATCGTCTTCGACACGGCCTACACCTACTTGTCGATCTTCAGCAGCCAGTTGAAAGGACAGCCGTTATGAAGATTTCGCCCATGGACGTCCAGCAACAGCAGTTCAAGGGGAAGATGTTCGGCGGGCTCGATGCCGAGGACGTGGACGCCTTCTTGCAGTCGGTGGCCGGCGAGATGGAAGAATTGCTGCGCGAAAACGACGAGTTGAAGGCGCGGCTCAGCCGCAACGCCACGGCGATCGCCGAGATGGAGGCGCGCGAGGCGCAACTGCGCGAGACCATGCTCGCCGCCCAGCGCATCACCGAGGAGATGAAGGCCAACGCCCAAAAAGAGGCGCAACTGGTGGTCTCGGAGGCGGAACTCAAGGGCGAGCGGATACTGGCCGACGCCGAGAAGAAGCTGGTGGAGTTGAGCGGCCAGATTCAGGAACTCAGGCGGGAGAAGGTGCAGTTCGAGTCGGGTTTCAAGGGGATGCTCGACACCTACTACAAGCTGTTGAACCTCGGCAATGAGTGATGGGGCTTTGCGCGTCACCCAGACGCCGGAAGGGGTGCTCTTCACCGCCCATGTCCAGCCCAGGGCGTCGCGCTGCGAGATCTGCGGCCCCAAGGACGGAGAACTGAAGCTGAGGCTCACCTCGCCGCCGGTGGAAGACGCCGCCAACAAGCAGTGCGTCGAGTTGATCGCCAAGGCGTTGGGGATCGCCAAATCGAGGGTCGCCATCAAGTCGGGCGCCAAGTCCAGGCACAAGGTGGTCACGGTGGCGGGGATGGAGCCGGCCGCGCTGCTTAGCGCATTCAACATCGACCAGGAGTGAGGATCATTAATGAACGCTAGAGACATCATGGTGACGGACGTGCCGACCGTTTCGGTGCGGACTTCAGTGGCCGAAGCCGTGCGCATGTTGAAGAGCAACTTCGGCGACGAGAGTTTCATGAACGCGGCGCCGGGGCTGATCGTGCTCAACGAAAGGGGAGGGCTGGCCGGTATCCTCACCCCCCTGAGCATCATCACGGCGCTTCTGGACGGCGCGGCCACGAGCGGCACGGACGAAGCCTTCTTCGCCTCGCTCTGCGACAGGATCAAGGACCTCCCCATTTCCGCCGTGATGGAGCACCAACCGATCTCGGTCACCCAGGACGCGCTGGTAAGCGACGTGATCGAGCTGTTTTTGACCCACCGCTTCCAGCGGGTCCCGGTGGTGGACGGCAAGAGGGTGGTCGGCGTCATTTACCGCTCGCGGCTGCTCTTCGCCATGACCAAGAGCCTGGAGGTTGCCCCTTGACAAAATCCGGGGGCATACTTATATTAGAGCTGTTCGAGAGCTGCTAGCTGTTCGAGAGCTGATTACGTGCCTTACCGACTGACAGGAGGTAGTACAAGCGATGCCACTTTACGAGTACCAGTGCAAAAGCTGCAGCAACGCCTTTGAGTTGCGCCAAAAATTTTCCGATCCCCCGGCCTCCGTCTGCCCCTCCTGCGGCGGCGAGGTTGAGAAACTGATCTCACAATCCGGCTTTGCGCTCAAGGGCCAAGGGTGGTACGGCGACGGCTACGGCAGCACGAAAGCCAGCGCCCCGACCCCCTGCGCATCGGGCGGAAGCTGCGCCGGATGTCCATCCGCATCCTGAGATGCCGCACACACCCCCGGAAACGGGGGTTTTTTTTTGGTCGTTTTCCGGTAAAGCTCTTTACAATTTCCAAGCTGTTACCTATTATTTCTACTTTCAATTTCTCGCATCTCCGGCCTTGGCGTTAACGTCGGCGCCGGGGGCGAATGACATCATGCCGACAGTCAAGAGGGGTGCAAGCAAATGGCAAAGATTATCGACGGCAAGGCGATAGCGGCGAAGATCCGCGGCGAAATCAGCGCGGAAGCGGCGGAGTTGAAGGCCAAGGGGATCGTTCCCGGTCTTGCCGTGGTGCTGGTCGGGGAGGATGCGGCCAGCAAGGTGTACGTTTCCATGAAGGAGAAGGCCTGCGCGGATGTCGGCATCTTCTCGGACGAGTACAAGCTGCCGGCCGAAACCGGAGAGGCCGAACTGCTGGAACTGATCGGCAAGCTGAACGCGGATCCCAAGATCGACGGCATCCTGGTGCAGTTGCCGCTTCCCAAGCAAATCAACACAGACCGAGTGCTGGAGGCGATCTCCCCCGAGAAGGACGCCGACGGCTTTCACCCCTACAACGTCGGCCGCCTGGTGATCGGCAAGCCGCTGTTCCAGCCCTGCACCCCCTACGGCGTGATGGTGATGCTGAAGGAAACGGGGGTCGATCTCTCCGGCAAAGAGGTGGTCGTAGTCGGCCGCTCCAACATCGTCGGCAAGCCGGTGGCCTTCATGTGCCTGCAGCAAAACGCCACGGTGACGCTCTGCCACTCGAAGACCAGGGATCTGGCCGCCAAGGTCGGGCAGGCGGACGTGCTGATCGCGGCGGTCGGCGTGCCCGAGATGATCAAGGGCGCCTGGATCAAGGAAGGAGCCGTGGTGATCGACGTCGGCGTGAACCGCGTGGGCGAGAAGAAGCTGGTGGGCGACGTCGAGTACGCGGCGGCCAGCGAGCGCGCCTCCGCCATCACTCCGGTCCCCGGCGGAGTGGGGCCCATGACCATCACCATGCTGCTGCAAAACACCGTGCAGTCCGCCAAACGAAGGGCCAAATAGTCGGGGGATGGCCCTCAATCGGTAGGGGCGAACCTTGTGTTCGCCCTGCGCGCCATCCCCTTCGACCCTGCTAATCGTTGTCCTGATGGTGCTGAATGGATGCCGGCTGAGCACGCTTTGCGAGGAGTGCCAAACCATGCGGGTGAAAAAGGCCGTTTTCCCGGTTGCGGGGCTAGGAACCAGGTTCCTGCCGGCCACCAAGTCGACCCCCAAAGAGATGCTGCCGCTCATCGACAAGCCGCTGGTGCAGTACGTGGTCGAGGAGGCGGTCGCCTCCGGCATCGAGCAGATCCTGTTCGTCACCGGGCGCGGTAAGAGGGCGATAGAAGATCATTTCGACATCGCCTTCGAGCTGGAGTCTTTGCTCTATGACAAGGGAAAGGACCTGGAACTGCACCAGGTGCGAGAGATCGCCGAGATGGCGAACATCTTCTTCGTCAGGCAGAAGGAGGCGCTGGGGCTTGGGCACGCGATCCAGTGCGCCAAGGATTTCGTGGGCGACGAGCCCTTTGCCGTGCTGCTGGGAGACGACATCATCGACTCGCGGCAACCGTGCCTCTCCCAACTCCTCGAAGTCTATGAGCAGTACGGCTGCCCGGTGCTCGCCCTGGAGCAGGTGCCGATGGAGAACATCTCTTCCTACGGCTGCGTGCGCGCCGAGCATCTGGCCGACCGGGTCTACCGGGTGCTCGACCTGGTGGAGAAGCCCGCCAGAAGCGAGGCGCCGTCGGACCTGGCCATCATCGGCCGCTACGTGCTAACTCCCGGCATTTTCGCGCATCTGGAAGGACAGGAGCCGGGCAAAGGCGGGGAGATTCAGTTGACCGACGCCATCAAGAAACTGGCGCTGGAGTCGTCCATCTACGGTTGCCGATTCGAGGGGGTGCGCCACGACTGCGGAGACAAGTTGGGCTTTCTGAAGGCGACGGTGGATATGGCGCTCAAAAGGGAGGAGTTCAACGGCGCTTTCGAGGCCTTCCTCAGGGAGCGGCTTGGCTGCTAGCCTGGCGACTAGATCGGCAGAGGCCAACTCCAGATCCGGTTTTTCAGCTATCGTTCCACGACTCCCCAGCGTGCTCCTATTCCGTCGTGATCGATGGTGAACGAGCAGACAAGGTTTAGAACGTCATGAGTCCATCTTCTCGGCAGGGGGCCTATGAAACTGGTTGAGCGTGATGCCTGAATGGCGAGATCCTCGAGCGACTTGTTCCCGCTTGAGTAAAGAATTTTTATATTTTCTATCGTCCCGTCTCTTTTAAAGGTGATATTTAAAACAGTTTCTCCCCGGCCTTTTCTCGTGAAGGGATCGATGGCATTGAGCCGTTCTTCCAGGGAATGTACGAAACGGCGGGAAAAAGATCCGATATCGGGGTCATCGGTATCCATTAACCTAGTGTCGCCTTGTTCCACATCCTGGTATTTTTTCCTGAAGTTTTCCTCCATTTTTGCCATACTTCGCCCGCTTGGAAAGAGCTTCGCCAAGTCGCTCTTGGTCCCTCTCTGGATTTTAGGGATGCCCTCGCCGCGCGAAGCTTCAGTTCCCCCTGTTTCCGGGGTGTGGAAAAGGGAATCCGTTTTGCCCAGCGATCTGGCTTCCTGCGGAGGCTCTGTTTTCCCCGGCAGATTGGGGGCGGCTTTGCTCTGCACGATCCGATCTATTTTGCTCTCCGCTTTTGGCGCCGCTTCTTTTTTTGCGGTAGGCACGCTTTTCAACGGTGGCAGTATCGGCTCCCTCAGGAGCGGAACCAGCGCCGTCCTGAGTGGCGGTATGGGCATGGGTTTTGGCGCTGTTTTCGGTTCAGGCTTGGGCTTAGGCTTAGGTTTGGGTTTCGGGACCACGGGGGGCGGCTCCGGGAGGTCTTTCAATTCCACCTCGGTGGTATCTTTGGGGAGCCGTTGAGGGTCCGGCGGAATAAGCGAGAAAACGCCAAAGACGGCCACATGCAGCAGGACGGATATCAGGACCAGGTAGAGGAAGGATTTTTCGATATGTTTGTCGGACATCTATCTCCGCCAACTTCGGTGGTTCTTTATCGCAGGTCAAGCATCGGAATGGTAGAAGATCGGTCGGCAAAATGCAAGCGGGAACTGGCGAGCTGGATGGTGGCGGCCTTCTTCAGGGGGGCGACCCTTGCGGCGTCCCCTGCGGATGGTCCGCTGCTCTCTTTCGATTGCTGTCCTTTGATCTAGGTCAACACTTTTTACAAGATATTCAGGTAGGTTGAAAACATCAAACAAACCCCCGAGGTTCTCATGTTGGTAGTGGTATGCGTAAAACAGGTCCCGGACACGACCCAGGTGCAGATCGACCCGGTCACCAATACACTGATCCGTGAGGGAGTCCCCTTCATCGTCAATCCTTACGACACCCATGCGGTCGAGGAAGCTCTGAAGCTCAAGGACCATTTCGGGTTTCGCGTGGCCGCGATCTCCATGGGGCCGCCCAATGCCGAGGCGACGCTCAGAAAGGCGCTGGCCTTGGGGGTCGACCGGGCGATACTGCTCTCGGACCGGGCCTTTGGCGGCGCGGACACCCTGGCCACGAGCAAGGTGTTGGCGGCCGCCATCGAGCTGCTTGCTCAGGAGGAAGAAGTTGGCGTGGTCATCTGCGGCAAGCAGACCATCGACGGCGACACGGCCCAGGTCGGTCCGGGGATAGCGACCCGCCTCGACTTTTGCCAGCTCACGCTGGTGGATCGCGTGGAGGAACTCGACCTCTCCCAGCGCAAGATCCGGGTGCGCCGGAAGTTGGAGGGAAGGCACGAGGAGGTGGAGGCGCCCTTGCCGGTCTTGCTCACCGTGGTGCGCGAACTGAATCGGCCGCGCTATCCGTCGGTGTCGATGCGTCTTGACGCTGCCGATGCGCAGGTGGAGCTTTGGGACAACAGCGTCCTGCAACTCGACGTGAACAGCATCGGCCTCAAGGGCTCTCCCACCTGGGTGAGCCGGATCTTCTCGCCGCAGCGCTCATTGGGCGAGATGTTGGGAGATGGCGTCAGCGACCCGGAAGGGGCCGCGCAACTGCTGATCGACAAAATGCTGGAGAAGGATCTGTTGGCGTTGTAGGACAAGGCGAACCGGCGAAGGGCTAAAGGCTAAAGGCGACAATAACCAGGACCATTGAACGTGGAACCTGCAACGTAGAACGTAGAATCTGAACGTAGAACGCATATAAAAAGGGACCTTTCATGACCGAAGCTGTGAAACCTCCGAAGAAACCACGCGGTAAAGCCTCGCTTTTGGAGGACAAGTGCATTGCTTGCGGAGCTCGCTGCCAGAGCGTCTGCCCGGTCGATGCCATACAGATGAACGACGCCGGCGAGCCGATCATCGACGCCTCTCGCTGCATCGGTTGCGTCAAATGCGTCAAGGTCTGCCCCGTGCAGGCGCTGCAAATGTCCTTCACGCCGGAAGAGCTCCGCATCCTTGAGGAACTGGCCGGTTCGGCTTCCTCGGCCGCCGAAGTCCCGGAGGAGGATGCCGAGGAGGCGGCGCTCAGAAAACGGCTGGCGGTCTATCGCGGGGTTTGGGTCTTTATCGAACAGACCGAAGGGGAACCCGCCAAGGTTTCCTGGGAGCTGCTCGGCAAAGGGAAGGAACTGGCGCTCGCCCGCGACTGTCCGCTAGCCGCGGTAGTCATGGGCGACGACGTGGAAAAGTTGGCCCACCAGGCCATAGGATACGGCGCGGGGCAGGTCTACCTGATGGATGCGCCGGTGCTGCGACACTACCGGACCGAGGCCTACCAGCGCGGGGTCTGCGCTCTGGTCGCAAAGTACCGCCCGGAGGTGATCCTGATGGGCGCCACCGGCCTGGGACGCGATCTGGCCGGAGTGGTGGCCACCAAGCTCGCTACCGGTCTCACCGCCGACTGCACCGGCCTTTCCATCGACGACAAAGGGAACCTGCTGCAGACCAGGCCCGCTTTCGGCGGCAACATCATGGCGACCATCGTCTGCGACAAATTCCGGCCGCAGATGTCGACGGTCCGGCCGCACGTGATGCCGATGCCCGCCTTCGACCCCGCCGCGACGGGGGCGATCTTCAGCGAAGCCGTGCCGGTGACCGAGGAGGAGATCCACGTCAAGGTGCTGCAGATCTTGATGGACGGCGGCGGGGCGGACGTGGACATCGCCGGCGCCGACTTCATCATCTCGGGAGGCAGGGGGATGATGGGGAAGGAAAACTTCGCCATGCTGCAGGAACTGGCCGAGGTCTTGGGCGGCGTGGTTGGCGCCTCCAGGAGTGCGGTCGATGCGGGATGGATGCCTCCCGACCGGCAGGTAGGGCAGACGGGCAAGACTGTGCGCCCGAAAGTCTACATCGCCTGCGGCATTTCCGGCGCCATCCAGCACCTGGTCGGAATGCAGGACTCCGACGTGGTGATCGCCATCAACCGCGATCCGGAGGCCCCGATCTTCCAGGTGGCCAATTACGGGATCGTCGGCGATCTGTTCAGGGTCATTCCGGCGCTGACCGGCAAGCTGAAGGCGCTCAAGGCGGCCAGGTCCGGCGCGTCGAAGGCGTCGTAGAGGAAAAACGACCGGCGCCGCTCTTCGCTGAAGTAATTACTTAACCACAATAGCCGCACGGGCGAAGCTTGTCTTCGCCCCCGGTTTTTCCCGCGGCAGCGCCGCGCTTCGTTCGAGAGGTCCCACATGATGCCGCACCCCGCACTCTTTACGCCGCTGCTAGTGGCCTCGCTCGCCTTTTTCTGCTGGAGCGTCTACCGCCGTTTCTCGCTGGTTCTCTTGGGGCAACCGGAACAAAGGCTGGACCAACCGCTGCGTCGTCTTCAGGAGATGCTGGTTTACGCCTTCGGCCAGTTGCGCGTGATCCGAAAACCTTTCGGACTTAATCACTTCGTGATCTTCTGGTCTTTTCTGATCCTGGCCGTGGCCAACGGGGAATTCCTGTTGAATGGGGTCTTTCAGTCGGTGCGGCTGGAACTGCTCCCCCAGTGGGCGCACCACGCCCTGCTGACCGCCTTCGACCTGGTGTCGGTCCTGACGCTGGCGGCCATCGCCTTTTCTTTTTGCCGCAGGATCTTCTTCAAGCCCCCCTATCTGGACAGCCTCTATGTCAAGGCGCGCAGCCCCGAGGCGTTTCTGATCCTCTCCTTCATCGCCCTGCTGATGGTCGCCTACCTCGGCATGCACGCGGCGATCATCGCTCAAGGAGGCGAGCCCGCCGCCTCCGCGATGCCGGTCTCCCGCATGCTGGCCGGCCTCTTCGCGCCCAACGCGCCCTACCTCGCGGCGCTCACGCTCTCTTTATGGTGGCTGCACGCGGCGGTGCTGCTGGCTTTCATCTGCTTTCTCCCCCACAGCAAACACATGCATATCCTGACCGCCATCCCCAATTGCTACCTGGCGAGTCTGGATTGGCCGAACACCCAGCCGCGGGAACACTTCGCCAAGGGCGAGCTTTACGGGGTGGGGAGCGTGGAGCGCTTCACCTGGAAGGACCTCTTCGACTCCTACAGTTGCACCGAATGCGGCCGCTGCCAGGACGCCTGCCCGGCCACCAATACCGGCAAGCCGCTGAACCCGCGCCAGATCGTGCACGCCATCAAGGTGAACCTGTTGGAAAACGGCCCGGCTCTCAGGGAGGGGAGGAAAGGGACGCTGCCGCTGATCGGCCCGGAGGGGGAGGGGACCAACACCGAGGACGCCATCTGGGCCTGCACCACCTGCGGTGCCTGCATGCAGGCGTGCCCGGTGCTGATCGAGCAGATGCCGAAGATCGTCAAGATGCGCAGGCACCTGGTGGAGACGGAATCGCGCTTCCCCGAGGAGCTTTTGAACCTGTTCGAGAACATGGAACAGAGATCCAATCCCTGGGGGATCGCCCCGGGCGAGAGGAGCAAATGGGTCTCCACCATGCCGGTGCGCCCCTTCGTCGCGGGGGAGACCGAGTATCTGCTCTACGTCGGCTGCGCCGGCTCCTTCGACTCCCGGGCAAAGCAGGTCACGGTGGCGCTGGCCACGGTGCTGAACGCGGCGGGGGTCTCCTGGGGGATTCTGGGCAAGGACGAGAAGTGCTGCGGCGACAGTCTGAGAAGGCTCGGCAACGAGTTCGTCTTCGACCGCATGGCCAGGGAGAACGTCGAGCTGTTCCGCGAGCGCGGCGTAGCCAAGGTGATCACCCTCTGCCCGCACTGCCTGACCACGCTGAAGAACGACTACCGGCAGTACGGCCTGGAGCTGGAGGTGATGCACCATACCGAGTTGATCGCCGGGCTTTTGCAGGATGGTCGCCTCGAACTTGGTAACGCAGAGCTGGCGCTGGGCAAGATCTCCTACCACGACCCCTGTTACCTTGGGCGGCATAACGGCGTCTTCGATGCGCCCCGCGCGCTGATAGAGGCGGCCACCGGCCAGGCGCCGCAGGAGCTTGGCCGCCATCGGGAGAATTCCTTCTGCTGCGGCGCCGGCGGCGGGCGCATGTGGATGGAGGAATTCATCGGCGACCGGGTGAACCACACCCGGGTCGACGAGGCGCTGCTGGGCGCGCCCGATACGGTCTGCGTCGCCTGCCCCTATTGCATGACCATGATGGAGGACGGCTTGAAGGACAGGGGCGCCGGCCAGGTGCGGGTGAGGGACGTCGCCGAGGTGCTGGCCGAGGCGCTGCGCGCGGCCAAGGCTTGACCGGCATCGCCCCTCTAGGCCGCTTCATTCTTGCCGCCTTTGTTTTGCTCCTGTCGCTCTCCCCGCTGGCGGCCGAGGCGGCCGGGATCAGCGTGGCCGCGGTCGGCGACGTCATGATGGGGAGCGATTTTCCTTCACCAAGGCTCCCGCGCGACGGCGGCCGCCGGCTGCTCGCCGCAGCCGCCCCGATCTTCAAGGGGTGCGACATCGCCATGGCCAACCTGGAGGGACCTCTTGTGGAGGACGGCGAGCCCGCCAAGATCGCCGTCAGCGGCAGAAGCTATCTTTTCAGATCCCCCCCTGTCTACGCCTTCAACCTCAAAGCGGCCGGCCTCTCCATGGTTTCGCTTGCCAACAACCACGCCCTGGATTTCGGCAGGGAGGGGTTCGCCTCCACCAAGGAGGCGCTGCGCCGGGCCGGCGTCGCCTTCTCCAGCAAGAGCGGCGAGATCGCCGAATTCGAGGTGCGCGGCGTCAGGGTCGGGATAATCTCGCTCTCTTTCGGCGCCCCGCCGCGCTCCATCGTCTATCCGGCAAAGGCGCTGGAGGAGATCGCCCGGGCCGCGAAGCGCTACGACGTGTTGATCCTGTCGGTGCATGCCGGCGCCGAGGGGCGCGGCGCGCTGCACGTGGTCCCCGGCATGGAGCGCTACCTGAACGAGCCGCGCGGCGACCTGCTGCGCTTCGCCCACGACGCCGTCGACCGCGGCGCCGACCTGGTGGTCGCCCACGGCCCCCACGTCCCGCGGGCCCTGGAGCTGTACCGCGGCCGGTTGATCGCCTACAGCCTGGGAAATTTCGCCACCTACGCAGGGGTCAGCGTGGAGCGGGAGAGCGGCTACGCGCCGCTTTTGACGGTGGAACTCGCGCCGGACGGCGCCTTTATCGGGGGCTCCATTCATTCCTTCCGGCAACGGGAGCTCTCCGGCCCGTGCCCGGATCCGAAAAGGCTGGCCCAGCGCCTGATGCAGAGGCTATCCGCCGCCGACTTTCCCGACTCGCCGCTGCTCTTCGGCCCGGCGGGCGAGCTCAGCCTGCGGTAGGCAAAGGAGTTTCGGCATGTTTGTCATCCTTCAAAACGATCCGCAATGCCCCCCCGGCGGCTTGACCGGGGTGCTCGCCTCCTCGGGCCACCCGTTCCGGGTGATCGCCTCCTACGGCGAGGAGGCTTTCCCCGCCCCGGGCGGTCTGACCGGGGCCGTCGTTTTGGGCGGAGAAATGGGGGTCCACGACACCGGCTCCTTTCCCTACCTGGAGCGCGTCCGCTTGTTCCTGGGCGAGGCGCTGCACGCGGACCTCCCTGTTTTGGGGATCTGCCTGGGGGGACAGTTGCTGGCGCAGGTGGCCGGCGGCCTGGTAAGTTCCCCCTCGCGGCACCGCGAACAGGGAGTCTGCCGGGTGGATTTGAGCCCGCAGGGGGCGTTGGACCCGCTTTTCCACGGGGTGCCGTCCCCCTTTTTCACCTTCCAGCTCCACAACGACAGCTTCAGCGTCCCTCCGGGCGGCACCTTGCTGGCGACTTCCGCCGCTTGCCCGGCGCAGGCCTTTCGTTTGGGGACGCACGCCTACGGCCTGCAGTTCCACCCCGAAGTGGACCGCGCCATCGTCGCCGACTGGGGCGGCATGGCCACGCCCCCTGCCGACTTCCTCGGCGCGTTCCTTGCCAACGAAGCTCCCTTCCGCTTAGCCTCCGGCCGTATCTTGGCCAATTTCCTTTCCCTTGCCGCAGACGCTTCCCTTCGCTGAAACCTTGATAACAAAATAAATTATTGTAGAGTTTTAACTTCGTGCCCGGAGCCAGGATTAGGACGGCTTGCGGCGTTCATCATGAGTAGGTCGCGCTCGCTGAAAAAACGGGGTCTTTGGGAAGCAATCCTTGAACAGAGTCGGATCAAGCGGCGAAGGGGGATGCTGTGACGGGTCGACTGCCGGGTAGAAACACCATCGAAGCGAAACTGTCGAGGTTGCTGATCGGCGGCAACAGCCTGCTGTTGCTGACGGTCGCGGGCGGCTTCGTCTGCTCCCGCTGGCTGGGCAACGGCAACGAGCCGGAGCCTCCCTTCTCATGGTCTCTGGTCTGCTCGCTGCTGTTTGTCGCCGCCGCCGGTTTGACTGTGCTCTGCCGGCTGCTCTGTCTGCGCATCAAGTGGCTCATCTCGGACCCGATCGACGATTTGACCCGCAAGATGGAACTCGTGTCCCGCAGCAAGGACTACCTGGTCAGGGTGAAGAGCTGGAGCGACGACGAAATCGGAGCTCTCTTCGATTGCTTCAACGACATGCTGGCCGAGATCTCGATCAGGGACGAGCGGCTTGCCCTGCACTCCGAGGAGTTGGAGATCGAGGTGGCGCAGAGGACGCGCGAGCTGTCCAAGGTGAACCGGCAACTGGCGGACAGCCTGGAAGAGGTGCGGCGCGCGATGCAGGCGGCGCAGTCGGCCAGCCGCGCCAAATCGGACTTCCTGGCGCAGATGAGCCACGAGATACGCACCCCGATCTGCGGGGTGCTGGGCATGACCGAGCTGCTGCAGGAGAGCGAACTGAGCAAGAAGCAGTCGCGCTACGTGGAGAGGGTCAGGCACTCGGGCGAGGCGCTTTTGGGGATCATCAACGATATCCTCGATTTTTCAAAGATCGAAGCGGGGAGGATGGAGTTGGAGTCGATTCCGTTCGACCTGCACGAACTGGTGGCGGAAACGGTGGAGATGTTCGGACCGGACGCCGACAAGAAGGGACTGGAGCTTGCCTGCCGGGTCGCCGCCGAGGTGCCGCGCTCCTTCATGGGCGATCCCGGGCGCCTGCGCCAGGTGATGGTGAACCTGATCGGCAACGCGGTGAAGTTCACCGGCGAGGGTTCGGTGAGGCTGGAGGTGCTGATGGATTGCCAGCCGAACCTGGTGCGCATCAGCGTCAGCGACACGGGCATCGGCATCACCCCTGAGGCTCGCACCCGCATCTTCAACAAATTCGTTCAGGCGGACCAGTCGATGACCCGCAAGTACGGCGGCACCGGGTTGGGACTGGCCATCGTCAGGCAGCTCATTGCGTTGATGGGTGGGGCGTTGGCGTTAACAAGCGTACCGGGCAAAGGATCCACCTTTTCCTTCACCGTCCGGCTGCAGCCGCTTTTCGAGCACGAGTGGCTGTGGCCGGAGCGCTGTTGCAGCGTGCTTTTGCGCGGCAAGAAGGTGCTGCTCGCCTTGGACGACGCTCCCTTGCGGGTCAGCCTGTCGAGCCAACTGACCGGCTGGGGGATAGAGGCGGCCTATGCGGAGGACGCGGCCGGCGCTTTGGATCGGCTGCTCGCCGCTCCCTTTGACCTGGCCGTGATCGGCCAACGGCTGGCCGGCGCCGACGGCATCGAACTGGCCGCCACCATCAAGACCATCCCGACCGGACGCGCGCTGCGGATGATGCTCCTGGCCGACGCCGATTTCGGCGAACAGCACCTGCGCGCCAAAGAAATGGGCGTGTTCGTGTTCTTTAAAAAATCGTTGCGCCAACATGGGCTGTACTGGGCTTTGCTCCGCGCCCTCGGCATGACTCCGGCCTCCGGCGAGGAGGGGTGCTACAGCGACCAGCCGCTCGGGCGCTCCCCGAAAGTGCTGTTGGTCGAGGACAACCCGGTGAATCAGGAAGTGGGCCGCGAACTGTTGCAGAGTCTGGGCTGTCTGGTCGAACTGGTGGAAAACGGCCTGCTCGCTCTGCAGGCGGTGCAGAGCGCCCCCTACGACCTGGTCTTTATGGATTGCGGGATGCCGGTGATGGACGGGCTCGAGGCCACCCGAAGCATCAGAGCTTGGGAGGAGTCGGAGCAACCGGAGACTGCCGGCGGACCTCGCCGCCGTCTTCCCATCATCGCCCTCACCGCCTACGCCATGAAAGGCGATCGTATGGCCTGCCTCGCCTCCGGTGCCGACGACTATCTTTCCAAGCCCTTCACGCGTCAGGAGCTCGCCGGCGTCATCGGCCGGCATCTGGGCTCCGGCGAGGGCGTTGCGCCTCCGACAGCCGCCACAGCCGGAACCGTCGCCTCGGCCACCGCAACCCTAGCCGCAACCGCCGAAGCGGCTTTAGCCACATCCGCCTCAGCGACAACCGCCGATGTCATCTCTCGCGACAAGATGACCGGCGCGTTGGAAATGATACGGCAGCTCCCCGGCAACAGGGGGATGGAGGTGCTGCGCAAGGTGATCGACCTCTATCTGGCCAGCACGCCCACCTTGCTGCAGACCATGCGGGAGGCCGAATCGGGCGGCGACGCGGAGAAACTCAAGGCCGCGGCCCATAGTTTCAAGTCGAGCAGCGCGAATCTCGGCGCCCTGAAGCTGGCGGACGTCTGCTTGGAGCTGGAGACCCTCGGCCGCGCCGGCTCGACTCAGGGCGCTTTGCCGTTGCTCATCAAGGTGGAAGAGGAATATCGGCTGGTCAGGGACGCCCTGCAAGGAGACACGCCATGCTGAACAGGAAATCGAGAAGGGGCACTCCGCTGGTCATGGTGGTCGACGACGACCATGCGGTCCGTCTGTTAGCCAGGGAAACCCTGGAGTTCTCAGGCTTTACCGTTTGGGATGCGGAGAGCGGCGAACAGGCTTTGGAAGCGTTCGAGGAGAAGGTCCCCGACATCGTGCTGTTGGACGTGGTGATGCCGGGCATCGACGGTTTCTCCGTGTGCAGCGCCATCCGGGGCACCGATTTCGGCCGCGACACGCCGGTGCTGATGATGACCGGCCTGGACGATGTCGAATCGATCGAGTGCGCCTACCGGGCCGGGGCCACCGATTTCATCACCAAGCCGATCAATTGGCACATCCTGCGCTACCGGGTGAGCTACATGCTGCGGGCAAGCGGCGCCATGGAGCAACTGCGCGAGAGCCGGGCCGGCCTTGCCCACGCCCAGAGCCTGGCCCACCTGGGTTCCTGGGAGTGGGACCTGGCCAGCGGCGAGATCCGCTGCTCCGAAGAGGTCTACAGCCTCTGCTGTCCCAACGGCCAGCGGGGGGGCAACCCGATCCTGGATCCGGTGCACCATCTGGATCGCGGCTTGGTGCAAGGCTTTATCGACGATGCCATTGCCGGGCGCTCCCCCTCCAGCTTCGACTACCGGATCGTTTTGGCCGACCAGGAGGAGCGCACCCTGCACGCCGAGGTAGCCGCGCTCCTGGACGAAGGCGGCGCCTCGGTCTGCCTCACCGGCACCGTCCAGGACATCACCGAGAGAAAGCGCGCCGAGGAACAGATCAGACTGCTCGCCTACTACGATGCCCTGACCGGGCTCCCCAATCGCCGCTTCTTTTTGCAGCAGCTGGAGCAGGCGCTGGTCTTCGCCAACCGAAACGATCGGATGCTGGCGGTGCTCTTCCTCGACCTGGACCGTTTCAAACTGGTGAACGACACTATGGGGCACGGCGTCGGCGACCTGCTGTTACAAGACGTGGCGGAACGGCTGTTGCGCTGCGTGCGCAGGAGCGACTGCCTGGCCAGGGCCGAGGAGGACGGCCCGCCGTCGCTGGTCTCGCGCCTGGGGGGAGACGAATTCACCATCATGCTCTCCGACATCGAACATTTCCAGGACGTCGCCAAGGTGGCCAGACGCATCCTGGAGGCGGTTTCGCTCCCCTACACGCTGGAGGGGCAGGAGGTATTCGTCTCCACCAGCATCGGCATCAGCCTCTACCCCTTCGACGCCTGCACGGCCGGAGAGTTGGTCAGAAACGCCGACGGCGCCATGTACCACGCCAAGGAGCAGGGGCGAAACGGCTACCAGATCTATGACGAGTCGATGAACGCCAAGGCGCTGGAGCGGATCATGATGGAGAGCCAACTGCACAAGGCGCTCAAGGAGGAGGAGTTCGTCGTCTATTACCAGCCGCAGGTGTCGATCGGCAGCGGCGAGATCGTCGGCGTCGAGGCGCTGGTGCGTTGGCAAAGCGACGAATTCGGATTGGTGGAGCCGGAGCGTTTCCTGCCGCTGGCCGAGGAAATCGGGCTGGTCATGCAGATCGACCAGTGGGTGCTTTTGACCGCCTGCCGCCGGCACCGGAGTTGGTTGGACGCCGGGATGCCGCCGATTGCCCTGTCGGTGAACATCTCCGGCCAGCATTTCATGAAAAACGAGCTGCTGACGACGGTCAGCGCCATCCTTGCGCAGAGCGGGTTGGACCCGAGGCTTTTGGTGCTGGAACTGACCGAAGGGGTGCTGATGGATCACTCGGAGAAAACGGTGAACGCGCTGTTGGCCCTGAAGGAGATGGGGGTGAGGCTCGCCATCGACGACTTCGGCACCGGGTTTTCCTCGCTCTCCTATCTGAAGCGTTTCCCGCTGGACGCCCTGAAGATCGACCGCAGTTTCGTCAACGACATTGTGACCGATCCGGACGACGCCGCCATCACGCTGGCCACCATCGAGATGGCCCATACCCTGAAGCTGCAGGTGATCGCCGAGGGGGTGGAGACCCGGGCTCAGCTCGATTTCCTGGTCGAGCACGGCTGCGACCTCTACCAGGGGCACCTGTTCAGCCACCCGCTGCCGCCCGAGGAGATTCCCGGCTTGTTCGACTCTCCACCGCAGACCACACCGGCCGCTGCCGATCTTCCCTCGGCAACGATGTTAGAGCCCGACTCTGCCGCCACCTGATTACCCCTCCTCATAACCCCATTGCCGTCAAGTCAAGCTCGGCCCTGGTATCTTCCCCCTTCCCTTTATGGGAGGGGGGAGTGCTTCGAGGTAATGGCCTGACGCCGCTTTCTGCCTATTAATTAGTCACGCCTGCCGCTTTTATTCACCTTCCTGCTTCACAGGCCGCTCTCCTCTGGTCAATCGACCCCGCATTTGTGCGCTATTTCGCCCCCTTGGAAAAATGGCACGTCGTATGCAACCATGTTGGCAAACCAGGCACGACGAAGTGCCCACAAGCTTCGAGCTCGCACAGGCAATGGCGCCTTTTCATCTCTGACGATGAATTGGCGTCTTTTTTTTTGAAATCCCCGGGAAGGGGAGCGCAGCTCTGATCGGTTGTCACAGGCGTTTTATTCGACGAGGAAAGAAAACACAAGGGGGCATCGGAGCCTTACCGAGCCTATCCATCAAGGAGGAGTGACAATGGCAAACGAACAACCAGCTGTAACCAGGGGGACCTTGGGGCTCACCGGCCTCACCATGAACGCGATGGCGCTGATCGCGCCGGGAGCCTTTTTGTGGCTTACCTTCCAGATGCAATCGCTCTACGGGGCGCCGATGGCGGGCAGCGACATGTGGTGGGGCATCTTGTTCGCCCTGCTGCTCTGCCTGGCCACGGCCTACAGCTACGCCGAACTCTCGAAACTCTACCCGGGTCCGGGCTCGTCGTACCTGTACGCGGAGCAGGCCTTCCTCTCCAAAACCAAAGCCTTCAAATTCGCGCGCATCGCCAAGTTCGCCACCGGCTGGGCGAGCCACCTGTACTACTGGGTCTATCCCGGGGTCATGGTGGGGGTCACGGCGATCCTCGGCGGCTATCTCTTGAACCAGTTCTGGCCCGACACCTTCAGCGGCACCTACAATAGCCCGATCTTCATGTGGCTCTTCTGCGTCATCTTCTCCCTCGGCGTGGCCTATATCGCCTATCGCGGCGTTTCCGGCACCACCGCGGTAAACGTGGTGATCAACATCGTGCAGATCTCGGCGCTGCTGGTCTTCTCGGTGATGGCCATAGGCTACCGGTCGCAGCATCCCCAGGGCTCCACCGCCTACCATCTCTCCAACGGCGTCGCCGTGAGCTACCAGGTGGCGCAGGAGGTGGTAAAGGACGACAAGGGCGTGCCGCAGCCGGTGCTGGTCGACGGCAAGCCGAGCCTGGACAAGGACGGCAAGCCGGTCATGCAGATGCAGGACATGAAGGACGAGAAGAACGGCGACCCGATCGGGGCCGACAAGGACGGCAAGCCCGTCAAGGACCCCAAGCTCGCGGCCCCCTTCACCATCGACTACTCCGCCGCCGGCGCCATCACCAAGGACGACAAGGGGGTGCAGACCTTCAATTACCACGCCGACGCCAAGTCGGTGGTTAGCCCGCACAGTTTCAACTTCATCTTCATCCAGGCGGCCATCGCCATCCTGATCCTGGTCGGCTTCGAGACGGTCACCGCCATGGCGGATGAGGCGAAAAATCCGAAAAAGGACGTCCCCCGCGCCGTGCTCCTGTCGCTGGTCATCCAGGGTGCCGTCTGCTATCTGATCGAGTACTTCGCCGCCAACTACATGCTCAACAACGGCTACACCATGCCGATGGCCGGCGCTTCCGGCGCTCCGCTGGGCGACATGATGGTGATCACCGGCACCTGGCTCTTCGGCTCCGCCGCAGCCGGCAAGGCCTTCATGCTGGTGCAGGCCTTCACCGTGTTCCTGGCGCTGATCGGCACCACGCTCTCCTGCCTCTCCACCGGCGCCAGGGTGACCTACGCCATGGGGCGCGACGAGGAAGTCGCCTCGCACTTCGGCCTTCTGCACGGCAAGAACATGTCGCCGCATCGCGCCATCTGGGCGCTGGCCATCATCTCCATCGTCATCGGCATCGTCACCGTATCCGTCTACATGGGAGGCCAGGCCTCCGCGCCCGCCGCGCTCGACAAGCACAACTTCTGGTACAGTTTCGGCATCTTCTCGCCGGAGACCTACACGAAGCTCCCCAACACGCTCTTGATCGTCACCCTGGTCAGCAACTTCGGCACCTTCCTGCTCTACATGGTGACCTGCGTGATCGCCATGGTCGCCTTCAAGGAGCACCACAGCTTCAACGGCTTCAAGCACGTGGTGATCCCGGTGTTCGGGCTTTTGGCCAACCTCGCCATCATGCTCTTCTACCTGATCGGACCGTTCATGGTCGCCGGCATGAGCTGGAAGGAGCCGTACATAGCGCTGGGAGTCTGCGGGTTGTGGGGGATCTACGGAGCCGTCTACTTCATGAAGACCAGCAAGGAGAAAGGGAAAGAGATCCTGCTGAGCAGCAAGTCCGGGCTGAAAACGGTCTGATCGCCGGCCGAGCCACCTGCAACCAGGTCGAGGCGGTCGCCTGCAAGAGGCGGCCGCCTTTTTCTTCCCCGAGCTTTGCAACAGGCAAGTAACGTGCTAAGGTGCTGCCATCATGGAACTTACCTACGCTGAACTATCGTCTCCCGGCCCGGTCCGGGACAACAACGAGGACTTCGTCGGCTTCTGGCAGCCGCAAAGCCAGGAGGAAAAACGCTCCCTGGGAGCGCTGGCCGCGCTGGCCGACGGGGTCGGCGGCATGGACCGCGGCGAAGTGGCGAGCCGGCTGGCCGTGGAGACCTCGCTGGCCGTCTTCCGCGAAGCCAAGGGGGACGAAACCGCCCAGCAGCTCTTGACCCGCATGTTCAACGCGGCCAACCTCGCCGTCTACGACAAGGGGATGGAAAACCACGGCAAGAGCCGGATGGGCACCACCCTTTGCCTGGCGATCATGCGCAACGACGAGATCGTGGTGGGCAACGTGGGGGACTCGCGCGTCTATCTGGTCAGGAAAGGGGAAATCAGGCAGCTCTCCACGGACCATTCCTACGTCGGCATGCAGCAGAAGTTCGGCCTGATCAGCGAGCAGGACGCGAAGACCAGCGAGCACCGCTCCGTGCTTACCCGCTGCGTCGGGCAGGACCCGGTGATCCGGGTGGACGTGGAGCAGACCGCGGCCTTCAAGGGGGACCGGGTGGTGCTTTGCTCCGACGGCCTCTACGCGCACGTGGCCGACGGCGAGATCGCCGAGATCGTCATGCGGCTTTCCCCCGCCCAGGCTTGCCGCCAGTTGGTGGCGTTGGCCGAGAGCCGCGGCACCGACGACAACCTCTCCGTCCAGGTGCTGAGCATCAGCGAGGTCGAGAAGATGTCCTACTACCGGGGCGTCCCCATGTACCACGAGGCGCCCCCCGAGCCGACCGGCTACGACCTGCAGCCGGGGCAGACCCTGGACGACCGGTTTTTCATCACCGAGACCATCAGCCGCAGCGGCATGGCGACCATTTTCAAGGCCACCGACCTCCTGACCAAGAGCGACGTGGCGCTCAAGGTGCCGTTCATGGAGTTCGAGAGCGACCCCGGCTTCTATTCGCGCTTCGAGCGCGAGGAAGAGATCGGGCTGCTGCTCAATCACCCCTACATCCTGAAGTTCATCCCGGTCGAGTACCGCAGCCGCCCCTACATCGTGACCGAGTACGTGCGCGGCTACACGCTGGCCCACCTTTTGAACAGCGTCCGTCCCATGCCGGAGAAGGACGCGGTGAAACTCGCCAGCCGGATGTGCGACGCGCTCGCCCACATGCACGAGCACCGCGTCGTGCACCGCGACCTGAAGCCGCAAAACATCATGATCTGCTTCGACGGCACCATCCGCGTCCTCGATTTCGGCATCGCCAAATCGGCCGAAGGGAGGAGGCTCACCTTCGCCGGCTTCACCCCGGCGGTCGGCACCCCCGACTACATGGCCCCCGAGCAGGTGAAGGGGAAGCGCGGCGACGAGCAGACCGACATCTACTCCCTGGGCGCCATGCTCTACGAGATGGTGACCGGGGCGCCCCCCTTCGCCAGCGAGAACGAAAACATGTTCGTGATCATGAACGCCCGGGTCACCGGCGACCCGGAGGCCCCGCGCAAGCGCAACCCCAAGGTTTCCGAGCCGCTGGAAGAGGTCATCCTGCACGCCATGGAACGCGAACCGAAGCGGCGCTTCGCCTCGATCGCCGTCATGAAAGCCGAGCTGGACCACCTCGATCAGGTCGTCTTGACCGGTCGCTGCCATAAATTGAAGTCGCCCTCCCCTTGGAAGCATGGGGAGGGGAAGAAGACGCTCTGGATCGCGCTCGGCGTGGCGGCGGCTCTGGGGGTGCTGGCCCTGTTGATCTTCCTGATCGTCAGGCGCGGGACGGCCCACTGAGCAGCGCTTGGCCGGTCAAACCAATTTCAAGGAGAGTTCAAGATGACGACGGTTGCTTGGGTTGTGTTCATCGCCGCGGCCGCCCTGGAGGTGGGGGGCGACGCCGCCATCCGCAAGGGGCTGCACGGCAGCATGATCTGGTTTATAGTTTCGGGATTTCTCATGCTCGGCTGCTACGGCATGGTGGTCAACACGGTGAAATGGGATTTCTCCCGGCTGCTCGGGGTCTACGTCGCCATCTTCGCCGTGATCAGCGTGCTTACCGGCCGCTTCGTCTTCAAGGAATCGATACCGGTCTCGACCTGGCTCGGCCTCGCCTTCATAGTCGCCGGAGGCGCGGTGATTCAGGTGGGGGCAGAGGTGGCTAAATAAAAAAAGGTTCCCGGGCGTCTTTTTCGTTCCAAAGATGTGACATGCGTCGCGGCGGCAACAACTGCGCGGCGAGCCCGAGAGGAAAGGAGGCTGCAATGAAAAAGGTTATCGCTAAATGTTTCGCCGCCTGCGGCATGCTCGTCGTAGTGTTGCTGCTGGCAACGCTGGTTTCGGCCGACGACAAGCCGGCGCCCGCCGCCGCCCCTGCCGCCGCTGTCGCTGCGCCCAAAGCCGATCCTTCCGGGGCCAACACCGGCACCGCCGCCGATCTGGTCGGCGAATCGCCGGGCGCGCCGAGCGCCGAGGACCTGAAACGGATGGCGGCCGCCGAGCCGCTGGCTGCCAAGGTCGCGGACGCGGCCGGGCACAACAAGGTAGCCATCAACGTAGCTTGGACCCTTTTGTGCGGATTCCTGGTGATGTTCATGCAGACGGGCTTCGCCCTGGTGGAGACCGGTTTTTGCCGCGCCAAGAACGCCAGCCACACCATGGCCATGAACATGATGATCTACTGCATAGGGCTGCTCGCCTATTGGGCCTGCGGTTTCGCGCTGCAGATGGGCGGGGTGGGGGGTGTGCCGTCGCTTGGGGGAGGCGGGGCATTGAACGGCGAATTCGCGCTGCACCTCTTCGGCAAGGATTTCGGACTGTTCGGCACCAAGGGTTTCTTTCTCTCCGGCAATTGTTACGATTCGGTCATCTTCACCATCTTCCTGTTTCAGATGGTCTTCATGGACACGGCGGCCACCATTCCGACCGGCGCCATGGCCGAGCGCTTCAAGTTTTCCGCTTTCGTCGTCTACGGCTTCATGATGTGCGGCATCCTCTACCCGCTCTACGCCAACTGGGTATGGGGAGGGGGCTGGCTCTCCCAACTGGGCGTCAATTTCGGGCTGGGGCACGGCCACGTCGATTTCGCCGGCTCCTCGGTGGTGCACATGACCGGCGGTGTCGCGGCCCTGGCCGGGGCGCTCGTGCTGGGACCGCGCATCGGCAAGTTCAACAAGGACGGCTCGCCCAACCCGATTCCGGGGCACCATATCCCGATGGCGATCGTCGGCACCCTGGTTCTGGCCTTCGGCTGGTTCGGCTTCAACACCGGCTCGACCCTGGCCGCGACCGACCTGAGAATCGGAGTGGTGGCGGTCAACACCATGCTGGCCAGCGCCGCGGGCGGCTTCGTGGCCATGATGGTCATGTGGCTCAAGTACGGCAAACCGGACCTCACCATGAGCGCCAACGGTCTTTTGGCCGGGCTGGTGGCGATCACCGCGCCCTGCGCCTTCGTCAACTCCGCCTCGGCCGTGCTGATCGGCGGGTTGGGCGGGGCCCTTTGCTGCCTGAGCGTTTTCTTCGTGGAGCGGGTGCTGAAGGTGGACGACCCGGTCGGGGCGGTTTCGGTGCACGGCGTCTGCGGCATCTGGGGCGTGCTCGCCGTCGGGCTCTTCGCCGACGGCACCTACGGCGACGCCTTCAACGGCGCCAAGGGGACGGTGCGGGGACTTTTTTACGGCGATTCCGGGCAACTGGCTGCCCAAGTGATAGGCATTGCGGTTAACCTCATTTTCGTCTTTGGCGTCTCCTACTGCTTCTTCAAGATACTCGACAAGGTGATGGGCATCCGGGTCGCGGCCGACATCGAGCGCGAGGGACTGGACCAGTACGAGGTGGCCGTGGCCGCCTATCCCGAATTCAACCTGAGGCAGTTGCCGTTCTCCAGCGGTTATTCCTCCAAGCCCCGCCAGTAATCATATCCAGGCAGCCGCTCCGGGGTGCTTCCCCGGGCGGCGCTTTCCCTGTTCCCTCTGCTTATTTTGGGGGCGGCTTGCGCGAAAATTGAGCACAGCCCGCCTCTCTATCCGCGCCCTGTCCCGACAAACCCTCGAAACTTCGTTAAAATGCGATTGGCACGCCGGCTGCAATCGACAGGATGGAATACATCAACGACGAGGGGGAGGTAAGCGATGAAGCTTATAGAGGCAATCATAAAACCATTCAAACTGGACGAAGTGAAGGACGCCCTGAACGAGATCGGCATCGAGGGGATCACGGTCAGCGAAGTCAAGGGATTCGGTCGCCAGAAGGGGCACACGGAGCTGTACCGCGGGGCCGAGTACGTGGTCGATTTCATCCCCAAGGTCAAACTGGAGATAGCGGTGGCCGACGAACTGGTCGCCAAAGTCGTGTCGGCCATCGAACTCACCGCCAAGACGGGGAGGATCGGCGACGGCAAGATTTTCGTCATGCCGTTGGAGGACGCGGTCAGGATCAGGACGGGAGAGAAAGGCGACGAGGCCATTTAAACCTTTTGAGGTTTTGTTCAAGCTGAAAAAATTCAATCTTTCAACGGAGAATGTCATGGTACGAAGAGGTATCTTAATTGAGGCTGGGGAAGCTGTCGGCGAAGCTCGCGCCAAAGGCAGCAAAATCGCAATCGCACTTTCCAAAATGGCACTCGCCGCCTGTCTGCTGGCCGCCCCGTTGGCCGCCCAGGCTGAAGAAAAAGCGGCGCCTGCCGCCGCGACCGCCGCACCTGCTGCAGCCACCGCCGTCGCAGCTCCTGCCACCGCCGTCGCAGCTCCTGCCACCGCCGTCGCAGCTCCGGCCGCAGCCACCGCCGCCCCTGCCGCTCCCAAGAACGTCGACCCGGTGCTGAACACCGGCGACACCGCCTGGATGCTGGTGTCCTCGGCCCTGGTGCTCTTCATGATCCCCGGCTTGGCGCTCTTCTACGGCGGCATGGTGCGGCAGAAGAACGTGCTCTCCACCATGATGCACTCCTTCGTCGCCATGGGGATCGTCGGCGTGCAATGGGTGGTGATCGGCTACACCCTCTCGTTCGGGCCCGACATCGGCCACGGCCTGTTGGGCAATTTCAGCAAGACCCTGCTGAACGGCCTGATCACCTTCAAGGACGGCAACCCTGTCTACGCGCTGTTCCAGAACGTCGCCACCGAGCCCGGCTCCATCCCCGAGTTCGTCTTTTCCATGTACCAGTGCATGTTCGCCATGATCACCGTCGCCCTGGTCTCCGGCGCCCTGGCCGAGCGCATCAAGTTTTCGGCTTACTGCATCTTCGTCTTGGCCTGGACCACGCTGGTGTACGATCCCCTGGCCCACTGGGTCTGGATGAGCGACGGCTGGCTCGCCAAGCTGGGTGCCCTCGACTTTGCCGGCGGCACCGTCGTGCACCTCTCTTCCGGTATCTCGGCCCTGGTGGTGCTGTTCTTCCTCGGCAAGCGCCGCGGTTTCCCCAACGAGCGCATGGCGCCGCACAGCCTGCCGCTGACCCTGATCGGCGTCGGCATCCTCTGGTTCGGCTGGTTCGGTTTCAACGCTGGCTCCGCCATCGTCGGCCCCAACTGCTCCGACGCCTCCGGCGGCCTGGCCGGACTGGCGATGACCACCACCATGCTGGCTCCGGCGGTGGCAGGTCTTACCTGGATGTTCGCCGAGTGGATCCACGCCGGCAAGCCTTCGGCACTTGGTTTCGGGTCTGGCGTAGTTGCCGGACTGGTGGTGATCACCCCCGCGGCCGGCTTCGTGCAGCCCGGCGCGGCCATCCTGATGGGCATCGCCGGCGGCCTGGTCTGCTACCTCGGCGTGATGATGAAGGCGAAGCTCAGGTACGACGACTCCCTTGACGCCTTCGGCGTGCACGGCATCGGCGGCACCACCGGCGCCCTGTTGACCGGCGTCTTCGCCACCGTCGGCGCCACCGGCCTTACCTCCGGCAACGGCAAGCAGTTCGTCACCCAGTTGATCGCGGTCGGCGCGGCGGCGGCCTACGCCGTGATAGTCACCTTCGTCATCACCTTTGCCATCGAGAAGACCATCGGACTCAGGGTGGAGAAGGAAGACGAGATCATGGGCCTCGACCAGACGCAACACTCCGAGAGCGCCTACAACAACTAAAGCTGAAATGCTCAAACAGTTTCACCCGGGGGGATCGCAAGATTCCCCCCTTTTTTTTGTTTCTCGTCCTAGAGGCAATGAACCTCATCCTCGACCCCACTGCCGCTAAAGTTAAGCCCGCGCCTCGTATTTTTCCCTCTCCCTTTATGGGAGGGGGACGGGGGGAGGGAGAGCTATTACGAGCTTTTCACCCGCCAGGCAGCGACACCTTCAACACGGCCATCACCCGCGACAGCGATGGTCTTATTATCATCTATCCCACGTTCCAACGTGGGCGGCAGGGGGGCGCGCGTGGGCGGCAGGGGGACGCGTATTAGATTATAGATTTCTATCCATTTGGCAGCAGGAATCTTATAATCTGATATGCTTCCCCCTCTGGCCCCGAGTTAACTCCCGGGAAAACGACGATAACCTGGGAAACAGGGAATTGAATTTCAGTTTTGCCGCGTCAACGCGAAAAAAAAGCCGTTAACGTCTCGTTTCGGGATTTGAAATGCGGCCGCCCCGAGTTAACCCCCGGGAAAACGACAATAACCTGCCAAACCGGGAATTGAATTCCCGTCTTGCCGCGTCAACGCGAAAAAAAAAGCCGTTAACGTCTCGTTTCAGGATTTGAAATGCGGCCGCTCCGAGTTAACCCCCGGGAAAACGACGATAACCTGGCAAACCGGGAATTGAATTTCCGTTTTGCCGCGTCAACGCGAAAAAAAAGTCGTTAACGTC
>CAIYDQ010000135.1 GCA_903925075.1 uncultured Geobacter sp.
ACGGTCCCCTCGATGATCTTCAGCAGGGCCTGCTGCACCCCTTCGCCGGAGACGTCCCTCGTGATGGAGGGGGAGTCGGACTTGCGGGCGATCTTGTCGATCTCGTCGATGTAGATGATCCCCTTCTGGGCCTTCTCCACGTCGTAGTCGGCGGCCTGCAAGAGCGTCAGGATGATGTTTTCCACGTCCTCGCCGACGTAGCCCGCCTCGGTCAGGTTGGTGGCGTCCGCCATGGCGAAGGGGACCTTGAGTATGCGGGCCAGCGTCTGGGCCAGGAGCGTCTTGCCCGAGCCGGTGGGGCCGAGGAGCAGGATGTTGCTCTTCTGCATCTCCACCTCGCCGGCCTTGGTCATCGCCTCGACCCGCTTGTAGTGGTTGTAGACGGCCACGGCCAGCACCTTCTTGGCCCTCATCTGGCCGATCACGTACTCGTCGAGGACTTCCTTGATCTCCTGGGGCTTGGGGAGCTTGCTGACGTCGGTCCCCGAGGCGTCCTCCAGTTTCGATTCCTCGGCGATGATGTCGTTGCAAAGTTCGATGCACTCGTCGCAGATGTAGACCGTAGGCCCGGCGATAAGCTTCTTCACCTCTTCCTGGCTCTTCCCGCAAAAGGAACAGATCAGCGTGTCGGAACGGTCGTCTCTTCTGCTCACTTGGCACCTCCGGATACTACGTTTCTGGCCACTATGGCGTCAATGATGCCATAGTTTTTCGCCTCTTCGCCCGACATGAAATAGTCGCGCTCGGTGTCGTTTTCAACCTTTTCCACGCTCTGCCCGGTGTGCTCGGCCAACAGTTCGTTCAACTGGGCCTTCATGCGCAGGATCTCCTTGGCGTGGATATGGATGTCCGTCGCCTGCCCCTGGAAGCCGCCGATCGGCTGGTGGATCATGATGCGCGCGTTGGTGAGGGAAAAACGCTTCCCCTTCTCCCCCCCCGACAGCAGGAAGGCGCCCATGGAGGCCGCCTGCCCGATGCAGATGGTGGAGACCGGCGCCTTGATGTAGCGCATGGTGTCGTAGATCGCCATGCCGGCGGTCACCACCCCGCCGGGGGAGTTGATGTACAGATGGATGTCCTTGTCCGGGTCCTCGGCCTCGAGGAAGAGCAACTGCGCTATCACCAGGTTGGAGACCGTGTCGTCGATGCCGCCCCCCAGGAAGATGATCCTGTCCTTCAGCAGGCGCGAATAGATGTCGTAGGACCTCTCGCCGCGGCCGGTCTGCTCCACTACTATCGGTACAAGCATTTGGCGCTCCTAGTTCTTGATTTGGTCCTTGGGAAGTTCGACCACCTTGGCGTGCTCCAAAAGGAACTTCAGCGCCTTGTCCTCCCTCAGCTGCGCCACCAGGTTCTCCTTGGCGCGCGCGTTGGTCTGGTAGAGGTTGGCCACTTTCGCGGGATCCTGTTTGGTGCCGACGGCGATCTCCTTCACCTGAGCGGCGATATCCTCCTCGCTCACCTCCAGCGACTCCTTCTCGGCGACCGCGTCCAACAGCATCGCCCCCTTCACCTGCTCGCGGGCGGAGTCCCGGAACTGGACCTTGTATGCCTCGTCGGTGAGCCCCATCATTTCCAGGGAAAGCCTCTGGGAGGCGAGCCGCTGTTTGGTGCTCTCCAGCATCAGGTCGGCCTGGCGATCCACCAGCACCTCGGGAATCTCCAGATCGTTCTTCTCGACCAGCACCTTGGTCAGGCGCTCGCGCAGCTCGTTCTCGATGCGGCGCTCCTCCTGAGCCTGCTGGAATTCAGCCAGTTTCAGCTTCAACTCGTCCAGGGTCTCGAAGTCGCCGAACTCCTTGGCGAAGTCGTCGTTCAGCTCGGGAAGGTCCTTCACCTTGATCTCTTTCACGGTGACGGCGAATTCGGCCGGTTGGCCGGCCAGGGCATCGTTGCCGTAGTTTTCCGGGAAACTCACCGTAACTACGCCGCTGTCGCCGGCCTTCATGCCGATCAGTTGTTCTTCGAAGCCGGGGATAAAGCGCCCCGAGCCGAGCTCAAGCTGGAAGTCGTCGGCCTCGCCACCCTCGAAGGGAACGCCGTCCAGGGTCCCCTTGAAGTCGAAGGTGAGGAAGTCGCCCAGCGCCGCGAGGTGCCCCTCCGGGGCCGGCCCCAGCTGCGCGAGGTTCTGCTGCATCTCCTTGAGTCGACCGGCGACCGCCGCGTCGTCCTTAACGAATTGCTCCTTGACGACCTCCAGCCCCAGGTAATCGTTGACGACCACCTCGGGGAAGATCTCGACCGTGGCGGAGTACTTGAAAGGCTCGCCCGGCTTCAGGGGGTCGCTCTCGATCACCGGGTAGGAGACCGGATTCATCCCCTGCTCCGCGACCGCCTTGAAATAGGTCTCGTTCACCAGGCCCTTCACCACGTCTTCCGCCATCTTGTCGGCGTAATGCTTCTCGACCAGCCCCATCGGGACCTTTCCCTTGCGAAAGCCCTTGATGGCGGCATGTTTCCTTATTTCCGCATAAACCTTATCAACCTCGGCCTGAACCTGCCCTGCGGGGATTTCGAAGTTTATCTTCTTCTTGACGCTGTTTAGCGATTCAACGTTGATCTGCATGAAAATCCTCTCTTTTCGCTTTATATGGCAGGCTGTCTGCCGCAATGCATGGTGCTCGGGTTTGAGGGGCGGGAAGTCGGTCGGTTTTCGTGGGGCATCCGCTGGAATGCCGCATCCCGAGAGCGCCTTGCCACCGGCGCAAATCGTTAGGGCAGGCGATAAAGGGGTAAAATAACAAAGCGGGAGGGATCTTGTCAACATAGAATTGGGCGGGCTTCGCCAACCGGAGGCAGTAGCGGGCGCCGGACGGCGGCAAAA
>CAIYDQ010000136.1 GCA_903925075.1 uncultured Geobacter sp.
TAAAATTTCTGCACTGAATTTCAGATGAATAGCAACCGGGATTAGAACCGCAGCTCTTAAAAGGGCGCTTTCGCTTGCTCGGACTAAATCAGCCGGCAGCGAGGTGACGGCTTTTAGCGACAAAAAGCGGATACCCATGGGAATCCCACTTGACAGAAACCTGCTTTAAAGATATAAGGGGGACTCTCAAAGAGGCGGCGAAGCGGGCCGGGGGAGAGATGTCGTCGGCGGGACAGGCTGAGCTTAGTGCTCAAAAGGCCGGACGGGCGATGTCGTATAGATGCAGTAAGTAGTTAGCCGGAGTGGTGAAACTGGTAGACGCACTGGACTCAAAATCCAGCGGGGCAACCCGTGTCGGTTCGATTCCGACCTCCGGCACCATTATAAATCAAGTGAGACGCCCTAACTTAACGGTTCAGGGCGTTTTTCTTTTGCCTCTGCCTCCTTCCCCTGCTTTCCTTGTCGGGTTGTTAGCCATAATGGGAGCTGCCGGCAAGATCGGCTCTGGTTGACGGTTACCCTGAACCGCCTGCCACGCCGGTGTCGCCCGATTGTCCCGTTCGGTTCGCTCCGCTACCTGAGGCTACTCGGCCGTAATCTCGAACTCCACCCGGCTCCCGGGTTCCCCTCCCTGCGCCGGAGCCAGGTAGCTATCTCCGCTTCCCTGGGCGACCCGCGACGAAGCCAATCGCCCCTGCTCGATCAGAAACACCCTGACCCCGGCGGCCCTGGCGTCGGCCAGACCGCGCAACCGCTTTTCGCCGCCGGCGGTTTTCGCGTCCGCTTCCCGGTCCACATATCCGATGACTTTTATCCGCAGGCTCGGCCTGTCGTTAAGCGCTGCCGCCAGTTTCAGGAGCTTTTCCCGCTCGCCGGCGGAAAGCGCCGCGGAGCCGGGGGCGAAGACGACGCCGCTCCAGTCGTCCTTGGTGCCGAACAGGGTCCGCAACACGGCAAGGGGGGAACTCGCTGCCTTGACGACCAGGTTTTTCAGGACCTTGAGCGCTACCTCCCAGAGGCTGAACCGCGGATCGTCGGTCCGGCCCGTCACCGGGAGGTCGAGGCGGATCTCTCCCTTGCGGTCCTTGAGGAGCGCGACGGCAAGACGGACCGGAAGGGCGGTGGCCTGGTCGCTTGCGATGCGCCTGCCGAGGTCGAGCTGATCGATGAAGACGTGGTTCTCAGCATTGAGCTTCTTGTTCACGATCCGGTACCTGGAGTCGAGGAACAGTTTCCCTCTGTTCACCGCATAGCCCAGGTAGGTCCCGGAATAGGGTGTCATGGGGGGGAGCTCGATGCCGGCGAAGCTCACCTTGAGGTCGGCGAAGAGCTCCTGGCGCAGCGGGTTGATCACCCCGGTGATCCGGAGCGGTGAGCGGTTTTCCTGGTTGGCGCGCAGGTCCAGGTCGGCAAGCCGGTTCTCCTCGGAGCTGAGCCCGGTCACGTGTCCCTCCAGGTTGTAAAGGGTGGTGGCGTACCCCCCCGTCACATGGTGGTCGGTGAAGGAAAGGGTGCCGTCCCGCATGGTGAACCTGTCGATCCGGACCGGGTGCCCCGCCCCCGCGGCGGCTTTTTGCCGCTCTTTTTCTTCCGGTTCCCGGCTGTACAGCTGCTGGAGATTGAGGCTTCCGTCCTTTGCCACGACGATCCGGGAATAGAGCCGGGTGAGGGTGGCCGCCCCGATATCCAAGGCATAGGGGGCAAGGGTCCCCTTAACCCCGTCCAGTCGGAGGTCGTCCCATTTCAGAAGGTCCCCCCCCTCGGAGTCGAGACAGCGCAGGGAACGCACGCCGGCCGACCCGTCGAAGCTGCCGGCGAGGCGCCCCGCCCGGATAGCCAGAAAACCGGCGAGACGGGCATCGACCTTGCCGTCCGCAACGCGCATGTTGAGCTTCCCCGGGAGGTAGGGGCCGAAGTCGGCAAGCGGGATGCGCTGCACGGCCAGATCCCCCGTGAAACTCAAAGGTTTTTGGCTCAGGTCGCCGGAGGCCCTCGCCACGCCCACCTTCCCGTAACTCCCCGCCACCCTGAAGGGGCTCGGGCCGAACGGGGGGCCGGCGAGCCGCTCCAGGGAGAAGGCGACCTCGGTGAGGGCGAAGCTCGGCCGGGCCGCCAACATCTCATCGGCAAAAAGGACGCGCAGGCCGCTTCCCGAGATCCGCCCGATCCGGTAACTAAACGGCGTCAACCCGGCTCTCTTCGCCGGCGGCGGGAGCGGGTTCTTCCCCCTGCGGACACCCAACGGACGCAGCCCCCCGGTCCGCAGGCGGGAAAACCGGAGATCGCCCTCCCCGAGGCCGACTGCGGTCACCTCCAGCAGGTTCTCCCGCCGGCTATAGCTCCCCCCGTCGAGTGAAAACGAGGCCCGGGTTACCCTCGCCTTGCCTGCGATGAGCGTGGCAAACGGTCGAGCCCGTGCCGAGACCTTGTCGAGCAGGAGCCCCTTCTGTGGGTCGAAATCCAGGTCGCCGGCAAAAGCGAACTTCCCCCGCACCTCGGAGCGCTCGGCCCAGGGGAGGTAGGGATAGTACGCTTCCAGTGGTACCCCGCTGAGCTTGACCTTCGAGGAGGTAGCAAAAGGGGCGGGGGAGAAGTCACCGGCCAGCTCCCCCTTCTCCCCGCGCAGCGTGCTAAAGGAGAGTGCGTAGCTCGCCCGTTTCCCCGGCGAGGTCGAGAAGTCCCGCACGTCGAGGGAGACCCCCGCCAGATCGGACTTGAACCCGCCCGGCGCCAGGGCGTCGTTGAAGTGGAGCCGCCCGTTTCTAAGGCGCGTCTGCTTCACGCTGGCGAGCGGCACGCGGCGCGTGGCGGCGCCCGGGTAAGCCGCGGCTGCCAGCCGACTGTTGCTCCAGACGCCCTTGCGGTCTCGGCTCAGGAAGAGCTCCAGTCCGTCGGCGTAAAGGGAGGAGAGTTCGAAATCGCACCCCGGAAGCCGGGCGCCGGCAAGCTCCGCGTCGAGGCGGGTCACGGCCAAAAAGGGCGCCCCGGTCCGGTAGGCGAGCTGCAGGTCGGCAAGCGTCAGCGAGCCTTTGAGCGTGAGTTCCGGGTTTTCCTGCAGCGCCCCCCGGTAGTCAAGCGCCAGCTTTCCCGAGATCCTTCCCGATGCGACTTGGATCGGCAGCGGTGCGGGGAGATAGGCAAGGTAGGAAGGGAGGGAAACATCCGAGAACTTGACCGTTGCGGTCGCCTCCACCGCCCTGGGGAAAGGCCTGAGCCTTCCCTCCAGCTGAAAGGGCGAGCCGTTCAGCACCGCACTCAGGCGAGGGGCCAGGTATCGGTCGGCGTACTGCGGCATGGTCGTCACAAAGGGGACGTAAAGCTCGATCTTGCGCAGTTCGTGGCGTTTTTCGGCGGGAAGCGCCCGGTCGATGAAATCGAGGGAGCCGTTGGTCACCGTGAGATTGCTGACCGACAAGCGAGGATGCAGGGGGAGAAACTTCAGGAGGTCCGTGAAGTTGTAGAGGTTCGCCCCGACCCTGACGACGCTGAGACGGGGAGCGGTTATCCGGGCCGCGGCGATGACCGGCTTCATCCGGTAAAGGGATGCCGGGCTCACCTCGATCCTGGCGCTGCTGAACGCGGCAAAGCTCTTCCCGCCACCGCGCTCGGTGAAGCCAACGTCACGGAGCATGACCGTCATGGTGAAGGGATTGATGGCAATAGCGCCGATGCTGAGCTTTCTGCCGGTTGCCGCCTCCACCCGAGGCACCGTCTCGCTTTTCACCATGCCGGGGAGCACGAAGGCGACGAAGCCCGCCAGCAAAAGCACGATGCCAAGGCAAAAGATCGACACGATCTTCCATCGCTTCATTGTCTGTTCCCTCGCCCTAAAGAGCCGCGGACCCTTCAGGGTTCGCGGCATTTTTCGCGCATGCCAAAGAGCGCCCGGCGGATCTCGGCTCACGCTCTACAGGGTAAGAATACCAGAAGGTTGAACCGGCTGCGCCGGCAGACGAGATATGCGAGGGGATAGGGATGGGCCTCCCTTAAACGCAAAAAGGCCGCTTACGAAGAAGCGGCCTTTTTGCAGCGAACTAAACAGCTATTACTTTGCAGCCGGAGCAGCAGCAGGAGCGGTAACGGTTTCTTCTTTCTTCACGGTCTTTTTGACTTTCTTGCCCTTCTTGGTGGTTTTCTTTTTGGTGACTTCTTTCTTCTCTACTTTGGCGCCGGCAGCGTTGGTGGTGGAGGATTCGGTCTTGGTTTCGGAATTTGCGGGCTCAGCGGCGCAAACGATACCTGCGAAGGAAATGGCAACAAGAGCGGCTACGATGCTGGAAATGATCTTTTTCATTGGTAAATCTCCCTGAATCTTTAATTTAGTATCTACCGTAGTTATAAGCACGTAGCATGCCATAGGTGCCGGTTTCTGCAACGTCCGGGAATGTTACATGATTTTGCTTGAGTCCTTTTCGTCCGGGTCTCAATGTCACCCCATATGGTCTTTATCGCACCTCCTTTGAGGTGCGTTTGTCGCGGAAATAATTATAAATCAACTACTTTTAGAGTTTGGGTATCCGCAGGCGGCTCACCATCAACGAGCCGGAAACCGCATAAAGCAGGACCAGCGGGTGCAGCGCAAAACCGGCAACCATGATCTTCCCGAACCAGAGCGACTCGCCTATCGCGCCCGCCCGGGCAGCCCCGGCCAAGAGGAGTACCAGCGCCAGCGAGGTCGGAATCGGAGTTCCCTCGAAGTACTTCACCTTGTCGCCGCCCTCGGAGAGCGCATCGGCGGTGACGTTGTAGCGCGCCAGGCGGGAAACTCCGCAGGCGACGAAATAGGCGAGGACGATGCGGTCGTATAACCCCTGCATGCCGCAGCCGTATCCGATCACCGCGGGGGCGACCCCGAAGGAGATAACGTCGGCCAGGGAGTCGAGTTCGCGTCCCATTCCCGAGCTGACCTGTCGCCACCGGGCGATCCTGCCGTCCAGTACATCGAACACCAGCGCGGCAAAGGCCAGCCCGGCCGCATAGTAGACATGCCTGACCTCGGACGTCTGCAGATAGCTCAGCATGGAAAAAAGCGCCCCCGTGCCGCAGATCGCGTTGGCCAGGGTGAACCAGTCGGCAAGCTGGAACTCCCGGATGAGCGAGCAGTATTTTCGCTTGTTTGTTGTCTTCATGGTGCGGAGATCTCCCTGGTGCGGGTTGGGCCGAGGGCGGAATTTCGCCTGAGGCCGGGATGGACATCGAGCTGCGCCGCTTCGGCGGCACGCGCCGTATATGGCCGGGAGGCGGGGATGGGTCCGGTGCATTCCCTGCCGGGATTTATATATTACCTGCATTTACGGGTTGGTCACCGGCCGCGGTCGGGCTGTTCTCCTCATTGTGGCGATCGGTGGAGATCTCCACGGCGATCGCCGCGGCCTGCTCGGCGGGCATCCCTTCGGCGCGGCGTTCGTACTCCGCCTCGCCCCGGTCGTCGCGCTCCCTGACCTCCACATCTTCCGCCTGCTCCTGTTGCCCGGGGAGCTCGACGCGCAGCTCCTCCACCAGCATGAGGAGCGCCGCCGCCACCGGGAGGGCGAGCAGCGTCCCGGCCACCCCCAAAAGGACGCTCCCCGCCAAAAGCGAGATGAGTATCACGGACGAGGGGAGCCGCAAGGCGCGCCCATAGATGCGGGGGACCAGCACGGCGCTTTCGAATTCCTTGTAGATCAGCATCAGCACGAGCACGACGCCGACCACGGCCGGCCCGCCGGAGAGCGCCGCCGCCACCGCCGCCCCGACGGAAAAAAAGGCGCCGATGTAGGGGAGCACGTCGGCCGCCCCGGCGAACACCGCGATGGCCAGGGCGTTGTCGATGTTGCAGCACTTGAGCAGCACGAAGACGAAAACGGCCATGAAGAGAGAGGTTATCACCTGGCCGCGGATGTACCCCCCGACGATGGTCTCCAGGTTCAGCATGACCCGGGAAAGCCGGATGTGGTGGGACCTGGGGACCACCAGGAAGAGCCCGCCGCGCAGCCGGTCCCGGTCGATCATGATGTAGAGCGCGAGAATCACGGCGCTGAGGACGTAGGCGACGATCGCGATGGCGCGGGTGGAGTACTCGAGGGCATTGCTGGCGGCAAAGCGCGCCAGGTCGCCGGAATGCACCTTGCGCAGCAGCTCGGCCAGCGGGAGGGTCAGGTGCGATCCCGCGAGCCTCTGCGCCAGGCTGGCGCGCAGGACCGGTTCCTGGTCCAGCAGGCTCGCCGCCTGGACCATGAGGGAAGGGATAGTCATGGTGATGACGAGCACCGAGACCACCGCGAGCGCGGCGAAGACCAAGGCGATGCCGACTCCACGGCGCACGCTGCGCAATTCGCACCAGCGGACCGCGGGACTCACCGTGCCGACGATGATGAGGGCCGCCACCAGCGCCAGTGCCACCGGCAAAAGCCGGCTGAAGAGCCAGAGACCGGCAACCAGCAGGAGCAGGGCGAGGATCGGGCCGGCCGGAAATTCCAGCCGGATCACCCGGGGGCCGTATTGTTTTGGAGGGGATCCGGAGGATCCCTGGTTCGCTGTCACGTGGTCTCCCTTGGCAAATGGCAAAACGGCGCGTCGCGCCGTTCCCCCCCGATACGCTAAGATGATCCCGGAGGAGGGTAAGGAACCTTCTACTCTTAGAGAGCAATTCTCCTGCCAATAACCCGGCGCTGGCCATGCCGTTAGTTCGGCCTTTGATAACGAGCCGTTAGCTTGTCTGCGCCGTCGGCCTTCGGCGGCGTTTCGGCTCTCCTCCCCGTCATATGCGACGGCTTCGTTGCCTGCGACGGCCGCCTTTGACGGCTTTTCTCTCCTCATCCACGATTCGTTCTCCGGCAAGCCGCGCAGAATCGGCATCTTATCTCGCAGTTCCAGCGTACCTGCCGGCAAGTTCCCCCTTGGCACGTTAGTAGCAACCATGCCCTTTGCAGCACCCGGATGCGGATTCGGCCGCCGCGCGTGCGCTGCATCCGGAAAAGCGCGGGAAGCGTGCCGGGTTTTCAGGAGAATACCGGGTCGAGTAGCCAAAATATCCGGCTCCCGTTTTTTTCGGTCCGTGCCAAAGGAAATAACCACAATGGAAGAGACGGACAAGAGCCCGGCAGTCCCAGCCCCGGTGCCGGCCAAGGAAGAGTCCGCGCCTCCCCCGGCGGGGAGAGGCGCCAAGTTCCGGGCCCTCCTGAAGCGGCGCAGCCTCTGGCTGGTCGGCGCGCTGCTGCTGCTCGCCGCGGCAATGCTCGGGTATCACTTTGCCTTCGGCAAGGCCAAGGTCCTCTATGTCACGGCCGGCGTCGAACGCGGGGACGTGGAGAGTACGGTGGTTGCGGCGGGCATCGTGCAGCCCGTGGCCTATGTCGATGTGGGGGCTCAGACCTCAGGCGTCCTCAAATCGCTCAAGGTCAAGCGCGGCGATCAGGTGAAAAAGGACCAGCTGCTCGCGGAGATCGATCCGGTGCTGGCGGATACGGCGCTCACCGCGGCCGACGCCACCCTCGACAATATGGTCTCGCTGCGCGTCGTGAAAAAGGCCCAACTGGTGCTCGCCAAGGCGCAGATGAGACGCAACGAGGAACTCTTCGGCCATGGCGACGGGTCGATCTCCGGCAACGACCGCGACATCACCCGGGCCGGTTACGATGTCGCCGTCGCCGAAGTCGACGCGCTCTCGGCGCAGATAAAGCAGGCCACGGCGTCGGTAGACACCGCCAAGGCGAACCTGGGTTACACCAAGATCAGGTCGCCGATGGCCGGCGAAGTCGTTTCCATCACCCTCTTGGAAGGGCAGACTCTCAACGCCAACCAGCAGGCCCCCAATATCCTGCGCATCGCCGACATCGGCACCGTCACGGTCTGGGCGCAGGTCTCGGAAGCCGACATCGTGCGGGTCAAGCCGGGCCAGGAGGTGTATTTCACCGTGCTCGGGCAGCCCCGGCGCTGGAGCGGCAGGATCAGGCAGGTCCTCCCCACCCCGGAACTGATCAACAACGTGGTGTTTTACGACGTGCTGTTCGATATCCCCAATCCGGGACGCGAACTGAAGATCCAGATGACCTCGCAGGTCTTCGTCGTGCTGGCAAGGGCGCGGGGCGTCCTGCTGATACCGGCCGCGGCCATCGGCAACGCCGGCGAGGGGGCGCAAATCAAGCTGAAGGTGTTGAAAGCCGACGGCAAGGTCGAAAAGCGCACGGTCAAGATCGGCATCAAGAGCGAGCTCTTCGCGGAGATCAAATCCGGTCTTGAGGAGAAGGAACTGGTGGTGATCAGGGAAATCGAGCCCAAGGGGAAGAAGGGCAGCGCGCTCAGCGCCGGGAAGAGCCGATGACGCCGTCGCCCCTGCTGGAACTCACCGCCGTCAGCCGCACCTATGCCTCGGGGGGCGAGCCGCTGACGGTGCTGCGGGAGGTGAGCCTGGCGATCGGCAGCGGCGAGTTTGTCGCCATCATGGGCGCCTCCGGCTCCGGCAAGTCAACCCTCATGAACATCATCGGCTGTCTCGACAAGCCCTCCAGCGGCAGCTATCGGATCCACGGCGTCGAGGCCGCCACTCTCGACGGAGACGCCCTGGCGGCTCTCAGGCGCGACACCTTCGGCTTCATCTTCCAGCGCTACAATCTGATGTCGGACCTGAGCGCCGTGGAGAATGCCGAGGTGCCGGCCGTGTACCGAGGCATGGCGAAAGCCGAGCGCGAGGCTCACGCGAGCGCATTGTTGCGGGAGCTGGGCCTGGGCGACCGGCTGCTGCACCACCCAAACCAGCTCTCCGGCGGCCAGCAGCAGCGCGTCAGCATCGCCCGCGCGCTCATGAACGGCGGACCGGTGATCCTGGCCGATGAACCGACGGGAGCGCTCGACTCCAAGGGGGGCAAGGAGGTCATGGCCATCCTCGGCAAGCTGCACGAGGAGGGGCATACCATCATTTTGGTGACCCACGACTCCGACATCGCCGCCTACGCGAAGCGCATCGTTCGCATCGCGGACGGCCGCATCACCTCGGACGAGCTGCAGCAAAAAGGGGAGAGTGACAGTGAGCGGCAACCGGGCGCGGTGGCGACGAACGCCGGCGCGGGGAGGGCGGTACTGGGCGAGGCCCTGAAAATGGCGCTGCGATCGCTGCTGCATAACAGGATGCGGACCGCACTCACCATGCTCGGCATCATCATCGGCGTCGCCTCGGTGGTCGCGTTGATGGCGATCGGCAACGGCGCGAAGCAGGACGT
Organism: uncultured Geobacter sp.; assembly: GCA_903925075.1. GTDB lineage: Bacteria > Desulfobacterota > Desulfuromonadia > Geobacterales > Geobacteraceae > Geomonas. Next base: position 9,198 of record CAIYDQ010000136.1, read on the forward strand.
ACTGGAGCGCATCCAGGCCATGGGCACCGACCTTTTGACGATTCAGCGCGGACCGCCCGCCGTCCGAGCCTCGGGCGAGATAGTCACCAGTTTCCTCCCCGAAGACCTCCCCTCCCTCGCCGGCGTGCCGGGAGTCGCCCTAGCGAATCCGGAGACCGAGTTGTCCTCGCTGGTGCGTTTTGGCAACGAGGACCTGACCGTCACCGCGGTCGGAACCGGCGAGGACTTTCCCCAGGTGCACGATTGGTCCCCCAAGTCCGGGGTGTTCTTCTCGGCGGAACACGTGAAGGGGTATGCCCAGGTGGTCGCCATCGGCGAGACCGTGGCCAAGAACCTGTTCCCCCAAGGGATGAATCCGCTGGGGCAGTACGTGCTCATCGGTAACTCCCCTTTTCTGGTCATCGGCGTAATGAGCGCCAAAGGCACCACCACCAGGGGCGACGATCTGGACAACTCGGTCTGGCTCCCCTACACCACGGCGGGGGCGCGCATCTTCGGGCAGCGCTTTTTCAAGCAGATGCTGGTGCGGGTGAAGCCCGGCGCCGACATGGACGCTGTGGAAGCGGGGCTCCATACGCTGCTCATGACCCGTCACAGGAAGGAAGACTTTCACATCCGCAACATGGCCGACACCATCGCCACCGCCAACGAGACCCAGAACACGCTCACCTATCTGCTGGCCGCCATTGCCGTGATCTCGCTGGTGGTCGGCGGCATCGGCGTGATGAACATCATGCTGGTTTCGGTCACTGAGCGGACGCGCGAAATCGGCATCCGCATGGCCATCGGCGCGCGCAGCTTCGACGTGATGTTCCAATTCCTTACCGAGGCGGTGATGGTCTGCTTTATCGGCGGCCTCGCCGGAGTCCTGGCCGGCGTCGGCGGCGGTCTGGCTACCTCCGCGATTGCGGGGTGGCGCGTGATCTTCACGGTCGCCCCGATCGTCATCGCCTTCGGTTGCGCCTTTCTGACCGGCATCGTGTTCGGTTATCTACCGGCTCGAAAAGCCGCGCAACTCGATCCCATCGAGGCGCTGGCGCGGGATTAGCCGCGTTGTGTCGTAATTAACCGCGTAAACAGCGAAGGGACGGCCCATGATGCGTTTTGACAGCCGCGTTAGCAATATCCTCGCCGCGGCAGCGCTGCTGGCGCTTGCCTCCTGCACGGTGGGGCCGAACTATGCCCGGCCGACTGCGCCGGCGCCCGTCGCCTTCAAGGAGAGCGAAGGATGGAAGATCGCGCAGCCGGGCGACGGCAGGATCCCGGAGGCCTGGTGGCAATTGTTCGACGACCCGCAGTTGACGGATCTCGAAGCCCGGGTGACGATTTCCAACCAGAACCTGATCGCGGCCGAGGCGCAGGTGCGCCAGGCAAAGGCTCTGGTGCGGGCGGCTCAAGCCGGTTATTATCCGGGCGTGACCGGCGGCGCCTCGGTCACGCGCGCCCAGCGGTCCGGAAATACCGGCAGCGATTACTCGCTTCCTTTTGATCTTTCCTGGGAAGCGGACCTCTGGGGCAAAATCCGGCGCGGCGTCCAGGCGAGCAGGGACAGCGTCCAGGCGAGCGAGGCGGACCTGGCTGCCGCACGCCTCTCCGCCCGGGCGGAACTGGCCCGGGACTATTTCCTGCTCCGGATCCAGGATGCCCAGAAAGAGCTTTTCAACGCGACCGTCGCCAGCCTGCAAAAGGCGCTCGATCTCACCCGGAACCGGTACCAAAGCGGGGTGGCCGCGAAATCGGACCTGCTCCAGGCGGAGACCCAGTTGAAAACCGCCAGGGCGCAGGCGATCGATCTGGACGTGCAGCGGGCCCAACTGGAACATGCCATAGCGCTCCTGATCGGCCAACCCGCCTCCGATTTCTCTCTTCCCGCGACCCCCATGGCCTTGGTACTCCCGCAGATACCCGCCGGCCTGCCGTCGCAGCTCCTGGAGCGCAGGCCCGACATCGCCGCGGCGGAGCGGCGCATGGCGGCTGCCAACGAGCAGATCGGAATTGCCAAGGCCGCCTACTTCCCGAGCGTCAGGCTCTCCGCCACGGCCGGCCTGGAAGCGCTGACTCTTGCCAGCTGGTTTACCTGGCCCAGCCGTTTCTGGGCGGTCGGCTCGGCGATCTCGCAGACCCTCTTCGACGGCGGGTTGCGCCGGTCCCAAAGCGACCAGGCCAAGGCCGCTTACGACGTCACGGTCGCATCCTATCGGCAGAGCGTACTGACCGGTTTCCAGGAGGTGGAAGACAACTTGGCGGCCTTGCGAATCCTGGAAGCCGAGGCTCAGGCCCAGGACGACGCGGTGCACTCCTCGCGGGAATTGCTGGCGGTCACCATGAGCCAGTACCGGGCCGGAATCATCGGCTATATCAACGTAACCGTCGCCCAGAGCGGCACTCTTGGCAACGAGAGGGCCGCAGCCGTCCTGCTCGGGCGGCGCCTGACCGCGAGCGTGCTGCTCATCAAGGCCCTCGGCGGCGGCTGGGATGCCGCTTCGCTCGGAGAGACCGGTGGCGTTTCGCCCTGACGGCGGTCGCCACCGTGCCGGGAAAAGGGTCCAAGAAAATTTATACCCTGAAGCTAACCTATAACTCCTCAAACTGCCGAGATGGCAGGTTAAACTTCGGTTTCAGTCGATGCCCGCATAGAAATTTTATACTCTTTCACCCACCTCCAAACATCCATTACTGTGTCAGATACCAGCCCGCAAGCGCATTGCTTTGGCTTTAGGCCCGTTGGCACTTGAATTGCTTCGCCTGGACTCCAATAGCTCACAATCGCGGAATCAAATACGACAATCAAGGGGTAAACAGTATGTCCAGTTCACAGCAAGCGATAGCCCAGGTACTGAATGGCATGGCCTCAGGAAGCATAAAGGTGGTGGATCTCACCAAACCGCTTAGCGAAGATACTCCCGTCATCGCGCTGCCGCCGGAATTCGCCCAGTCTCCGGGCTTCTCGCGCGAGGTGATCTCCAAGTACGACGAGCGCGGGCCGGGCTGGTTCTGGCATACCATCCACGTCGGCGAGCACACGGGGACCCATTTCGACGCCCCGGCCCACTGGGTAACCGGCAAGGACCTCCCGGACAACACCCTGGCGGCCATCCCGGCCGCGAAGCTGATCGGCCCGGTCTGCGTGATCGACGCGACCAGGGAGGCGGCCGCCGACGCGGACTTCCTGTTGACGCCCGAGTTCATCGAAAATTGGGAGCGGACCCACGGACGCATCCCGGCCGATTCCTGGGTGCTGATGCGCACCGACTGGTCCAAGCTTCCGGTGGACGCCTTTCTCAATATGCAGGCGGACGGCTCGCACTGCCCCGGCCCGAGCCCGAAATGCATCGAGTTCCTCGTCGGTCGCGACGTGCTCGGTTTCGGCGCCGAAACCGTGGGTACCGACGCCGGACAGGCGCACCTGTTCGACCCCATGTTCCCTTGCCATCATCTGATGCACCAGGCGGGGAAGTTCGGACTGGCGAGCCTTTGCAACCTCGATCAGTTGCCCGCCACCGGCGCCATGCTGATCGCGGCTCCCATGAAGATCGTCAACGGCTCGGGAAGCCCGGTGCGCGTGCTGGCGGTGGTCCCCGCCTGACGGCGTCGCCGACCTGAGGGGCGGCGGGACGAGCGGAAATGGGCCTAAGCCATCAAGGCGACCATTGATGCCGGGGAGGCGGCGGCGTCCTTGAGCCGAACAACGGAAACGCTGGTATAAATAACTTGCAAGACGGACGCCAGACTCTATGGGCGTCTTTCGCCATGTTTCGCCGGAGGTTACAGTAGGAGGTGTCGGCGTTAATTGTCTGCGGCTCTAAAAGGGGTGGTCGTTCGCTATAAAAAAGTTTATAGTTCAAAAAACTGTTTTGGCGGTATGGCCGGCCCTGGGGCGGAAAGCAACGGGTGCCGGGCTGCCGCGGCGGCGAGGGGGCTGGCGCGTTGAAAGCGGCACTGAAAACGAAAAACGGCAACCCGGCAGCCGCCGCCGGGAAAGGGTGCGAAAGCCGGCAAACCGTGCTGGTGGTGGACGACGCCGAGCTCTGCCTGGCCATGCTTTCCGACATCGTGGTCGACGGCGGTTTCCTCGCCCAGTCGGCCAAGACCGGGCGGCAGGCCCTCTCCAAGGCGCGCCGCGCCGCGCCCGACCTGATTCTGCTGGACATCAAGATGCCGGACATGGACGGCTACGCCGTCTGCCGCCGCTTGAAAAGCGACGAACGCACCAGGGACATACCGGTGATCTTCATCAGCGCCCTGGACAAGACCGCCGACCGGGTGCGCTGCTTCGAGGCGGGCGGGGTCGATTTCATCTCCAAGCCTTTCCAGGCGGAAGAGGTGCTGGCCCGGATGCGGACCCATCTTTCCCTGCGGCGCATCCAGACCCGTCTGGAAAAGCAAAACGCCCAGCTCGAACAGGAAGTGGCCGAGCGCAAAAAGGCCAAGTGGGCCCTGCAGGAGAGCGAAGAGCGACTGCAGGCCATCCTGGACAACTCGCCGGCGGTGATCTACGTGAAAGACACCCTGGGATGCTACACCCTGGTGAACCGCCGCTTCGAGGAGCTTTTCCACATCAAGCGCGACTACTTCATCGGCAAGAGGGACCAGGACGTTTTCTCCCGGGAGGTGGCGCAGGCGCTGCGCGAGAACGACTTCGCCGTATTGAGGTCGGGAAAGGCGATGCAGGTCGAGGAGGAGGTGAACCACGAACGGGGGCTGCGCTCCTACATCTCGGTGAAGTTCCCCCTGAGAAACGTGAGCGGCGAAACCTACGCCATCTGCGGCATCTCCAGCGACATCACCAAGAGAAAGCGCGCCGAGGTCTCCCTGCAAAAGGCCAAGGACGCGGCCGAAGCCGCCAATCTCGCCAAGAGCAGCTTCCTGGCCAACATGTCCCACGAACTGCGCACCCCCTTGAACGTGATCCTCGGCTTCTCCCAGCTGATGCAGCGCGACGGTTCCCTCTCCGCCCCCTCCAAAAAGCATCTCGACAGCATCAACCGCAGCGGCGAGCACCTGTTGGGCCTGATCAACAACGTGCTGGAGGTCTCGAAGATCGAGGCCGGCCGCACCGTCTTGCAGCGCGCGACCTTCGACCTCTACGAGCTTTTGGAGGACATCGAGGCGATGTTCTGGATGCGGGCCGCGCAAAAAGGGGTGCAATTCGAGGCGAGCCTCCCCGGGGATCTGCCGCGCTACCTGGTGGGGGACGAGGGGAAGCTGCGCCAGGTGCTGATCAACCTGCTGGACAACGCGGTCAAGTTCACCGAGGAGGGGTCGATCGAGCTGCGGGTCTCCCAGGTGCGCTGCCTTTGGCCCGCCGCCGAGAAGAAGAGGCGCAGGCACCGGACCCTGACCTTCGAGGTGGCGGACACCGGGGTGGGGATCGCTCGCAAGGAAACCGGCAAGCTTTTCCGCCCCTTCGAACAGACGCTGAGCGGCCAGAACAAGGGGGGGACCGGCCTGGGGCTGGCCATCAGCCGCGAATACGCCTATCTGATGGGAGGCGATCTCACCGCCCGCAGCGACTCCGACCGGGGCGCCGTTTTTACCTTGAGCTGCCGCTTCCTGGAAGGATGCGCCGAATCGGTGGAGCGGGGACAACGGGTGCGGCAGGTGGTGGGGCTCGCCCCGGACACCGGACCCAAGAGCGTGCTGCTGGTGGACGACAAGGAGGAAAACCGCCGCTTCATGGCCGAGCTTTTGACCATGGCGGGTTTCGCCGCCTGGGAGGCCGCCAACGGCGAGGAGGCCCTGGCCTTGTTCGAGGCCAAGGGGGCGGACCTGGTGCTGATGGACATGAGGATGCCGGTGATGGACGGTTACGAGGCCACCCGCCGCCTGAAGGCCCTCCCCCGCGGCCGGGGCACCCCGGTGATCGCCATCAGCGCCTCGGCCCTGGCCGAGGAGCGCGAGCTGATCCTGGCGAGCGGGGCGGACGAACTTTTGTGCAAGCCGTTTCGGGAGATCGAGCTCTTCGACGCCATACGCAGGCTCTTGGGGATCGAGTACCGCTATGCGGAGCATAAGGGGGCCGCGGCCGCGGCGCAGGGGCCGGTCAGGTTGCCGGCGGGGGCGCTGGCGCAGCTCCCTCGGGAGCTCCGCGAGCAGTTGCGCCAGGCGCTTTTGGCCCTGAACGTGGCCGCCATCCGCGGCGTGATCGAGCGCGTTCAGGCCTGCGACCGGGCGCTGGGCGAGGCGCTGGCCCGGTTGGAGCGCGAGTACCAGTTCGAGGCCTTGTTGGAGTTGGCAAACGAGTAGGCGCGCCGGACGCGTCGGGGGAGTGGGGAGTGGGGATGTTCGCGGTCGAGTCGGCTCACGCCGAAGACGGGGAGAAGGGCGGGAAGGAAAGCGTGCTGGTGGTGGACGACGCCGCCCAGAACCTCGATCTGCTTTCCGAGATCCTGATGGCCGACGGCTTCGAGGTGCGGCCGGTGAAAAGCGGGGGGCTGGCCCTGGTGAGCGCCCAGACGGTGATCCCGGACCTGATCCTTTTGGACATCAAGATGCCGGACATGGACGGCTACGAGGTCTGCCGCCGGCTCAAGCAGGACCCGCGCACCCGCGACGTGCCGGTGATCTTCATCAGCGCCCTGGAGGAGTCGGTGGACCGGCTGCAGGCCTTCCAGGTGGGAGGCGTCGACTTCATCAGCAAGCCGTTCCAGGCCGAGGAGGCGCTGGCCCGGGTGAGAACGCACCTGGCGCTGCGCCGGGTGCAGACCACCCTGGAGCGGCAAAAGGCCCGGCTGGAGCGGGAAATCGCCGAGCGCAAGCGGGCCGAGGAGGAATTGAGCAAGGTGCAGGAGTCGCTGGCCGGCATGCTGGAGCGAAAGCTCAGGCACCCGGAGCTGTTTAGCGGCATCGTGTCGCAAAGCGAGAAGATGCGCTGCATCTTCCAGTATATCGAGGCGCTCGCCTGCTCCTCGGAGCCGGTCTTGATCACCGGGGAGAGCGGCTCCGGCAAGGAGCTGATCGCCAAGGCCATTCACGACGTGAGCCGCCCGCAGGGGCCCTGGGTCCCGGTGAATATCGCCGGCCTGGACGACGACGTCTTTTCCGACACCCTCTTCGGCCACCTGAAAGGCGCCTTCACCGGGGCGGACCGCCCCCGCGCCGGCATGATAGAGAAGGCGGCCGGCGGCACCCTGTTCCTGGACGAGATCGGGGACCTGAGACCCGTGTCGCAGATCAAGCTTTTGCGCCTTTTGCAGGAAAAGGAGTACCTGCCGCTGGGGAGCGACACGGTGATGCCGGTGACGGCGCGCATCGTGGTCGCCACCAACGTCGACCTGGAGCGCAAGCAAAAAAGCGGCGAGTTCCGAAAGGACCTCTTCTTCCGCCTGTGCACCCACCACATAGAGATCCCCGCCCTGAAGGAGCGCAGCGAGGACATCCCGGTGCTGCTCGACCATTTCCTGGAACAGGCGGCCCGCGACATGAAGAAGAACAAGCCGACCCCGCCGGTCGAGCTCGCCCTGCTTTTGGCCAACCACCCCTTCCCCGGCAACGTGCGCGAGCTGCGGGCCATGGCCTTCAACGCGGTGAGCGTCCATAACGGCAGGAAGCTCTCCATGGACGTCTTCAAGAAGGCGATGGGGGGCGCCGACAGGCTGGCGGTTGAAGGGGAATTGCAGGACGGCGCGCGGCTCGTCTTTCCCAAGCGCCTGCCGACCCTGAAGGAGGCGGCGGAACTGCTGGTCAGGGAGGCGGTCCTGCGGACCAAGGGAAACCAGTCCATGGCCGCGAGGCTCCTCGGCATCACCCAGCCCGCGCTCTCCAGCCGCCTGAAAAACCTGGGAAACCCGGGAAAGTGACGCCGCCCCAATGGGGCCAAGCTTTCTTATACCCCAAACATGCCTTATAGCCTTCATCTGCACGTAATCTCCCCGCTTTGCCTCGTCGCGAACCGAAATTTCAAACTATTCTTATACCGTTTCCGCCCGCCATATCTGCCGCGCTCGATCCGACAACCCCGACAACCCCGCCGCAAACCGCTGTTTACCTCGGCGCCGTCTCCGCTCTCTCGCTTTGGCATCATAGTTGCTCAATACCTTGCGAGCACTGCTTCAATCAACAATAACCTGGTTATATAACGGTAATAGCGACCGCAAGCAATCCATGCCCGCGCAGCGGTTCGGGCGAGATCTTCGCAGGGAAGCGGCACGAGGGGGAAGGCATGATAGACGAGTCGGTACGACTGCCCGTGATCAAGGTCCAGGGAAGGGAGAAGCGCATCGTGGAGGACACGGTGGCGCGCGAGGTGCCGATCACCATCTTCTTCAACAAGCAGGAGATCGTCACCATCCTCTGCTCTCCCAACGAGATCAAGGAGCTGGCGGTGGGCTTCCTGATGTCGGAGGGGTTCCTCGCCGAGCGCGGCGACCTGTACACGCTCGGCCACCACTGCGAAGAGAACGTGGTCCGGGTGGAGGGGCGCCCGCGTCCGGGGCAGGCCGAGATGATGGGGCGGCGGGTGATGTCGTCGTGCTGCGGCAAGAACCGGGTCTCCTTCAACTTCGAAAACGACGCCTCGCTCTTGCGGCAGCAGCGATCTGAGCTGCGCATCACGCTCGACGAGGCGGTCTACCTGGCGAACTACCTGGACGACAACTCGGCCCTCTTTCGGGAGACCGGCGGCACCCACAACGGCGGCGTGAGCTGCGGCGGGAAGGTGCTCTTCACCAGCCACGACATCGGCCGCCACAACGTCCTGGACAAGCTCATGGGGAAGGCGCTCTTGAACGATCTCGACCTCTCCAACCACGTGCTCTTTTTCAGCGGCCGGGTCTCCTCGGAGATCCTGGCCAAGGTGGCCAAGATGAACATCCCGATCCTGGTTGCCCGCTCGGCCCCCAGCGACTTGGCCATCGCCCTGGCGGAGGACCTGAACATTACCCTCTTGGGTTTCGCCCGCGGCGACCGCTTGAACATCTACACGGCGCCCGAGCGCATCAAGCTTCCCCCTCTTTTGTGCCGGGGAAGCAGGGCGGAAACCCGGGCGGAGCCCCGCAAGCTGGCGGGCATGCAGCTCTAAGGACTGACGGCGGTGGTCCGGCGAGCCCATCACGAAATACGGCAGGGAACTTTTTCTTCGAAAGGCAAAGGAGGAGGCGATTTTGGAACAGAGCGAGATGGTCAAGCAAAAGGATTATTGGGCGAAGAGCGCCTGCAAGATGTGCATCCACAGCTGCGCGATCAGGGCGCACGTGGTGGACGGGGTGGTGGTGAAGATCGAGGGGGACCCCGACAACCCCAGTAACCGCGGCAAGCTCTGCCCCAAGGGGCTGGCCGGCATCATGCGGCTCTACGATCCGCATCGGGTGAAGACCCCGCTCAAGCGCACCAACCCCAAGAAGGGGACCGGCGTCGATCCCAAGTGGGTGCCGATCTCCTGGGAGGAGGCGCTCGGCACCACGGCGGCGCGGCTCAAGAAGATCCGCGAGGAGGACCCCCGCAAACTCCTGGTGGCCATCAACGACTTTCACCGCATCCATATCTGGGGGTGGGGGGCGGCCTTCGGCACGCCGCACTACTTCTCCACCGTCGGCCAGTACTGCGGCGCCGCCTATCACCCGGTGAACGGCACCCTCGACGGCTCCTTCGCCGCGGTGAACGATTACGACCATTGCAAGTACTGGATACAGATCGGGGCCGGCGACGGCTTCTCCTCGCACCTGCACGTGGCCGCCTCCATCAAGCGCATGGCGGACGCCCGGGTGGAGCGCGGCATGAAGCTCGTGGTGGTGGAGCCCCGCATGTCCTCGGGCGCCTCCAAGGCCGACGAGTGGCTCCCCATCCGGCCCGGCACCGACCGCGCCTTCGTGCTGGGGATGATCTACGTGCTCCTGCACGAACTGAACGTCTACGACGCCGGCTTCATGCGCAAGCACACCAACGCCATCTACCTGACCGCGCCCGACGGCAACCTGCTCCGGGACGAGAGATCGCAAAAGCCGCTGGTGTGGGACCTGGCCGCCAAGGAGGCGCGGGAATTCGACGCGCCGGGGCTGGCGCTCGACCAGGTGGCCCTGGAGGGAAGCTACCTGATCGACGGGGTCGAGTACCGCCCGGCCTTCCAGGTGATGAAGGACACCTTGCAGGACCATACCCCGGAGCGGATGTCGCAGGTCTGCTCCATCCCCGCCGCCACCATCAGGCGCATCGCCAAGGAGTTCGGCGAGGCGGCCTGCATCGGCAGCACCATCATGTTGAACGGCAAGGAGTACCCCTACCGGCCGGCGGCGGTCAACTTCTACCGCGGCGCGCTGGGGCACTTCGACGGCGGCCTCGACTCGATGGCCATGAAGCTCGTGAACCTGGTGATCGGCAACATCGACGTCCCCGGCGGCCACATCGGCGTCGGGCTCGACCACCGGCTGCTGATCATCAAGCCGGGCAAGGACGGCATGCTGGAGCCGCAGCCGCACATCCTGCATCCCCCCTACGCCTATAACGAGAAACCCTACAGCTACCAGCTGATGGAGTGGTACCCGATCGGCATCGATCCCGGCCACCTGACCGCCGACAACGTGCTCAACCCGGAGAAATGGGGCTTCGACTTCCAACCGGAGGCGCTGATCATCGAGCATTCCAACCCGATGTGGAACCTATCGGCCACCAACAAGGTGGCGGAGGTCTTCAAGAAGCTCGACTTCATCGTCGCCATCGACATCGTCCTGAACGAGTCCACCGACTGGGCGGACATCGTGCTGCCGGACCTCTCCTTCCTGGAGTCGCACCTGCTGGTATGCATCGAGCCCCCCATGGTGACCGGGCACGTCTACCGGCGCCCGGTGATCGAGCCGCTCTACGACGGCCGCGACGCCACCGACATCCTGAGCGAGCTGGCCGAGCGCATCGGTTTTCTCCCCAACTGGAACGGGCTCCTGAATTTCACCACCTTCCTAACGTCGGAGAACCACCTGGACCCGAACACCCGCTACTCCAACCTGGAGATCACCGACCGCATGGCCAAGAGCATCTACGGACCGGAGCAGGGGCTCGCCTGGTTCCAGGAGCACGGCCACAGCACCCGGCTGCAGACCCCGGAGGAGATGTACCTCCCCTTCGCCGCCCAAGGGCTCAGGATCCCGCTGTATTTCAACTTCGTCAAGGAGACCGGCGACGAGTTGGCGCGCAAGATGAAGGCGGCGGGGCGCGAGTGGGACACCTCGTCCTATCTGCCGGTGCCGATCTGGCGCGACCGCCATCCGCTGCACAACATGCCGGCAGAGTACGACCTCTACGCCTTCGCCTTCAAGGAGTGCCAGACCAACTTCTCGGAAAGCACCACCATCCCCTGGATCGACGAGGCCATCTCCTGCATGCCGATCCACCTCGGGGTGATGATCAATTCCAAGACGGCGCGCGGGAAGGGGATCAAGACCGGCGACCTGCTGAAACTGGAGTCCCCCTTCGGCGAGGTGACGGGGCGCGCCAGCGTCTGTGAGGAGGTGCATCCCGAGTGCCTGGCGCTCTCCAACGGCATGAGCCGCTGGTCCCAGCACCCGGTGGGCAAGCGCCAGGTCACCACCCATTTCAACAAGCTGCTCCCGGCCGCCGTCGAATGGACCGACGGCATGACCGGGCACCTGGAAACCTCGACCAAGGTCAAAGTGACCGTCATTTCCCAATAGGAGGTTGTTTCGATGCATTACGGAATGGTAGTGGACCTCAAGCGCTGCGTCGGATGTCAAGCCTGCACCATCGCTTGCAAGTCCGAGAACGGAACCCCTCCGGGCGTCATGTACACCAAGGTGCTGGATCAGGTTTCCGGCGAGTACCCCAACGTGAGAAAGCAGTTCGTTCCGGTCTTGTGCAACCACTGCGTGAACGCCCCCTGCGAGAAGGTCTGCCCGACGGGTGCTACCCACAAGCGCGCCGACGGGCTGGTGCTGGTGGATCACGACAAGTGCATGGGATGCCGCGCCTGCTACGTCGCCTGCCCCTACAACAACCGGATCTTCCTGAAGCGGGGCAAGCTCAAAAGCGGCTACCACGGCAAGACCATGACCCCCTACGAGGCGGTCAAATACAAGGAGCACCAGGACGGCATCGTGGAGAAGTGCATCTTCTGCTCGCACCGGGTGGACGCGGGGTTGAAGCCCGCCTGCGTGCAGACCTGCCCGGCCGACGCCAGGACCTTCGGGGACCTGGACGATCCGGAAAGCCAGGTGAGCAGGCTGATCCGCAGCCGCGGCGGCGTGCAGCCCCTCAGCGAGGACAGCACCGAGCCGTCCGTTTACTACCTGAGTTAGGAGAGAATCCATGTCAAAAACAATGTCCATTGTGGGAAACGAGTACGTGATGGGTTTCCGCCGCCAAGTGGAGTGGGCCGGGCTCATCGCCAGCGCCTTCTTCTTCGGCAAGGTCGGCGCCGGCCTCTTCATGATGTCGGTCTACACCCAGTCGCGGCCGGGGATGCTGATCGGCTTGGCCATCGTCCTGGGAGGGAAGGGGGGGGCGCACCTGCTCTTCCTGGGTCGGCCGGGGCGCTTCTGGCGCGGCATGGCCCGGCCGGGGAGTTCCTGGGTGTCGCGCGGGCTTTGGGCCATGAGCTTCATGACCGCCTTCGGGGGCGCGGCGCTGCTGCTGCCGGCGGGAAGCCCGCTGTTCCAGCCGCTGGCCCTGGTCGCCGCCTTCTTCGCCTTCATCGTGGCGGTCTACGACGGCTTCCTGCTCACCTCCTCCAACGCCATCCCGGTCTGGAACACCTCGCTCATGCCGGTCATGTGCATGTTCTACGCCTTCCTGGGCGGCACCACGCTGACCCTGTTCCTGAGCCATTTCGGGGTGCTGCAACTCCCCGCCGGCGCTCTTTTGCTGCCGCAACTGGAGACGGTGCTTTTGGCGGTCAACCTGGCGATCGTCTTTTTGTACCTGATCACCACCGTCAACTCGGCCGGAGCCGGCAAGCGCTCCTTCGAGCTGCTGGTGAAAGGACCCTACGCCGTGCCGTTCTTCGCCCTCGCGGTGGGAGTCGGGCTGGTGTTCACCTTGGTCATCAGCATTTCCGCCGGCGCCAACGCCACTCCGGGCATGGTCGCCGTTTTGACCGTCGCCGACCTGATCGGGCACTTCTTCATCTTCTACCTGCTCTTGAGGGTGGGGGTGTTCAAACCGGTGATCGGGCTTTTGAAGATCTGAATACCGGGAACGGTCCGCTGGGAGGGCGCAAGGCTTTCCGGCGGACCTTCGGAGATAAGGAGAAAAGCATGTTGCAGTTCATTATCCAGGGTAGGGGCGGCCAGGGCGCGCAGACGGCCGGGAACATCCTGGCCGAGTTCTTCTTTCAGGAGGGCCGGCAGGTGCTGGCCTACGCCACCTACGGGGGCGCGCGCCGGGGGACCCCGGTCAGCAGCTCGCTCAGGGTGGACGACAAGCCGATCAGGATGCGCTGCGATATCGAGAAGCCGGACGCCATCGTCTGCTTCGACCCGAGCCTTTTGGCCGGCACCCCCGTCCTGAAGAGCGCCTCGGCCGAGACGCTGCTTTTGATCAACTCGGTCTATCCCGCCGAGCGCTTCGCCGAACTGGGGGTGAAGCGGGTGGTGAGCATCGACGCCAAGTCCATCGCCAAGAGCCACCAACTGGGGGCCATGGTCAACTCCACTCTGGTGGGGGCCCTTTTGGGGGTGCTCGCCTACGGCAACGTGGCGCTCTTACGTAAAGTGGTGGCCGAGACCAGCCCGGTGAAGGCGGCGGAAAACGTGGCCGCCTGCCTGGAAGGCTACCGGATCGCCAGGGAGGGAGGTGCGAGTCATGTCTGATGCCAAGGCGAGAATACCCTCCATCTGGACCACCGGCTGGACCGATCAACTGCGCACCGGCACCTGGCGAAACGCCGTCGCCGTGCACAAAAAGCGCGGCGCTCCCTGCCACGGCGCCTGCCCGGTGGAGGGCGAGATCCCGCTCTGGGTGCGCCAGATGCGCGAGGGGGACTCGCTCGGAGCCTGGCAGACGCTGGTCGCCCACAACCCGCTGCCGGCGGTGGTGGGGAGAACCTGCCACCACCCCTGCGAGACCGGCTGCAACCGCAACGACTACGACGGCGCGGTCTCCATCAACGCCCTGGAGCAGTATCTGGGGGACCTGGCCATCCAGGAGGATTGGGCGCTGCCCGCTCCCGAGGCCGAACTCGAGTCGCGGGTGGCGGTGGTGGGGGCGGGGCCGGCCGGCCTCTCCTGCGCCTATCATCTGCGCCGCCGGGGATTCCGGGTCGCCCTTTACGACGCCAACCCGGAACTGGGCGGGGTGCTGCGCTATGGCGTCCCCGAGTACCGGCTGCCGAGAAAGGTGTTGGCGGCCGAGGTGAAGAGGATCGTCGCCCTCGGGGTGGAGGTCGTCGCCGGCCGCGCGCTCTCGGCTCGGGACCTGCCGGAGCTGGAAGAGAACTTCGCGGCGGTCTTCATCGCCTTCGGCGCCCAGGCGCCCAAGATGCTTCCGCAGTTTCCCCGGGACGACCGCCGGGTCATGGGCGGCCTCGCTTTCCTGCGCCTGGTAGCCAAGGCGGACCCGCCCGAACTGGGCGCGGAGGTGCTGGTGATCGGCGGCGGGAGCGTGGCCATGGACGTAGCCGGCTGCGCGCTCAGGCTGGGAAGCCGCGTGCGCGTCGTCTCGCTGGAGTCCCGCGAGGCGCTGCCAGCCACCGCCGAGGAGGTCGAGGACGCGCTTTTGGAGGGGGCGACGCTTATCGACGCCGCCATGGTCAAGGAGGTGGAGGAGGCGCAGGGGGGCCGTCTGAAACTTCGTTGCCTGAAGGCGGAGCTTGATCCCGCCGCGCCGGCCGGGGCGATTTGGCCCCTGGAGGTGGCCGGCAGCGACTTCGAGCTGCTGGCGGACACCGTGATTCTGGCCGTGGGCCAGGACCCGGAGCTTGCCGATTGGCAGGAGAGCGTCGAGCTGCAAGGCCGGCTGGTGAAGGTCGACCGGCGCTTCATGACCAGCCGCCCGGGACTCTTCGCCGCCGGCGATCTGGCCAGCGACCAGCGGCTGGTCTCGGTCGCCATCGGCGACGGCAAGAGGGCGGCGGGCTGCATCGCCGACTACCTGCAAGGGGGAAAACGGGACCGGCCGAAGGCGGAGACGGAAGCGAAAACGGCAGCGGAGGCGACAGAGGAAACGAACGCGGAGGCTGAAGCGGAGGCGGAAGGGCCGGAGGTTGCCTTCAGCGACATCAACACCTTCTATTTTCCCAAGAAGGAGCCGCGGCAGCGGGAAAAGGTCGCCGCCTGCGAGCGCAGCTCCGACTTCAGGGAGATCAAGCTCGGTTTCAACCCGGCGCGTGCCGCCCTCCAGGCCGAGCGCTGCTTCAGTTGCGGCGCCTGCACCAAGTGCGACAACTGCTTTTATTTCTGCCCGGACATGGCCATCGTCAAGGACCCGTCCCTGCCGCTGCAATACCAGGTGCTCGACCAGTACTGCAAGGGGTGCGGCTGCTGCCTGGCGGAGTGCCCCAGGGGAGCCGTGAGCGCCAAGGAGGAAAGCAAATGAGTGCGCAAGGCAAAAGGCTGCTGCTAAACGGCAACCACGCGGTTTCCTACGCGGTGAAACTGGCCGCCCCCAGGGTGATCCCGGTGTATCCGATCACCCCGCAAACGCCGATTCTGGAGAAGATCACCGACTTTCTGGCCGACGGCGAGATGGACGCCGAGGTCATGACCATGGAGTCGGAGCACTCGGCCATGGCGGCGGCCATCACCGCCTCGCTCGCCGGGGTCAGGGTCTTCACCGCCACCGCCTCGCAGGGGCTGTTGCTCATGCACGAGATGCTGCACTACGCCTCGGGCGCCCGCGCCCCGATCGTGATGGCCAACGTGAACCGCACCCTCGGCTCGCCCTGGGGCTTTTGGCCCGACCAGACCGACAGTCTGGCGCAAAGGGACGTGGGGTGGATCCAGTACTACTGCGAGAACGGGCAGGAGTCCCACGACACCACCCTGCTAGCCTTCCGGGTGGCGGAGCAGGCGATGCTGCCGGCCATGGTGATCCACGAGGCCTTCTACGTCTCGCACGCGCTGGAGGCGGTGGAGCTGGTCTCGCCGGAGCAGGCGGCCAGCTATCTCCCCCCCTTCGCCCCGCTGCACCGCCTCGACCCGCTGATCGGCGAGTCCTGGGGCAACACCGTCTCCCAGCAGATGTTCCAGGACCACCGCCGCGACCTGGGCGAGGCAATGGAGGGAGTGGCGGCGCTGGCCAAGGCGGCCGACCGGGAGCTGGAGGCGCTGGTGGGGCGCGGCTACGGCATCGTGGAGCAGTACCGATGCGACGGGGCGGAGCTGGTGATCGCCACCATGGGGAGCATGACCGGGACCGCCCGGGACGCGGTGGACGAACTCCGAAGCGAGGGGGTGGCCGTGGGGCTTCTCAAGGTGAAACTCTTCCGTCCCTTCCCGGCCACCGATGTCCGCGAGTTGTTGGCCGGGGTGCCCAAGGTGATGGTGCTTGACCGCAACTTCGCGCCCGGCACCGGCGGTTTCCTGTTCCAGGAGCTGAAGTCGGCGCTGTACGGGATGCGGGGCGCCCCCCCGATCCACGGCTACCTGGCCGGGGTGGGAGGCACCAGCATCTCGCCCGCGGCCATCAAGGAACTGGCGCGCGGCGCCCTGGCGGAGGAACCGTCGGCCAATTCAGTGTGGAAGGGGTGACCAGCAGATGAGTTATCAGATCGAAGAACAAAAGGTATTCAACTCGGGGCACAGCGCCTGTCCCGGCTGCAGCGAGGCCCTGGCGATCCGCTTCATCCTCAACACCCTGGGGCCGGACACCATCGCGGTGGTTCCTCCCTCCTGCATCGCCATCATCTCGGGGCCGCAGCCGTTGAGCTCCATGCGCATCCCGGTCTACCAGAGCACGTTGGAGTCGAGCGCGGCCTCGGCCGCCGGCATCAAGCGGGCGCTGACCGCCCAGGGGAACGACCACACCACCGTGGTCGCCATAGCCGGCGACGGCGGGACCTACGACATTGGCTTTCAGTCCCTCTCCTCGGCGGCGGAGCGGGGCGAGGACATCATCTACATCTGCCTGGACAACGAGGGGTACATGAACACCGGCAGCCAGAAGAGTTCGGCGACCCCCTCCCTGGCCTACACCACCTCGACCCCGGCCGGCAAGGGGACCCCCAAAAAGAACATGGCGGAGATCATGGCGGCCCATGACATCCCCTACCTGGCGACCGCCACCACCGGCTATCCGGAGGACCTGGCGCGCAAGGTGGCCAAGGCCCAGCGGTTGACCGGCGGCCTGCGCTTCATCGTGGCGCTCGTTCCCTGCCTGGACGGCTGGGGGATACCGGACAGCGCCGGCCCGAAGGTCTCGCGGCTGGCGGTGGAGTCGGGAGTCTTTCCCCTTTACGAGGTGGAGAACGGGGTGAACTACACGTTGAACTTCGGCCCCAAGGACGTCCCGGTCGCCGACTACACGGCCCTGCAAAAGCGCTACCGTCACCTCACGGCCAAGGACCAGGAGTTCCTGCAAAAAGAGGTGGACGGCAACTGGGCAAGGCTCGCCAAGAAGTTTTAACCAACCAGCCCCCCAAATCGAGGGGCGTAATAAAGGAGAAAACAGTGAAAGTTAAAAAAATCGACCATTTCTGTATTGCAGTTAAGGACCTCGACGCCGCCCGCAAGATCTGGGAACCGATCCTGGGTAAGGCCGAGCCCGACGATCCCTATCTGGACGAGCCCGAGAAGATCCGGGTGGCCCGCTACTGGCTGGACGGCGTCGGCTTCGAGCTGATGGAGTCCACCACGCCCGACGGGCCGGTCGCCAAGTGGATCGAGAAAAACGGCGAGGGCATCATGCTGCTCGGCCTCAACGTAGAGAACACCCGGGAGGCCATCGAAAAGCTGGAGGCCAAAGACTATCCCTTCATCCCCAACCCCGAACCGGTGGACGATGACCGGACAGGCAAGGCCCGTCCCTTCCGGGACTGCGAGTTCGCCTTCATCCACCCGAAGAAGACCAACGGCGTGCTGCTGGAGTTGATCGACTACAAATGGAAGGAACTGGAACGGTAGCGGCTCAAACTCAAGACTCAAGACCAAGACTCAAAAATAAGACAAGGCTGCAAGACTCCAAACCAGAAGGGGCTACGAAATGAAGTATGCAGAGACAGGGTTCAATTTGGAAATCAACCTCTCCACCGGAAACATCGAGAGGGTGGCGACCGACCCGCGCCTGACCGAACTGCACCTGGGGGGGCAAGGGACCGCCGCCAAGATACTGTGGGACAGGGTTCCTCCCGAGGTGGATCCCTTCTCCCCGGACAATCTTCTGATCTTCAGCACCGGGCTGCTGCACGGCACGGCGGTCCCCGGCGCCAACCGCACCACCGTGGACACCTTCTCTCCCCAGACCGACCGCTATTCCCACTCGATGTTCGGAGGGTTCTTCGGGCCGGAACTGAAGTACGCGGGGTACGACAAGATCATCATCCGGGGAAAGGCTTCCTCTTTCGTTTATCTGTACATCCACAACGATCGGGTCGAGCTGCGCGACGCCGCCCACCTGCAGGGAAAAGGGGCCTCGGAAACCGCGGAGGTGCTCAAGAAGGAATTGCGCGACGAACATTTCCAGGTGGCGGCCATCGGCCAGGCCGGCGAGAACCGCGTCTTCATGGCCTCCATCGAGCACGACAATTCCAGCGCTTCGCGCGGGGTCGGGGTGATCATGGGCGATAAAAGGCTAAAGGCGATAGCGGTGCGCGGCACCAAGGACCTCTATTGCGCGAAGCCGGCCGAACTCTACTCGATCTGCAGGCAGATCGCGGTCGAGATCGCCGACAATCCCGACGCCGGCGACACCATGGCGCACGGCGAGGGGGACGAGTTCCACGTGGACAACTTCGCCTGGGGCAACGCGCGTGCCAGGAGGAAGAACTTCTGGAACAAGGAGCGCGAAGAGCAGTGGTTGTCGGTGGAAGAGCGGATCAGGGTGCGCTGGAACGGCTGCTTCAACTGCCCCAAGGACTGCCATCAGGCGATCAACTTCCCGGGGCGGCGGCCCTATTTCCAGAAGTGCTACAGCAAGCTCACCTACGCCATGGCGGCCTACGAGGAACTGGAATTCGACTACGACATCATAGGTCTCACCCAGGAATACGGGCTGGATGCCTATTCCACCCCGCAGGTGATGGCCTTCGCCATCGAGCTCTACGAGGCCGGCATCCTGACCGACGAGGAACTGCCGGATTTCCCGCCGGACGGCGCCGGGAGATTCTTCTACCTGTTGGAAAAGATCGTGCACCGGGAAGGGATCGGCGACCTGCTGGCCAACGGCGTCTACCGGGCCGCCCGCCAGATCGGCAAAGGCGCCGAGGAGTACGACCACAACACCATCAAGAAGTTCGAGCAGGTGCCCATCAAGCTGTCGATGGTCAACTATCCGTACTTCCTGATGTACGCCACCGGCGAGAAGATGAACATCACCCAGATCGAAGGCTCCTTTCCGCAAGCCCCCATCGCCGACCGGCAGGAGCGGGAGCGGTTCGTGAAGCATTGGGACGCGGCGCCGGAGCGGTTCAAGAAGTGGTTCCTGGAGTGGGAGCCGCGCCAGAATCCCTCCATCGAGGCCTCGGTCCACATCTGCGACTGGAACGAGACCATGCACTATGTGGACGATTCCATCGGCACCTGCGCCTTCCTCTCCTCCTTTCGGGGGCAGTTCGGCGGTAGGCCTCCTTACCACATCTACAACCTTCCCCAGTTCATCACGCTTGCCAGCGGCATCGAACTCGATAGCGACGCGCTTTGGAAGATAGCGGCCAGGAATCGCAACCTGGTGCGGGCGCTCAACATCAGAAGGGGATTGAGGCGGGTGGATGAGGCGCCGCCGGCCGACCACTGGAAGAAAAGGGAGCCGGAGACGGAGCAACAGCTGCTCGATGCCTACTACGAGTACAAGGGGTGGAACAACGACGGCATCCCCACCCACAAGACCCTGCGCGAGTTGGGGCTCGATTACGTGAGCGAGGATTTCCTGAAGCGGGGAATACCTGCGGATTGAATCCGAGCAAAGCCATTCGGCTGAACCCAATCGGGCTCAACCCCTAGTTCTACTACGTCATATTACCTCTTCCCGACCTTCCCCCACCGGCGGCACGCCGCTAACTTAAGTCGCGCCTGGTATTTCTCCCCCTTCCCCCTTCGCCAAGGCTTCGGCGGACAAGCCCTTCATGGGAGGGGGTTGGGGGAAGGGGGGGCTTTCACGAGCATTTCACCTTCTCCCCAGTCTGTATACGTAGGTCGCGTTGAGGCACGAAACGCGACGTTGCGCTGTCGGCGACATGGTTACGTTGCGTTTCGCGGTGAACCCGTTCAACGCAACCTACGCGTCCGCACTCCGCACTCCCTCTACCGCAGGAGGTCGGGGTGGGGAGGTTATGGGGAGAGAGGGTTTCTTGATCCCCGCGTTGCCCCTTAACGTAACGGCAATGGTGGGAGAGAAAATCTGTAGGTCGCGTTGATATGGAAATGGTGTTCTGACAAACCTTATAAAATTTATTATACCGCAACAAATCGTTATAAACTGGTAAGTGGCTGAAAACAAAGAAAAACACTATCCGTAAGTCTTCAAGGCCAAAAGCAATCTTATGGACATCTCTTGCCGCCGACCACGATCAAAGTTGTTTTACTCGTGTTTTCAATTAGTTATCCGCGCTGGTTCTGCTGGCATGGTGGTTGCTATAAAACGTTGTGTTGCCGAAACTGGG
The DNA here is from genome assembly GCA_903925075.1 of uncultured Geobacter sp. Classification (GTDB taxonomy): domain Bacteria; phylum Desulfobacterota; class Desulfuromonadia; order Geobacterales; family Geobacteraceae; genus Geomonas. The sequence continues at coordinate 29,893 of CAIYDQ010000136.1, forward strand.
CGATTGCCTCCCCTCGGACCGAGGCCGTCGCCATGAAGATGCACCCTTTTGATCGCAGACTACGACGCAAGACTCACGCGTATATTAAGATTGAATAAAACGGAGGTTTGACTATGGAGACGACGCAGTGCTGTGACGGATGCAAGCAAAGGAGGGGGGGATGTGAAGAAACGATCATTCGTTTACGTCCTGGAAGTCGTGACGTCGCTGGTATTGGTGGGGGGCCTCTTCTATGCAGGTTTCTTCGTAACGCCGACGGTGCACATCAAGAAGATCGAGAAGTTTCCCTTCGAACGCCGCGACTGTCTGTATTCCTCGGTGGCGCTGGACGACAAGGGGCAGTCGCTCTGCGTGGCCGGCAGTTACGGCAAGATCCTGCGCTCGGAAGACGGCGGCGCTACCTGGGTCATACAGGCGACTCCGACCAAGGCCCATCTCCAGAAACTGGTGGCTTGGGACAAGGACAACATGCTCGCCGTCGGCGATGGCGCCACCGTTCTCACCACCAAGGACGGCGGCAAGAGCTGGACGCAGGTGAAGACCCCGACCTACGAGCGGGGCGACGTGCTGCTGACGGCCTTTCTCGAGCCGGGCGGCCGCGCCTGGATCGCGGGCAACATGGGGATGGTGCTGGTCAGCGACGACAAAGGCGCCAGCTGGCGGATGGTCCATCCCCAGGAGGATGTGGCCTGGAACGGCGTCGCCGTCACCAAGGGGAGAAACGTCTGGCTGGTCGGGGAATCGGGCAAGGTTCAGCGCTCCCGGGACGACGGCAAGAGCTGGGAAAAAATCGTGGTCGCCACCGACGCCAGCCTCAACGCCGTGGCCTTCGCCGACGAGAACCACGGCGCGATGGTGGGCCTTTCCGGCACCATCCTGGCCACCTCGGACGGCGGCCGGAGCTGGCAAAAGGCCAACTCCGGCGTGCCGACCCACCTCTACGCCCTCATCTGGGACGGCAAGGGCTACTCCGCGGTGGGGGACGCCGGGGTGATGCTGACCTGCGACGCCAAGGGGATCGACTGGAAGGCGGGCAAGCTCGACCCTAACAACTTCGGCTGGTACACGGGGATCGCCAAGGCGGGCGACCTGTATCTGGTCTCCGGCGCCGGCGCCGGCATCTACTCGAACGGAAAGTGGTTCCCCTTCGTTCCCGGCCAGAAAGAGTACAAAAACATCATGAAAGGGGGCGGCAATGGCTAACCTGTTCGCTGAATTATGCATTCGCTGGCGGGTCTCGATAATGGCGGCGATCGTCGCGGTGACGGTGATCCTCGGCTGCTTCGCCCTGCGGCTGGACGTGAGGACCATCTTCACCGATCTCCAGCCCAGCAATCACCCGTACATCAAGACCAACGAGGAGTTCAAGACCACCTTCGGCGGGGCCAACGTGGTCACCATCATGGTGGAGACCACCAAGCAGGACATCTTCAACACGGAGACCCTGGCCACCATCAAGCAGATCACCGACGACCTCTTGCAGGTGGACGCCGTCAACCAGTTCCAGATCGTTTCGCTGGCGTCGAAGAAGCTCAAGAACATCCGGGCCTCGAACCTCGGCATCGAGTCGCTCCCGATCATGTGGCCGGAACTCCCCAAGAACGAGGAGCAGATCAACAAGCTGAAGAAGGACGTCATCTCCAACCCCATGGTGTACGGCACCTACGTCTCCGGTGACCTGAAATCGGCCGTGATCACGGTTGACTTCATCGACCGGCTGATCGACTACGGCAAGGTCTACCCGCAGGTGAAGAAGGTGATCGAGAGGGCCAAGAGGCCGGACGTGGCGATCAAGGTGGTCGGGCAGCCGATCCTGGCCGGCATGGTGCTCGATTACTTCCCCGAAACCCTCAAGATCGTCGGCCTGATCGTCGTCACCATCGCCATCATCCTGCTCATGGCCAAGGGGACGCTGCGCGGCATGAGCCTTCCCTTGCTGTCGGCCCTGATTTCCTGCGTCTGGACCTTCGGGGTGATGAGCATCATCAAGATCAACCTGGATCCGCTGGCGGTGGTCATCTGCTTCATCATCTGCGCCCGCGCCGTCTCCCATGCGGTGCAGATCAACGCCGCCTTCAACGTGGAGCGGGAGCAGGGGGGCTTCGACCCGCGCGCCGCGGCGCGCATCGCCATCGCCAAACTGTTCCGCCCCGGCATGCTCGGGCTGGCGGTGGACTTCGGGGCCATGGTGGTGGTGGCCATGACCCCCATTCCGCTCTTGAAAAAAGCCGCCATCATCGGCGGCATCTGGATCGCGCTGATGATCGTCTGCACCGTGGTGATGGTCCCGGTGATCCTTTCCTGGTGCAGCGCGCACCACGAGAAGCGCTTCATCAAGTACAACATGAACCCGATCATGAAGTGGCTCTTGCGCCTGTTCGGGGACATCGCCACCAGCAAGAAGTCGGCGACCGCGATCCTGGTGGTGGCGTTCATCGCCCTGGCCATATCCGGCTACTACGCGAAGAACATCAATATCGGCGACTCCAACCCGGGCTCCCCCATCCTCTGGCCGAACTCCACCTACAACAAGGACGACGCGGCCATAAACTCCAAGTTCCCCGGCTCCGACCGCATGTTCCTGGTGATCTCCGGAAAGCAGGAAAACGCCATGAAGGAACCCGCGGTGCTGGAGAACATCACCCGGTTCCAGCAGTACATAGAGGCCCAGCCGGAGATAGGGGCCACCGTTTCCCTGGCCGACATCATCCGCCCGGTCAACATGACGGTGCGCGAGGGGAACCCGCGCTTCTTCAGGCTCGGCGAGGACGCCGGCGTGAACGGCGAACTGCTCTTCCTGGCCCTGACCGGCTCCGATCCGGGCGACATCGACCGCTTCACCGACGACACCTTCAAAAACGGCTCGGTGCTGATGTTCTTCCGCGACCACAAGGGGGACACCATCCGCCGCGCGGTGCAGGCGATCAAGGATTACGCCGCCGCCAACCCGATGGCCTCCGCCTCCTTCAGGCTTTGCGGCGGCATGATCGGCGTTTTGGCCGCCATCAACGAGGAGATATTCTCCGGGCAGATCCAAAGCATCGCCCTGTCGCTTTTACTTTTGTTCCTCTTCTGCGCCTTTGCCTATCGCTCCACCCAGGCGGGACTCTTCTTCCTCCCCATGGTGCTTCTCTCCAACGCCATCACCTTCTGCTTCATGAACTGGTTCGATATCGGCCTGAACATCAACACCCTGCCGGTGGCGGCGCTGGGGATCGGCCTTGGGGGCGACTATGCCTTCTACATAACGGACCGGATCAGGGAGGGGTATGCCGAGACCGGCGATCTCTCCAAGAGCATCCATTTCGGGCTGATGACCGCCGGTCGAGGGGTCATGATCACCGCCACCACCTTGGTCATCTCTGTGATCTTCTGGTACTTCTTCTCGTCCCTGCGCTTTCAGGCGGAAATGGGGCTGCTGATCGCCGTTTGGATGGCGGTTTCCGCCGTCAGCGCGCTGCTGCTGATCCCGTCCATGATCTATGTTTTCAAACCGCGATTCGTCGTCGTGGCCGGAAAAGCCGACGAACGACCGGAGGAGGTGAGCGATTGCGAACTGGTTGCACTGGCTGAGTAGGAGAACCCTCCTCCTGCGGAAACGGGGAGGCGGGTGCTAGGTAGGGGACTGGCTCCGCGGAACGCGGTGCCTGTCCCCCTAGAGGATCGGAAAAGCGCCTGCTGAACAACTGACGTGTGATGACTATTTGACGATTACCGGAGGATTTCTCAATGAAATTAAGAGTACTGACGAGCATTCTGAGTTTGTGCTGCATGATCTGCTGCCTGGCGCCGGGGCAGTCGCGGGCCGACGACGAGCAGGCGGCCCCGGTGGCGGACGGCGCGGTCGCCTTGGCTGAGACCGGGGGCTTGGCCCCGGCGGCGGACAACACGGTCGCCGTGCTGGAGCCCGAGACCCCGGCCGAAGCGGCGATGGAGTTTCCGGCCCCGGCGCCCAAGCCCGGAATTTTGAACGGTTTCGAATTGACCGGCTACGTGCGGCATTACATGAGCTTCAACCTCAACAACGTCCCGGAAACGGCGGGCAACGACGCCGGCAAGATGTCCATGAACCGGCTGTCGCTGCTCACCCAGCTGAAGGGACCGATCGGGCCGGCGAACCTCACCCTGATCGGCCGCCTCTCGCGGGAGCAGATGACCAGTTACCTGAAGGACCTGCAGAGCCTGGCGCGCCAGACCTCGCCGCAAACCGACTTCGCCAGCAAGTACGACGAGAACGAAATCAGGGAATTCTACCTGGACATGCCGATCGGCGATCGGATCAAGCTGCGGGTGGGCAAGCAGCAGGTAGTCTGGGGCGAGACCGACTTCTTTCAGGCCATGGACGTGGTGCACGGCTATGACTACTCCTGGCGCTCCTTCCTGGAGCCCGAGAACGAGGAGTGGCGCAAACCGCTGATCCTCGGCAACGCCCAGATAGCCGTTCCCGAGCTGCGCGGCAACCTGCAGCTGCTGGTCCGGCCGGGCCTCGACCGCGCCCGGGACGTCGGCAACACCTTCGACATGTTCGGCGGCCGCTGGGCGCAAAACGGCTCCCGCGGGTTCAACCTCAACGACAACAACGTGGCCCTCACCCACTTCGAATTGCCGGTCGACTTCCATCACAAGGACGGCGACACCGACAAGGCCCACTACGGCGGGCGCTGGATGGGGACCATCGGGGCCAACAAGGACCTGGCCTACAGCCTGAACTACTACCATACCCAGGCCCAGAATCCGGTGGTCTTTCAGGACCCGACCGCTCCCATCGGGCTCGCCTTCATTTTCCCCACCATCGACATCTACGGCGGCACCCTGAGCGGCAAGATCCCGCTCGACTTCCTGGACACCATCTTCCGGGCGGAGGTGGCCTACGTGCCGAACCAGCCGCTGAACAACGCCGCCTTGGACGTGGTCAAGAAGGACGCCGTGCGCAGCATGTTCGGACTGGACACCAACCTGCGCCTGGAGCGCATCCTCGGCACCTGCAACGCCAGCATGCTGAGTCTGCAGATCTTCGACACCTTCATCACCGATTACAAGGCGAGCCAGCAGATCAACACCGCCTTCGGCTCCAGGCAGAAGGAGCACGAGACCCTGCTTACCGGCATCTTCACGCTCCCCTACGCCTCGGACAGCATCAGGGGGCAACTGGTGGCGGTGCAGGATCTCAGCAGCAACGGCGGCATCGTGGCGCCCTCGATCGAGTTCATGATGGGACCGAGCTGGCGCGTCAAGCTGGAGGGGGACATCTTCTACGGCGGCAAGAGAAACGACGCCGGCAACCAGGCCAGCATGTTCGGCTCCTTCGCCCACAGCAGCCAGGTCATGTCCCGGGTCACCTATCAGTTCTAGCCGCCGCGGATAAGGGACGGCGAAACGGCATCAACCAATCAACCAGGAGGAAAAAAGGATGAAAAGCCAGTTTTCTAAAACCATCGTCACAACAGCGGGGCTGATGGCGCTGGCGGCGCTTGTCGGCGGCGCCGCCTTGGCCGGCGAGGTTCCGGTCGGAACGGTTCTCAACAAGGCCAATCTGGCCGCCATGGAGAAGGAGACCTTCCAGGGGATGCCCATCGGCAAGCTTCTGACCGACAGCCAGAAGATGTGGATCAAGGATTACAACCTGAAGATGAAACTGGGGAAACCGACCGAACTCAAGGTCGATCCCGCCTATCAGGCCGCCACCAAGAAGTACGCCGGACAGGCGACCCTGGATCCGGCCAAGAAAACGGTCGGCAACTACAAGGCGGGCATCCCCTTCACCAACGTCGACCTCAAGGATCCGGACGCCGGCTACAAACTTGCCTGGAACCAGTATTACGCCAACCCGGTGATGGGCGACAACTGGATTGCGCTGGGCGACGTCACCATCACCGAGTCCAAAAAAGGGGTGATCGACCATTTCGAGGCGATCAGCGCCAAGCTGGCCATGGAAGGACGCACCACCGGCGGCGCCCCGCTGGTGGGGAACGCCGGGGACCACGCCCAGTACCTGCTGGTGCTCACCAAGCCCTTCGATCTCGCCGGGCTCGGCATTTACACCAAGCAGTACAGTAACGGCAACATCGACGACGCCTGGGCCTACGTCAAGTCCATCCGCCGCACCAGGCGCGTCGCCGGCGGCAAGAGCTGGATGGATCCGCAGCCCAAAATGGACCTCCTGAACGACGACAACCAGGCCGTCAACTGCTACCCGCTCATGTACAAGGGTTGGAAATTCGTGGAGAAACGCTGGATACTGGCGGTGGTGAACGCCCCCAACCCCAACGTCAGGCACGCCGTCTTCAAGGACAACATCGAGCAGTCGGCCCCCTACTGGAACCCGTCCAACGCCGTCTGGGAGCCGCGCGAGGTCTACGTGCTGGAGGCCACCATGCCTCCCGAGCACCCCTACTCCAAGAAGGTGCTCTACCAGGACGTCAAGTACCCCATGTACCTGCAGGGCGATCTCTATGACCGTAAGGGGAGCCTGTGGCGCCTGTGGAGACAGACCTACAGCCAGTTCACCGCCAAAAACGGCAAGCCCGGCATAGCCCTGTACAGCACCCAGGCGATCGACTTCCAGCGCACCCGCGCCACCTACATCGACATGGCCCACACCCAGTTGAACAACCCCGAGTTCAACGACAAGGCGTTCACGCCGGAGATGCTCTCCTTGGCGGGGAGCGGCGGTCTCGACAAGTACATGAAGTAGCGCTTCGGGATGTGATAAACAGGCGACAATAATAAAGAAATATGTTATCCGTTGTGCGACGGCCGGGGTGCCGTCGCGCAACGGATATTGCTTATCCAGCGCGGTTGTCGGCGGGTCGTGCGCCGCTTTCCGGATGACGCCTAAGGTTGAAAGTTATGAGCTGGTCCAAAATCGAAATAGTGGTGGCGGGAAGGTCGGGACCGAGCGTCGAGGAGCTGGTCGCCATCCTGGGCAAGGGGGGGTACGCGGCCAGTACCGCCGACAGCGCGGCGGCGCTCCTGGAATCGGTGGTCTGCGGCGCTCCCTCGCTGGTACTGCTCGACCTGAGCATCTCGCAGGACCCCTACGCGCTTTGCCGCGGCTTGAAGGCCGACCCCGCCAGCTGCGAGCTGCCGGTGGTCTTCGCCGGCTCGCCCGAGGCGGGCCTCGATCGCGCGCGCCTTTTCGAGGCCGGCGGCGGCGCCTGGGTCTCTCCCCCCTTCTGCGAGCAGGAACTGCTCGCCGTGGTGAAAGCGCAGATCGATCTGAGCCGGGCGCAGGCGCGCCTGCAAAAACAGACCGCCCTGCGGCTAAAGGCCGAACAGGAACTAAAGGAGTGCGATCAGCGCCTGCAATCGATCGTGGACAACGCGGCCGCCATCATCTACGTGAAGGACGATCAGGGGCGCTACACCCTGATCAACCGCAAGTACGAACTGCTGTTCCACGTCAAGCGCAAGTACCTGATCGGCAAGACCGACTACGAGATCTTCACCAAGGAGGCGGCCGACGGTTACCGGCACAACGACCAGTTGGTGCTCAAGTCCGGGCAGGCCATCCAGGTGGAGGAGGACGTCAGCCATGACGACGGCATCCACTCCTACATCTCCATCAAATTCCCGCTGCAAAACGTCAACGGCGAGAACAACGCCGTGTGCGGCATCTCCAGCGACATCACCCGGCGCAAGGAAGCGGAAATGCTGCTGCACCAGGCCAAAGAGGCGGCGGAATGCTCCAACCGCGCCAAGAGCGTCTTTCTCGCCAACATGTCCCACGAGCTGCGCACCCCGTTGAACGCCATCCTGGGCTTTTCGCAGCTCATGCTGCGCGACGCCGCCATGTCCGCCGCCTCCAGAAAGCATCTTTCCACCATCAACCGCAGCGGCGATCATCTGCTCTCCCTGGTGAACAACGTGCTGGAGGTGAGCCAGATCGAGGCCGGGCGCAGTTCCCTGCACCTGACCACCTTCGACCTTTGGCGCCTGATCGAGAACATCATCGAGATGTTCGCCATCAGGGCCAGCCAGAACCGGGTGCGCTTCAGCGTCACCAGGCAAAAAGAGGTGCCGCGCTATGTGGTTGGCGACGAGCGGAAGGTGCGCCAGATACTGATCAACCTGTTGGACAATTCGGTGAAATTCACCGAGAAGGGGCACATCTCCCTGCACCTCTCCGTGCTGGGCGGGCAGTTGCCGGCGCCGGAGGCGGGAGGCGGCAAGCCGCGCACCGTGCTCTTCGAGGTGGAGGACACCGGGGCCGGCATCGCCCCGCAGGAAGTGGAGCGGCTTTTCCAGCCGTTCGAACAGACGCTGAGCGGCAAGAGCGTCGGCGGCACCGGCCTGGGGCTCTCCATCAGCCGGGAGTACGCGCGGCTGACCGGCGGCGACCTCACCGTCGCCAGCGAGCCCGGCAAGGGGAGCGTCTTCCTGTTCAGCTTGCGCTGCCAGGAGGGGAGCCCCAAGGACGTGACCTGCGTCAAGGATGGCCGGCGGGTGATCGGCCTGGCCGAGGGGAGCGGGGAGATAACCGTCCTGGTGGTGGACGACAAGCAGGACAGCCGCACCTTCGCCACCGAGCTCCTTACCTCGGTGGGCTTCAGAACCCGCGAGGCCTGCAACGGCGAGGAGGCGTTGGCCGCCTTCGCCAAGGAGCGCCCCGACCTGGTGCTGATGGACATGCGCATGCCGGTGATGAACGGTTATCAGGCGACCCGCTGCATGAAGGCTGCCGGCGGCGAGAAAAAGACCCCCATCATCGCGGTCAGCGCCAGCGCCCTGGACGAGCAAAAAAACGAGATCCTGGAGTCGGGGGCCGACGAGTTGATCTGCAAGCCCTTCAAGGACTCCGAGCTGTTCGCGGCCATCGCCAGGCTGCTCGGCGTCAGTTACCGCTACCAGGACGAGCGGGCCGTCCCCGGCGCCGCCAGGGCGTCGGCCCTGCCGTTGGCGGCGCGGCTGGACGCGCTGCCGGCAGAGCTTCGCCAGGAACTGCGGACGGCGCTTTTGGCGCTCAACGTCAGGGCCGTGCGCGCGGTGGCCGAGCGCGTGCGCGCCGTCGACCGCGCGCTGGGCGAACTGATCGAGGAGTTCGAGAAAGGCTTCCGTTTCGAGGAGTTGCTGGATCTGCTGGATCGAAAGCGACGCCGCTAGCGCACAAACCCATGTGCCGCGGAGAAAATCCGAGGTAAATTCACATGTTGAACGACCTACCATTTAGTTTGCAGCGGAGAGCGCCATGAGTCACGCAACGCCGGACGGCAACGAGCCTTCACTTTCCACACTGCTGGGAAACGTCCTGGTGGTGGACGACACCTTCCAAAACCTCGACCTCCTTTCCGAGATCCTGGTCAAGGACGGCTTCGACTTCCGCCCCGCCATGAGCGGCCGCATGGCCCTGCTGTCGGTCGGCAACGTGCTCCCGGATCTGATCCTGCTCGACGTCCTGATGCCGGAGATGGACGGCTTCGAGGTCTGCCGCCAGTTGAAGATGGACCCGCTCACCCGCGACATACCGGTCATTTTCATCAGCGCCCTGGAAGAGGTGGTCGACCGGGTGAAGGCTTTCGCCGTGGGGGGGGTGGATTTCATCTCCAAGCCATTCCACGCCGAAGAGGTCCTTGCCAGGGTGAGGACCCATCTGGCCCTGAGGAGGTTGCAGATAAACCTGGAGAAGAAGAACGCCCAGCTGCGGCACGAAATAGCCGAGCGCGAGAAGACCGAGGAGGAACTTTCCCGGTTTCAGGAGCATATGGCGGGCGTCTTGGAAAGAAAACTGCTGCACCCTGAGGCGTTCAAACAGCTCATCTCGCAAAGCGAAACGATGCGCGCCATCTTCCAGTACATCGAGGCCCTGGCCTGCAGCTCCGAGCCGGTGCTGATCATCGGGGAGAGCGGAGTCGGCAAGGAACTGATCGCCAGGGCCATTCACGAGGTGAAGCAGCCCGACGGCCCCTGGGTGCCGATCAACTGCGCGGGCCTGGACGACAACATGTTCTCCGACACCCTTTTCGGTCACGTCAAGGGGGCCTTCACCGGCGCGGACCAGGCGCGCTCCGGCATGATCGAGAAAGCCGCCGGCGGAACGCTGTTTCTTGACGAAATCGGCGATTTGAGCCTCGTCTCCCAGATAAAACTACTGCGCCTCTTGCAGGAAAAGGAATACGTCCCGCTGGGGAGCGACCGGATCATGAAGGTGGCGGCGCGCATAGTGGTGGCGACCAACGTCAACCTGGAACAGAAGCAGAAAAACGGCGAGTTCAGGAAGGATCTCTATTTCCGGCTCTGCACCCACCAGATCGAGATCCCCCCGCTGAGAAAGCGTCCCGAGGACCTCCCCGTTTTGCTCGACCACTTCCTGGGCGAGGCGGCGCGCGACATGAACAAGAAGAAACCGACCCCCCCGGCGGAGCTTGCCGTGCTGCTGTCCAACTACCATTTCCCCGGCAACATCCGCGAGTTGCGCGCCATGGTGTACAACGCGGTGAGCGTTCACGGCGGGAAAAAACTCTCCATGGAGCTCTTCAAGAAGGCCATGGGACTTGCGGACAAGGAGAAGGATGCCGGCGCCGACCCGGCGCCGAAACAGCCGCGGCTGGCCTTTTTCGACACCCTGCCGACCCTCAAGGAAGCGACCGAACTGCTGGTGGACGAGGCGATACAACGCACCAACGGCAACCAGTCGATCGCGGCCAAGCTCTTGGGCATCACCCAGCCGGCGCTGAGTAGCCGCTTGAAGATCTGCGCGCACAAACGCAGTGCTAAAATGCTCGCCGATAGCTGACGCCGGCGGCGGCCCCGCGACCCGTATAACCTTTTTTATACGGTATAAGAAAGCCCGCACCGCGCCGGCTATGTTTATGCCGTGCAAGTAGCCGACGCAGCGAAGATTTGCCCCTCAAGGCACCCTGTCTCGTAGAAGAATTCTTATAAGCCCCCTTCCGCCTGCAAAACCTCACCAACGCAGATAACCTCGCGTTTCAAGCAGCTTAGCTCCCCGGCTTTTTCTTGGCATCTTCTGTGCTATAGAACGGTGTATTGACGACGTCGCGTCGACGTACCTTATCCGCGGCCGTAAGAAAATAGCCGATCGGTCCTGATCCGGAAAAAGGCCGGCAGCTCCACCTTCCGGAGCGGCCTTGCCGGAAGCCGCGGCCGATCGAGACAAAAAATGGGGGGAGTATGTATGTATCGTATCGGGGTTGATGTGGGCGGGACCTTTACCGACTTTTTGCTCTACGACGACAGCGGTGCCTCGAGCGTCTTTAAGACGCCCAGTACCCCTGCCGACCCGTCCATAGGCGTGTTGAACGGCTTTGGCAAGATGGCCGAAAAAGCCGGGGTGAGCCTGGAGGAGTTCATAGCCGGGGTGGAGCTGATCGTGCACGGCACGACGGTGACCACCAATGCGGCGCTGACCGGCAACGGGGTCAAGACCGGGCTGATAACCACCCTGGGTTTTCGCGACATTCTGGAGATGCGTCGCGGCTTTAGGGAAAGCGCCTACGACAACAAGATGACGCCCCCAAAGCCGCTGGTGCCGCGCGACCTGCGCCTGGGAGTGGAGGGGCGCGTGACCTTCGACGGTGCGGTTGCCACCCCGCTCGACGAGGCGGGGCTCCTGGACGCCATCGCGGTGCTGAAGCGGGAAAAGGTCGAGGCGGTCGCCGTCTGCTTCATGCATTCCTATGCCAATCCCGAGCACGAGCAGGCGGCCAAGAAGCTGATCGAGCGCGAACTGCCGGAGCTGTTCCTGACGGTCTCCTCGGAATTGCTCCCCCAGGCGCGCCTGTACGAGAGGGTCTCGACCTCGGTGCTTAACAGCTACGTGGGGCCGATCCTGCGCAACTACCTCGGCTACCTGGCCACGGCGCTCGACAACATCGGCTTCTCCGGCGTGCTCTTGATCATGCAGTCCAACGGGGGGGTTGCGACGCCGGAGGCGACCTCCAAGACCCCGGCCATGACCCTTCTGTCCGGCCCCGCGGGGGGACCCGCGGCCGGCATCGCCTTCACCGCGGTGCAGGGCTACGAGCAGTGCATCACCGTCGACATGGGGGGGACCTCCTTCGACGCCGCCCTGGTGCAGAACCGGGAGCCGCTGTTGCGAAGCGACGGCTGGATCAACCGGCAGCGGCTCGCCCTGCCGATGCTCGACATCCACACCATCGGCGCGGGGGGCGGCTCCATCGGCTGGATCGACGAAGGGGGACTCCTGCACATGGGGCCGCAAAGCGCGGGCGCGGTTCCGGGCGCCGCCTGTTACGGCAAGGGAGGGAAGCTCCCGACCTGCACCGACGCCAACCTGGTGCTCGGCTACCTCAATCCCGGCTACTTCCTGGGGGGGGACATGGGGCTCGACTTCGAAGCCGCCCGCACCGCCATCGAGGAGCATGTCGCCAAGCCGCTGGGTCTGAGCGTCGAGGAGGCGGCGGCCGGCATGTTCCATCTGATGAACGTCAACATGGCGGCGGGGCTGCGCGAGATCTCCATCAGCCGCGGCATCGACCCGCGCGAATACCCGCTGGTGGTGGCAGGGGGCGCGGGTCCCATCCACGGCGGCATGATCGCCCTGGAGATGGAGATCCCGGTGGTGCTGGTGCCGCGCGAATCCTCCATCTTCTGCGCCTCCGGCATGCTCCGCTCCGACCTGAAACACTCCTACGTGCGCACCTACCACGTCTTGGGATCGCGGGCCGATCAGGGGGTGATGCTGAAGAGCTTCGCCGAACTGGAGCAGGAGGGGCGTCGGATACTGAAAACTGAAAAGGTCGAGGACGAAAAGCGCCTGCGCATGGAGCATGCGGTGGATATGCGCTACCTCGGGCAGCATAACGAGATCACGGTCGGCTTCCAGCTGGACGAGTTCGAGAAGGGGGGAATCGAGTTCCTGCGCGAGCGGCTGCACCAGGAGCACGACCGGCTTTACGGCTACGCGCTGCGCGGCTCGGACACGGAGCTGGAAATCATCAACCTGCGCCTGGTGGCCGTGGGGATCACCGAAAAGCCGCAGCTGCAGGTGACTGAGCTTAGCGGCGCGGACGCCACGGCGAGCCTCAAGGGGACGCGGCCGGTCTACATCCCCTCGGTCAAGTTCTTCCGCGACATCACGGTCTACGACGGCGAGACGCTCGCCTACGGCAACCGGGGGGAGGGGCCGGCCATCATCGAGCAGATCACCACCACCACCTTCGTGCCGCCCGAGTACGACTTCATCGTCGACGCGGCCGGGACCTTCAGCCTCTACCTGCGCAGCAGCGCCGACGAATATTTAAGGAGGGTTTTGCCGTCATGATGCATTCCATAGATCCGATCCTGGTTACCGTGATCCAGCGCCGCTTGAAGGCGATCACCGAGGAGATGGGGCTGGTCATGCTGCGCACCGCCCGCTCGCCCATTCTTTCCGAGGCCCGCGATTTCGTGACCGGCCTCTACAACGCCAAGGGCGAGCTGCTGGAGCAGACGGCCTACATCCCGATCCTGGCCTTCGCCGTGCCGCTCTCCATAAAGTACATGGTGGAGTATTTCGGGGACGACCTCTACCCGGGCGACGTCATCATCCACAACGATCCCTTCACCGGCGGCAACCAGCCGACCGACGTCAAGATCGTGCGCCCGATTTTCCACCAGGAGCAGTTGGTGGGCTTTTCCTGCATCAACGGCCACCAGGCCGACGTGGGGGGGGCGGTAGCCGGCGGCTACAACCCGCGGGCCACCGAGATCTGGCAGGAGAGCCTGCGCATCACCCCGGTGAAGCTCTATGAAAAGGGGGTGAAGCGGCGCGACGTCTGGGATCTGGTGTTCGGCAACATCCGTTTTCCGATCGTAATGGAAGACATCCAGGCCGCCATGGGAGGGTGCGCGGTGGGCGAGCGGGAACTGTTGAAACTCTACAAGCGCTACGGGCAGCCCCGTTTCGAGGCGCATCTGCGCCATCTCTACGACGCCACCGAGCAGCAGATGCGGGCCGAGATATCCGCCATGCCCGACGGCGTCTACCACGGCGCATCGACCATCTACTACGACGGCTTCAACCTCGGCTCCACCATGGAGATAAAAGTCGCCGTCGCCATCAGCGGCTCCGACATCTCCTTCGACTTTGCCGGCACCGCGCCGCAGACCATGGGCTTCGTCAACGCCCCGCTCGGCTCGAGCATGACCTCGGTGATCCTCACCCTGCTCATGTGCCTGAAGAACCCCGAGCTCCCCCAAAACGCCGGCATGACCCGCCCCATCAGCGTGCAGATACCGGAAGGGAGCATGCTGAACCCGGTCTACCCGGCCGCCAGCACCTTCGGCAACCACATGTCCGACCAGATATCCTCCGCCATCTTCAACGCCATGGCCCAGGTGGTGCCGGAGCGGGTCACCGCCCCCTGGAACCCGCTCTTCGCCATCGCCGCCGTGGGGTACAACGACCGGATCCAGCGCCCCTTCGTCGACATCCTTTTCAACGCGCTCAAGGGCGGGGGTGGCGGGACCCGCGGCGCCGACGGCTACGACCACATCGGCCTGATCGGCTGCGGCGGCGGCCTCCTGGCGCAGGACCCGGAGATGTTCGAGATGAAGGACCCGCTTTTCCTGCACAGCTTCGAGTACAAGCAGGACTCCGCCGGCGCCGGCGAGTGGCGCGGGGGGCTCGGGGTGGAGCTGGAGATGGAATTTCTCAACGACGGCAATCTGATCAGCGCCTTCGGCGATGGCATCGATCCCGGTTCCGAGGCCGGCGGGCTTCTGGGAGGAGGCTCCGGCATCAACAACTCCGGCGCCTTGACCTACGCCGATGGCCGGGTGCACACCTGCACCAACAAGGAGATGGTGGTCAACATCCCCAGAGGGACCCGCTGGCGCCAGGTGGCGGGGGGAGGCGGCGGTTACGGCGACCCCTTGAGGCGCCCGATCGACCGGGTAGAGCAGGAGGTGCGCTACGGCGTCCTGTCGAAAGAGGCGGCGCGCGACAAGTACGGCGTCACTATCGATCCGCTTACCATGACGGCGGACCGGTCGGGCGAGAGGAGCCTGCCCGTTGCCCGCAGCTGCGGCGAAGCGCCGGTCTCGGCGACCGACGGCGCGGCGGCGGCCGCCGTTTAGGAACCCAAGGAACCCAAGGAGCCAAAGGAGCCAACGAGCACCCCCAGGAGAAAAGACATGACCGATTCACTGCAAAGCATCTTCAAGACCAACAGCGGGCTAGATATCAAGGAGCTCTATACGCCCGAGGACATAAGCGGCTTCGATTGCGACATGGACCTCGGCGTGCCGGGGGGATTCCCCTTCACCCGCGGCCCTTACGAGGGGATGTACCGCACCCGGGTCTGGACCCGCCGCTTCCAGGTGGGCTTCGGTTCCCCCCAGGATAGCAACCAGCGCATAAAGTACCTGATGAACAACGGCGCCAACGGCTTCGTCATCACCATCGACCTCCCCACCTCGTACGGCTTCGACTGCGACGATCCCATCTCCCGGGGTGAGGTGGGTGTCACCGGGGTGGCGATCAGCACCCTGGAAGACATGGAGGCGCTCTACGAGGGGTCGGCGCCGGACAGCGTCTCCT
Organism: uncultured Geobacter sp.; assembly: GCA_903925075.1. Classification (GTDB taxonomy): domain Bacteria; phylum Desulfobacterota; class Desulfuromonadia; order Geobacterales; family Geobacteraceae; genus Geomonas. The sequence goes on from CAIYDQ010000136.1 coordinate 45,395, forward strand.
ACGCGCTGTCGATCCGCCCTCCGGTCTCCTCGGTTACCCTGGCGATGCTGGCGGTGGTCGCCAAGCGCCGCAACATCGCCTTCAAGGACGTGATCGGCACCCAGCAAAACGACCCCTTTTACCAGATGAGCGGCGGGCTGTTGCAGACCATCCGGCAGTTTTTCCCCCTGGAGGGGACGCTGCGCCTCTGCCTGGACAACATCCAGTTCATCTCCGAGAACTTCCCCCGCCTGAACTGGATGGTGACCAACGGCTACAACCTGCGCGAAACCGGCATCGACGCCATCCAGGACGGAGCCTTTTCCCTGGGGCACGCCTTCGACATCTACCGCATGGCCAAGGACCGCGGTCTGGACGTGAACCTCTTCCCGCGCAAGGCGTCCTTCTTCCTCTCCTCCTCCATCGACTTCTTCGAGGAGATCGCCAAGTTCCGCGCCATGCGCAGGCTCTACGCCAAGACCATGCGCGACAAGTTCGGGGCGACCAACCCGGAATGCTGGCGCATGCGTTTCTCGGTGCAGTCGGCGGGCAACTCGCTCACCACGCAGCAGCCGCAGATCAACGTGGTGCGCTCCGGCATCGAGGCCATGGCGGCGGTGTTCGGCGGGGCCCAGTCCATTCATCTCTGCTCCTACGACGAGGGGCACGGCCTCCCCACCGAGGAGTCCTCGCGCATGGCGCTGCGCACCCAGCAGATCATCGCCTACGAGAGCGGCGTTACCAAGACCATCGATCCCCTGGCCGGCTCCTATTACGTGGAGAGCCTTACCAACCAGATGGAGGCCGCCATCAGCGCCAAGATCGCCGAAGTCGACGCCCTGGGGGGGATGGCCAAGGCGATCCAGGACGGCTGGCTGGAGCAGGAGATCAACAAGGCCCGCCTGCAGAACCAGCGGGTGCTGGACAACGGCGAGAAGACCCTGGTCGGGGTCAACCGCTTCAAGATCGACCCCGCCGAGGAGACCCCGATCAAGATCCACAAGCTGAAGGCCGACGAATGGGGCGAGCGCCGCGGCGAATACCTGCGCAACTACCGCAAGGAGCGCGACGCGGGCAAGTGGGCCCAGGCCATGGAGCAGATCGACCGGGCCTGGAAAGCCGGCGACAACATGGTGCCGGTGCTGATGAACGCCCTGGAAAACAAGGTGACCATGGGCGAATGCCATGAGGCGATGCGCCAGGCGCAAAACTGGTCTTTCCGCTGAGCAGGTCCGGGAAGCGGGGAGGGGATGTGGCTATGCCAAGGAGGTGTGCGAATGGATAGTTGTAAACGGATTCTGCTGGCAAAGATGGGGCTCGACTGCCACGACACGGGCATCATCACCGTGCTCAGCATGCTGCGCGACAGTAAGTACGAAGTAATTTACCTGGGGCTGCACAACACCGCCCAGCAGGTGGTCAACGCCGCCATCCAGGAAAGCGTGGACGCCATCGGCATCAGCTTTCTGTCGGGCCAGCACATGACCCAGATGAGGGAGCTGATGGCGGAGCTCAAGCTGCGCGATTTCCCGGTCGCGGTCTTCTGCGGAGGGGTGATCCCTCCCGACGACGCCCTGGCCTTGAAGGCCTTGGGGGTGAAGGAGGTGATCCTCCCCGGCACCCTGAGCCGCGAGGTGGTGGCCCTGGTCGAGAAGGCCATCCGGCCGGAGCCGCAGCCGGAAGCGCCGGTCGGGGCGCGCCCGGAACTGAGCGTCACCCCCCTGGAGCGCTGCCTGAAGGCGATCGAGCACGGGGACCGGGAGCTTGCTGCCCGGGAGGCGCAGGCCATCTGGGACGAATGGCGCCCGCTGCACGACATGTACGTGGAGATGGCGGGCCTCTTCGCCACTTACGTCCGCGACAAGCTCGGCGAGGCGGCGGTGGAGGACGCCTGGCGCGTCATCGGGGAGAAGCTTTGGAAGCCGGTGCTGATGCATTTCAAGGAAACGGGCTCGACCAAGCTTCTGGTGGAGGTCTACGCGCAGTTCCTGCGCGCCCACGGCCACGACTTCGCGGTGGAGTCGGACCAGGAGAAAACCACCTTCACCATGAAGTACTGCGCGTCGGGCGGCATGCTGATGCGCGACGGCAAAAACGAGGGGTGCGGCCGCCACCCGCTCGACGTGGGGGTGATGAACACCAGGGCCGACTGGACCTTCAACCGCGCCCTTTCCGCCTACTGCGTCCATACCCCCTTGTGGATGGACATCATGCCGCGCGAGTGGGGGTGGGACGTGTTCAAGTCGACCTTCGGCCGCCAGTTCGACGACGACGGCAAAGCGGTGAACGAGCCTTGCATCGCGGTGATCTACCATGAACCACAGTCTTGACCTCATCGTCCGGCGCAACAGCCGGAGGTTCCCGCGCAAGGTGGCCCTGTCCATGGCCGGCCGGTCGCTTGACTGGCGGACCCTGGACGAGCGGGTGGATCGGGTGGCCCACGCCCTGAGAAGGGCGGGGCTGAAACCGGGAGCGCGGATGGCGATCCTGCTCCCCAACTGCCTGCAGTACTTCGAACTCTATTTCGGAGCGGCGCGGGCGGGGGTGATCGCGGTGCCGGTGAATTACCGCCTCACCCCCAGAGAGATGGCGCAGGTGCTCGCCTCGGCCGAGCCGGAACTCTTCGTGGTCGATTCCCGGTACGCGGAGGCCGCCCGCCGCCTTGAGGCGCTGTTGCCGGGCCTCGACCGGCGCTGGTTGGTGGGCGAGGGGGAGCTGCCGGGGGCGCTCGGCTACGAGGCGCAACTGGCTCAGTGGCCAGGGGAGCAGGAGGCCCAAGCGGGGCCGACCGGGGCGGGGGAGGCCGACGGCGGCTGCGACACCTTCGCCATCTTTTTCACCTCGGGCACCACCGGGCTTCCCAAGGGGGCGATGGTCAGCCATTTGAACCTGGAGGCCAACGGCTACAACCAGATGATCGCCGACGCGAGCCACCCGGACGACGTCAACCTGGTCGCCACCCCCCTTTACCACATGGGGGCGCTGTTCATGGCGGTCACCTACATGATGCTCGGCTGCCGGCAGGTGGTCCTGGAAAAGTTCGAGCCGGCCGGCTGGCTGGAACTGGTGGCGGCGGAATCGGCCACCGTGTCGCTGCTGGTCCCCACCATGATCAACGCGGTGGTCAACGCGTCCGAGATCGCCGGGGCCGACCTGGCGAGCCTCAGGCTGATCTTTTACGGAGGGGGCCCCATGCCGCCGGCGGTGCTCGCGCGCGCCCTGGAGACGCTTCCCTGCGGGTTCACCCAGGGATACGGCCTCACCGAAACGCTGGAGGCGACCTTCCTGGTGGCCAGGGATCATCTCCCCGACGGCTCCGAGGAGCAGCGGCGGCGCCTGCAATCGGCCGGGCGCGAGGCGGTGGGCGCCGAGGTGCGCGTCGTGGGCCCGCAGGGCGAGGAACTCCCCGCCCGGGAGGTGGGAGAAATACTGGTGCGCAGCCGCTCGGTCATTTCCGGCTACTGGCAAAACGGCCAGGAGACCCGGGAGGCGATCCGGGGAGGGTGGTTCCATACCGGAGACCTGGGCTTTCTGGATGAGGAACGCTACCTGTTCGTGGTGGACCGGTTGAAGGACATGGTGGTTTCCGGCGGCATGAACATCTACACCAAGGAGGTCGAGGACGTGCTCTACGCCCATCCGGCCATCCTGGAGGCGGCCGTTTATGGAGTGCCCGACGAAAACTGGGGCGAGCGGGTGACGGCGGCCGTGGTCTTGAGGCCCGAGGCCCGGACCTGCGCCGAGGAACTGAGCGCCCACTGCGACGGCTTCCTGGCCGGCTACAAGCGTCCCCGCGCCTTTCATTTCCTGGAGGTTCTGCCCAAAAACCCCAGCGGCAAGATCCTCAAGCGGGAATTGCGCACCGAGAATCAAGGAGTCAATCGATGACCGACTACAGGGCTCCGGTGGAAAGCCACCGATTCATTCTCAACGAGGTTCTCCATTGGGAGCGGCTTTTTTCTTCCCCCGAATACGCCCATGTCGACGCCGGGGTGGGCGACGCCGTGCTGAACGCGGCGGCGGAGTTCATCGGCGGCGTGCTGGCGCCCACCAGGCAGATCGGCGACGAGCAGGGGAGCCGGCTGGTGGACGGCCGGGTGATCACCCCGGACGGCTTCAAGGAGGCCTATCGCCAGTACGCCGACCTCGGCTGGATCGGCCTGGACATGCCGGAAGCCTACGGCGGCCAGAACCTGCCGCTGGTGCTGCAGGCGGCGGTGGCGGAGATGGTGAACGGCACCAGCGTGCCGTTCGGCATGCTGACCCTGATGGGGAGGGCCGCGGCCAGGCTTCTGATCGCCCACGCCGACGCCGGACTCAAGGAGCGGGTCGTGCCGCGCCTGGTGTCCGGGGAGTGGGCGGCGACCATCTGCATCAGCGAGTCGGACGCCGGCTCCGACGTGGCCAGGCTGCGCTCCATGGCGACGCCGATGCCGGACGGAAGCTACACGGTTTCCGGCAGCAAGATCTTCATCACCTTCGGCGACCACGACGTGACCGAACAGATCTGCCACGTGGTGCTGGCCCGCACCCTGGAGGGGCTCCCGGGGACGCGGGGCTTGAGCCTCTTCCTGGTCCCCAGGCTCTGCCTGCACGACGGCAGCCCCAACCGGATCAGCGTCGGCCGCATCGAGCACAAGATGGGGCTGAAGGCCTCCGCCACCTGCGTGGTGGATTTCGAGGGAGCCCGCGGGACGCGGATCGGCGCGGAAGGGGAAGGGCTTAAGGTGCTCTTCGCCATGGTCAACACCATGCGCCTGGAGGTGGCGATCCAGGGGGTGGCGATAGCGGGAGCCGCCACCGCCCGCGCCATCGCCTACGCCGCAGAGCGCCTGCAGGGGGGGACGCCCGACCGGCCGGCGATCCCCATCGTCGAGCACGCGGACGTGCGGCGCATGCTCCTGATCATGCGCTCCCGCACCGAGGCGCTCAGGGCCCTGGTGATGGAGGCGGCCTTCAACCTGGACCTCGCCCTGACCGCCGACGGCGCGGAGCGCGAAAAGGCCCGGGCGGCCGCGGAGTGGCTGCTGCCGGTCTGCAAGGCCTGCTGCTCGGAAGCGGGGTTCGAGGTCGCCAACCTGGCCATCCAGGTGCTGGGAGGCTACGGCTACCTCACCGATTACGGGGTGGAGCAGTACGCCCGCGACAGCCGGATCATGGCCATCTACGAGGGGACCAACGGCATTCAGGCCCTGGACCTGGTGACCCGGAGACTGGCCAAGGGCGGGGGGGCGCAGTATCGGCTGTTCGCTGAGCGCATCCGCGAGGACCTCTCGGCCGCGGCGCCCAGCCCCATCCGCCAGGCGCTGGAGTCGGCGCTGGTGCAGCTCGACCATTGCAGCGCCGTACTCGTGGAGCATCTGGCCGAAAGTCCCCGCGACGCCGAAGCCGGCGCCGGCGCTTACCTGGCTCTGGTCGGCCTGGTGGGTGGAGGGTGGATGTGGCTGCGCATGTCCGAGGCGGCGTCGCCGCGGCAGGCGAGCAGACGGGAGCTGGCGAATTTTTACGCCCGCTACCTGATGGCCGAGGCCGGAACCCTGCAAAAGCGCGCCTTGTGCGGCGCGGCGCTTTTCGACGGCCTCTCGGTCGAGGAATTATCGCGATAACCGACAGATTACAACCAAAGGAGCTAGCGGATGTCACAGCACTACGAAAAGTTGTTCACACCAGGGAACATAGGCTCCCTGGAGATCCCCAACCGGATCGTCAAGGCGCCCACCTCAACCGGCATGAGCAACATGGACGGCACCGTCTCCGACCGTCTGTTTCGCCATTACCAGAACATCGCCCGCGGCGGGGTGGGGCTTTTGATCGTCGAGTACGCCTACGTCGACGAAATCGCCAGCAAGTCCGCCCACTGCCAGCTGGGGATCAGTTCCAACGAACACATCACCGGGCTTTCCTGGCTGGCGGAGATGATCAAGGGCGAGGGGGCGCGGGCCGGCATCCAGATCGAGCACTGCGGCCGCCAGAAGTTCCTGGGCACCCGTCCCATCAAGTCCGCCTCCGCCGTCGCCTGGCCGAAACTGAGGGAGGTGGTGGGGGACCAGGCGATCCCCGAGGTCTTGAGCGTGGCGGAGATCAAGGAGATCGTGGCCTCCTTCGGCAACGCCGCGCTGCGCGCCGTCCTGGCCGGATTCGACCTGGTCGAGATCCACGGGGCGCACGGCTACCTGCTCACCAACTTTCTCTCGCCCCACACCAACAAGCGCACCGACGACTACGGCGGCTCGCTTGAGAACCGGATGAGGATCGTGGCGGAGATCGTCCAGGACGTGCGGGCCAAGATCGGGCCCGATTTTCCGCTCACCATCCGCCTGAGCGGGACCGACTACCAGCCCGACGGTTTCGGCATCGAGGAGACCATCGAGGTGGCGCAGGCCCTGGAAAAGCTGGGCATCGACGCCATCCACGCCTCGGGCGGCGACCACCACATGATGGTGCACCAGGTAAGCCCCATGGGGATACCGCGCGGCAACAACGTCTTCGCCGCCGAGGCCTTGAAGAAGCACCTCTCCATCCCGGTGATCGCCTCCGGCTCCATCACCCTCCCCGATTTCGCCGAAGAGGTGCTCTCCCGGGGCCGCGGCGATTTCGTGGGGCTGGCCAGGCCGCTTTGGGCCGATCCCCAGTGGCCCAACAAGGCCCGCGCCGGGAAGTTGGAGGATATCCGCCCCTGCATCCGCTGCAACGTCGGTTGCCTGGACCGCGGCTTTTTCAAGTTCCGCGCGGTGAGCTGCACGGTCAACCCGCAGATCGGCCGGGAAGGGGAACTGGATATCACGCCGGCGCAGGTAACCAAGAAAATCGCCGTGGTCGGCGGCGGCATGGCCGGCATGGAGGCCGCCCGGGTGGCGCGGCTGCGCGGCCACGAGGTCACCGTCTTCGAGAAGAGGAAGCTCGGCGGGGTGGTGATCGAGGGATCGGTCGCCGAGTTCAAGTCCGATCTCAGATTCCTGATCAGGAACATGAGCAGCCAAGTGGCGAACTCCGGCGCCAAGATGGTCATGGCCCCGGCCGACGCCGACCTCATCGGCAGCGGCGGTTACGACACGGTGATCGTCGCCACCGGCGGCCGCGCCAGCGTGCCGGACATCCCGGGGATGAAGGGGAACAAGGTGGTCGACTCCCTGGACGTGTTCAGCGGTCAGGCCGCGGTCGGGCAGCAGGTGGTGGTGCTGGGAGGGGGCGAGACCGCGGTGGAAGCGGCCCTTTACCTGGCCGGCCAGGGGCGCGGCGTGACCCTGCTGCATCGCCGCGAACTGATGACCAAGGACTGCGTCATCACCGACAAACTCGTCTATCTGCAGATGCTGGCGGAGAAAAACGTCAAGGTGATGATCCCCTATCAGGCGACGGGAATCGAAGGGGGCGCCCTGACCGCCCGGCATACCCAGACCGGCGAGGAGCTAACCCTGCAGGCGGACACCATCGTCACCGCCCTGGGCTACGTCCCCGGCGACAATGCGTTGGCGGCCGAGCTGCGCCGGCGCGGGGGGATGGCGGTGCACGAGATCGGCGACGGCGTCAGGACCGCCAAGATCCACGACGCCATCCACGCCGGCTTCAAGCTGGCCCAGAGGCTGTGAACATGGAACGCTTCGATTCGATTCTGCGGATGCTGGCGCGCGCGGCCGAACGGGCGCCGGATCGGGAGGCGTTGGTCTGCGAGGACGAACGGCTAAGCTACGCCGAATACGCCCGCTGCGTGGCCGGTTTCGCCGCCGAATTGCGGGAGCTCGGCGCGGCGGGCGAGCGGGTGGTGCTCCTGATGGGTAACAGCATAGATTTCTGCGTCGCCTATTTCGCCGCCCACGCCTCCCTGGCCCAAGTGGTGCCGCTCAACCCGCTTTACACCGAGCGGGAACTGACCGCGATCATCGACGACGCCGCTCCTCGGGTCATCGTCTGCGACCAGGCGGTGGCGCGGATAGCGTCGCTTTACCCGGCCGTTTCGGTGGTCATCATCGGTCCGCGCGAGCGGCGTCTCGACCGGTGGCGCGACGACGCCTCCCTTTTGCTGGACGCCGAAGCTCTCGGCAGGGAGACCCTGGCCAACCTGCAGTATACCGGCGGCACCACCGGGCGCTCCAAGGGGGTCAACCTGACCCAGGGCGCCATAGCGGTCAACGTCGGCCAGTGTCTCGAATGTCTGCCGGTAGCCTGGGGTAGGGAACGCCTGCTGGCCATCATGCCCTTTTACCACATCTACGCCCAGGCCATGTGCCTGCATAAGATGCCCTACTGCGCGGGAACGCTGGTGATCATCAGGCGCTTCGACGCGCCGAGCGTCCTGGCGGCGCTGGTTGGCGAGCGCATCACCATTTTTTCGGGAAGCCCGACCCTGTTCACGGCCATGCTGGCCCACGACGAGTTCGTCCGCACCCCCCTGCCCGACCTCCGCTACACCATATCCGGGGGGTCCTCCCTCCCGGCGGAGCTGCTGCAGCGAATCGAAGGGATCACCGGAAGACCGGTGGTGGAGGGGTACGGCCAGACGGAGTCCGGGCCGGTGATCTCCTTCAACCCGCTGCACGGCCCGCGCAAGCCTGCCTCGGTCGGCCCGCCGATTTCCGATACCGAGGTACAGATCGTGGATCTCGAGCGCGGCGACACCGTGCTCGGCGTCGGGGAAAAAGGGGAGATCCGGGTGCGCGGGCCGCAGCTCATGAGCGGTTACCGTAACCTCGCCGCGGAAAGCGCCGAGGCGCTGCGGGACGGCTGGCTTTACACCTCGGATATCGGCAGCTTCGACGACGACGGCTACCTCTACATCTGCGACCGGAAGAAGGAGATGGCGATCGTTTCCGGATTCAACGTCTTCCCGCGCGAGGTCGAGGAGGTGCTCTACATGCACGAGGCGATTTACGAGGCGGCGGTGATCGGCGCGCCCCACGATTACCGAGGGGAGACGGTGAAGGCGTTCGTCGTCGTGCGTCCGGGCGCCCGGGTGACGCAGGAGGAACTCGCCCGGCACTGCCGTAACAACCTGGCGGCCTACAAGGTGCCGACGGTATTCACCTTCGTCGGCGAATTGCCCAAGACCGGGGTCAACAAGATCGACAAAAAGAAACTGAGGACAATCTAACTACAGGGAGTAACACATGAAATTCATCGCAGAAATTCCCTACGGCGCCTACTGGAGCACCCCCTTCGTGCGCTGGCAGGGAAGCTTCGCCAACCTGCACAGTCTCGAATTCGCCGCCTGGGTCGTGAAGAACGAGATGGCCCGTCGGGGCATCGATCCGGGCCTGATCGATTACGGCGTACTGGGGACGTCCGTACCCCAGCAGCACGCCTTTTACGGCCTGCCCTGGCTTACCGGCATGGCAGGCATGCCCCGGGTGGGAGGGCCGACCATCGGCCAGGCCTGCGCCACCAGCGTCCGCTGTCTTTTAAACGGCGCCCAGGAGATCCAGTCCGGCCTCGCCACGGCGGCGCTGGTGGTGGCGGCGGACCGGGTCTCCAACGGCCCGCAGGTCTATTACCCGAACCCCCAGGGACCGGGCGGGACCGGGAAGAACGAAAACTGGACCATGGACAATTTCCTGTGCGATCCGCTGGGGAACCACTCCATGCTGCAGACCGCGGAAAACGTGGCGAAGGAGGCCGGCATCTCCACCGCGGCCCAGCATGAGCTGGTGCTGCGCCGGCAGGAGCAGTACGCCGACGCGCTGGCCGACGACCGCGCCTTCCTGAAACGCTTCATGACCTTGCCGTTCGACGTCCCGGCCCCCAACTTCAAGAAGGTGGCCGGCCGGTTGGAGGGGGACGAGGGGATCGTCACCTCCAGCGCCGAGGGGCTGGCCAAGCTGCGCCCGGTCATGGAAGGGGGGAGCATCACCTTCGGCGGCCAGACCCACCCGGCCGACGCCAATGCGGCTATCATCATGGCCACCCCGCAAAAGGCGGCGGAACTCAGCTCCAACCCGGCCATCGCCATCAGTGTGCTTGGTTTCGGCCAGGCGCGCGTCGATCTCGCCCATATGCCCAAGGCCACCGTCCCCGCCGCCAGGAACGCCCTGACCATGGCCGGCCTGACCATCGAGCAGATGGACGCCATCAAGACCCACAACCCATTCGCCGTGGGCGACCTTTATTTCGCCAGGGAGACCGGCGTCGATGCGATGAAGATGAACAACTACGGCAGCTCGCTCATCTGGGGGCACCCCCAGGGTCCCATGGGGCTTCGCGGGGTGATCGAGGTTATCGAGGAACTGGTCATGAAAGGCGGCGGGTACGGCCTGTTCACCGGCTGCGCCGCGGGGGATACCGCCATGGCCGTGGTGATCCAGGTAGGCGACCGAAAATAAGGAAAGGAGTCCATATGAGAAAAGAAAGTTACAACAACCCCGCGCTGATCAGGCCGTTGCGGGGAGTGCCGGCCAGCGTGGCCATCATCGGGGCGGGAACCATCGGCCCGGACATCGGCTACTACTTGAAGAGCGCCCTTCCCGATCTGAAGCTGGTGCTGATCGACATCGACGAGAAGGCCTTGGAAAAGGCGCTGGAGCGGATGGCCGGCTACACCAAGAAGGGGGTCGCCATGGGCAAGATCTCCGACGCCGCCGCCCTGAAGATCAAGGAAAACGTGGTCACCTCGACCGATTACGCCGCCCTGGCCGATTGCGACTGGGTCCTGGAGGCGGCCACCGAGAATCTCGCCCTGAAAAAGGAGATCTTCTCCCGGGTGGAGTCCCTGATCCGTCCCGAGGCGCTGATCACCTCCAACACCAGTTCGCTCCCCGCCGACAGGCTCTTCTCACATCTTGCCCATCCCGAGCGGGCCACCGTTACCCACTTCTTCGCCCCCGCCTTCAAGAACCCGGCGGTCGAGGTGATCGAGTGGGACAAGGCCGACCCCGCGCTGATAGATTACCTGCGCTGGTTTTTCAACGCCACCGGGAAGGTCCCGCTGGTCACCGCGGATGCGGTCTGTTTCATGCTGGACCGCGTCTTCGACAACTGGTGCAACGAGGCGGCGCTGCTTCTGGAGGTGGGGAGCGCGGCGGAGATCGATTCGGTGGCCGGCGAGTTCGTCCACGCCGGACCCTTCTTCGTGCTCAATCTGGCCAACGGCAACCCCATCATCGTCGAGACCAACACCCTGCAGATGAAGGAAGAGGGGGAGCATTACCGGCCGGCGTCGATTTTCGGGAGCGTGAACAAGTGGTTGACGGCGCCGTTAGGCAAGAGCGTGGAGGTGCCTGCCGAAAAAGCGGCGGTGATCCGGGATCGCCTGCTTGGAATCCTCTTTTCCCAGACGGTGGACATCCTGGATCGGTTGATCGGGGATGCCTCCGATCTCGACCTTGGCTGCTGCGTCGCGCTCGGTTTCAAAAACGGTCCGATCGAACTGATGCGGGCGATGGGGGAAAAGGAGGTAAGCCGGGTTTTGGCCGCGTTCGCCGCGCACAAGCCGGACATGCCCATGCCGAAGAAACCGATCGCTGACTATTTCAATTACTACCGGTACCTGCTGGTGAGCGAGGTGGACAACACCGTGGTCATCACCATGCGCCGCCCCGAAGCCATGAACGCCCTGCACGACGACATGACCGACGAGATCCTCAGGGTGATAACGAGGCATGAAAACGACCCGGCTATCAAGGGTTTCGTCATCACCGGTTACGGCACCCAGGCCTTTTGCGCCGGGGCCGACATCGGCCGCTTCCCGACCATGCTCGGCAACAAGGAGCAAAGCGTCGAGTACGCCCGCGCCTGCTCCCGGTTGCTGGTCCATCTGGACCGCTGTCGCAAGCCGGTGGTGGCGGCGCTCAACGGCTTGGCGCTGGGAGGGGGGTTGGAATTGGCCATGCGCTGCCACGGCATGGTCGCGGTCCAGGGCGCCTGGATGCAACTGCCCGAAATCACGCTGGGCATCGTCCCCGGCATCGGCGCCATGGTGGTCCCTTATCGCCGCTGGCCGAAAGCCTCGGAGATCTTCCACAACATGCTGCTTACCGCCGAGAAACTGCGGGCGGGGAAGGCTCACGAAATCGGCATGGTGGACGAGCTGGTCAAAGAGCAATCGCAACTCATTCCCGCGGCCATCAAACTGGTCGAGCGCACGGCCGTCCCCGGGGGGCATATCAGCGAAGCCCCCGTGGAGATTCCAGAAATAGAGACCATCTTCACCACCAGCGTCACCGGCCAGGTGCTGAGCCGGCAGATAGTCGGCATCATCGCCAAGGCCGTAAAGGCGGCGGCCGCCGCGCCCTCCTTCGCCAAGGCCCTTGAGGTGGGTTACGACGCCTTCGGCGAAAGCGCTCTTACCGGGGCCGCGAATGAAGGCATAGCCGCGTTTTTAGGGCGCAGGGTGCCCGAGTTCGATAAAACGGGGTAATGCCGCGACGGCCACGGCAGGCGAGCGCGAACAAGCCGCCGCGTCTCCATCCCGACGAGCAATGCAAGCGGAGCCGATGCGAAGTCCGTCTAAAACTAAAGCCCCGATCCTGAGCGGAAAGGGGCTTTAGTTTTGCCAAAAAATACCCTCGGGAATATTGAGGGGATTGCCTGAGGGCAACTCCCTGTGGAGCTATTCGGAACCGTCCTTAAGCAAGAGTCTTTTCACCGAGCCGATCAGGAACCCCACCATCAACAGGAACACCATGTCCTGGAAAGAATTCCAATACCTGATGGAAGACGCCGAATAACTATAGTAATCCGAGATCAGGCGCGCCGCGCCTGAGGCCAGGCAGATAAAGACGGACCCGCCGCGCCCCAGAAACCAGGTGATAAAAGAGACTGGAATCACGTAGAAGACAAGGATTGAATAGTCGCCGGTCACGTAATCAAGGTACCCCAATCCTGCCACCATAAGGCAGCCGGCCAGCAGCAACAGCCAAGTCGGTACGCTCTGCATCGGCTTCGGCATGAATCCTCCCCGTTGATCCCGGACCCCCTCCTGCAATTAAGGGCCGCCGCTTGGGCAATCTACTAGCCAAATGAGGAGAAAAAAAGGAACAAGTGAGGAAAATCGGAAATATCGGCCGAAAAAGGAACGATGGAAAAAAGAGGCGGGGTGGTGCGTTGCCGATGAGTTGAGAAATCAGTGGCGGCGTTCTATAGCAAAAAGGTCCCTTTCCCCTTGATGGGGAAGGGCGGTGAGAAAAGCTTCGTCTATAAGCATAAGGAAGAGCTGGCCTGAGCGCCGAGCGATGGCGGGCCGCATCACGCGAGAGAGGCGGCGGGGGGCGGTCAGGCCATGTGTCAGCCCAGCAGCAGCGTCTCTGCTCTGTTCTCTGGAAAATGTTGCCATTTAACTACTATTCGGCCATATTTACACACACAAGCCGCGAGACCGGAGGTAATGCAGATGGCAATTCCGATCAACACCATAGACCATGCAACCCTGCAGCATTTGGTAGAAGCCGGAGCCGTGCGCGGCGCCGACGTAGTCGGCCAACCGGGAGGCTGGGAACTCGTCATAAAATACGGGATGGTCGAACGGGTATTGGTGGCACGGCGCGGCGCAGTGAGGATTTTTGGCCGGTTTGAAACTGTGGTGTCTTATCTTAAGGGCATTGGCATCTCGGAATTCAAGGTCAACGCCGCCAATTACAATCCTGCCGACAAGAGAACCAGGCCAGACTCTTCTGAACGGATGAAACGGACTTTTGGCGCGGCAGAACATGGCCAATGGGTTCGTAAACAGGTTGAAGAAGCGATCGTCAAAGCCGACAAGCCTGATGCGGTCTGGATCCCGCACGAAGAGGTAGTAAACGACATGCAACGGCAGCGCGACGTTATCGAGGCTCGCATCGCCAGGAAAAGCCGCTGATGGTTATTGTCTGGACGCCAAAAGCACGTGCGGAGCGCGAAGCGGCAATAGACTACATAGCCCTGGAAAATCCACTCGCCGCACTGGACCAACTCATGGAGATCGAACAGCAGACAGGTTTGCTTAGTTCTCAGCCAAACATGGGCAGACAGGGAAGGGTGGCGGGAACCCGTGAGTTGGTCATTAGCGGCACCCCATTCATTGCGATCTATCGTGTGCAGGGGAAGCGGATTGAAATTTTGTGCTTTCTCCATGGAGCGCAGAAGTGGCCAGTCTGAGCATAAGAGCACCGCAAGGTCCGGTCGTGAGAGGGGTGATTCCGTCCCAGCAAAGCGTCGGCAGTTTCGCCGCTCCGGCCCCCCTGTCCGGGGGCTATCGCTTCATGCGTCCCGCACCGAGAACCGCCCGTAGGCGTCGGTCCTGGTGATCTCGACCTTTTCGGCGGCGCCTCCGGGATAGATTTCCTCGGCAAGGTAGGCCAGTTCCGCCCGTTCCAGGTGGTGCGGAACGTTGATCCACCATCCTTTGTTGCCGCCGTTCGAGCCGTCGCTCCAGCGATAGCCGCGTTCTTTTAGGGTGTCTTTATGCGCGAAGGGCGCGCCGACGGCGCAGATCCGGGATGTCGCCTCCCCGCACCTCGCCAGCAACTCCTTGAAGATCGGTTCTCCGGCGATGGGGAGCCGCTCCAGCAGCAGGCCCAGGACCCCCTCGGCGTCGTCGAGAGCCCTATGCGCGTTGATGTACAGGCCGCCGCATTTGTGCAGCAGGTATTCCAGCGTGCGTGGTGCGATCCGCTCCCTGCCCCAGTCGATCTGCGACAGGGTGCATGCCCACGGCACTGCCGCGAAGGCGGGGTATCGGTCTTCGACGAATTTCCGGTCAAAAGCGGCATTATGAGCGATAACCAGGGTGGCCGCTTCGGCAAGCGACTTGATCCGGTCGTCGTCGAAGGCCTGGCCGGCGATCATTTCGTCGGTAATCCCGGTAATGCCGGTGATTTCCTCGGGCAGTGGCCGCCCCGGATCTTCAAACCCGTTGTAGCGCTCGGTGATCCTCAGGATTTCCGCGGTCGCGGGATCGTACTCGAAGGCTAAGATGCCCAGCTCGATGATCTTATCGGAGGTGTGATTCAAGCCGGTGGTCTCGGTGTCCAGGCAGAGGCCGATCTTTGCCTCTTTACCCTTTCTCTGAGTGAGCCGGCTGTCTCTATCGAGGCGGAGTTTTCGCAGTACGGTGTAGTCGCCGGTGGCATGAAGGGCGGTGATGGCTATTTCCGCCTCCAGAACGTTCATGGGTTGCATTCGCTCTTCAAGGGGCTTGCGTTTCTTCATCTAACTCTCTCTATCGGTTCTTCTTCCTGTCGCCGCTCGTCGGCTAAGCTGACCCGGACAGGCGGCGGCATGATCACAGCTCCATCCCCAGTCGGCGCATCTTTCCCACCAGGGTGGTGCGGTTGATGCTGAGCATCAGCGCGGCACGCGCCTTTACGCCGCCCGCCAACTGCAGGGCCTCGCTTATCATCCTCTTCTCGATGTCGTCCATGGTCTTTTCCAGATCGATGCCGCTGGCCGTGAAGCCGGTCGGCGCTCCCTCCAGATAGCTCTTGGCTATGTTGCTCGGCAGGTCGCGCACCGTGATCTGGTCGCTCTCGGCCAGGGCCACGATGCGCTCGACGATGTTCTCAAGCTCCCGCACGTTGCCGTTCCATGGATACGCCTCCAGCGCCTCCAGCGCCTCTTTCTCCAGATGCATGAGGGGGCGCTGCATGGCGCGGCAGTTTTTCTCCAGAAAATGCCTGGTGAGCGGCAGTATGTCCTCGGTCCGCTCCCTCAGGGGCGGGATCAGCACGGGGATCACGTTCAGCCGGTAAAAAAGGTCCTCGCGAAAGTTGCCGCGCTTCACCTCTTCCTCCAGGTTTACGTTGGTCGCGGAAATCACCCGGACGTCGAGCTTGATCTGCCGGTTGGAGCCGACTTTCTCCAGTTCCTGCTCCTGCAGCACGCGCAGCAGTTTGGTCTGCAGGTGCATGGGGAGCGTGCCGATTTCGTCCAGGAAGATGGTCCCGAGGTTGGCGGCCTCGAACTTGCCGATCTTTTCCTTGATGGCGCCGGTGAAGGCGCCCTTGACGTGGCCGAACAGCTCGCTCTCCAGCAGGTTTTCGGGTATGGCCGAGCAGTTGACGGCGACGAAGGGGCGGTCCTTGCGGTTGCCGTTGAAGTGGATCGCTTTTGCCACCAGCTCCTTGCCGGTCCCGGACTCGCCCAGGATAAGCACCGTGGAGTCGGTCTTGATGATTCTCTTCATCCGGGAGAAGAGTTGCTGCATCGCCTGGGAATTGCCGATGATGCTGGCGAACTCGTACTTGTCCCGCAGCTGCTTCTTCAGATAGACGTTCTCGCTTAACAGTTGCCCTTTTTCGACGGCCTTGTCGATGATGATGCGCAGTTCTTCGATGTTCAGGGGCTTGGTGATGTAGTCGAAGGCCCCTTTCTTCATGGCTTGCACGGCGGTCTCGGCGGATGCGTGCCCGGTGATCAGAATCACCTCGGTGCGCGGCGAGTCGAGCTTCACCCGGGTCAGTATGTCGATGCCGTTCATGTCCGGGAGGAGCAGGTCGCTGATCACGATGTCGAAGCGCTCCCCGGTCAAAAGCTCCAGTCCTTCCGCGCCGCTGGAGCATCCCTTGATGGCGAATTCTCTTAGCAGGATGAGGAGCGCTTCGCGGCTTCCCTGGTCGTCCTCAATCAGCAGGATCTTGATATTGTTAGGCTTCATGTGAGATTTTTCCCATTCGTTTAAGTTTTTTTGATAACATGTATGGCCGGTTTTAGCAAGCCAACTTTTTAATCATTGACTCGTACACGGAACCTGCGGAGGCAACGGATAAGGCGGATTACTCTTGACGAGACTACTTGTGTTGATCATGAGAACAAGATAGTATAGAGGCTGGCTGTGAGCCTGCGGTTTGGACGCGACTGACAGCGACGCTTAGTTCACAAGAATCACTTCGCTTCATCTATCGCAAACACTGCAATCAAGGGGGAGTCATCATGCTCAGCAAGAAGTTACTCAAGGCGCTAAACAACCAGCTCAACAAGGAAATCTACTCCGCCTACCTTTATCTTTCCATGTCCTCGTACGCCGGCTCCATCGGCCTCAAGGGGAGCGCCAATTGGTTCATGGTGCAGTACCAGGAGGAAATGGTGCACGCCATGAAGGTCTTCACTTTCATCAACAGCCGCGGGGAGCATACCGATCTGGCCGCCATCGCCGCCCCGCCTACCGAGTTCCGCTCGCTGCTCGACATGTTCCAGCAGACCCTGGCGCACGAGCAGACCATCACCGCGTCCATCAACGAGTTGACCGACCTGGCGCTGGCCGAGAAGGATCACGCGACCAACATCTTTTTGCAGTGGCTGGTCACCGAGCAGATCGAGGAAGAGGAGAACGACAGGGACATCATCGGCAAGCTGAAGCTGATAGGGGACAACGGGCAGGGGCTTTTGATGCTGGACAACGAACTGGCCGCCAGGGTTTTCGTACCGCCGCCGGCCACCGCCGCTTAGCGACTCAAAGGCTTATTGCCACAAAAAGGCACAAAAAACGCAAAAGGGTAAACCCTCACTGCAAAGACTCGCAGACGGGAAAAAGCGGAACTGGACGGATACGGGCTGGACGAATAAAGGCGGATCAGGCGCAAAAGCTTTGGGGTTGGTTACCCCAAAGTCTTTGCCTGATCCGCCTTTACTCTTGTATCTGGGCTAGTTTCGGATATTGGATTTTTTTGTGTCTTTTGTGCTTTTTCGTGGCCAAACGCTTGTCTGGTTAAGGCCTTTACTTCACTACAGCTTCTCTATCTTAGCCTTTTCCCGCAACGCCTCGACCCGGTCGGAGATCTCTTTTTGCACCTTTTCCTGCTTCAGGAACTCCTGGATCTTGGCTTTCACGTCCTCGAACTTCTCGGTCGCGGCCTCCTGCTTCTCGGTCAGCTTGATGATGTGATAGCCGAACTGGGTCTCCACTACGCCGCTTACTTCTCCCGGCTTCAGGGCGAAGGCGGCCTGCTCGAAGGGCGCCACCATCTGCCCGCGCCCGAAGGTCCCCAGATCGCCCCCCTGTGAGCTGCTCGGGCAGGTGGAATCCGACTTGGCGATGGCCGCGAAATCCTCCCCCGCCTTCACGCGCTTCAACAGGGCCTCGGCCTTCTCCTTGGCCTTCTTGCGCTCTTCGGGGGTCGATTTCTCGTCGGTGCCGATCAGGATGTGGCTGGCCCGCGCGCTTTCCGGCTTCTTGAAATACTTCTCCAGGTTCTCGTCGTAAAACTTGCGCGCCTCGGCCTCGGAAACGGCGGACTTGGAGACGAACTGGCTCTCGATCAGGTTGGCGATCACGATGTCCTTGCGGGTGAAGTCCTGCATGTCCTTCAGGGTCATGTCGACCCCCTTGAGCGCCTTCTCCAATTCCTCGTCCGACTTGAACTTGGCCCGGTTGAGTGCCACCTTCTCCGCGACCTGCTTGTCCAGATCCTTTATTTCCAGCTTCGTCGCTTCCTGGTAGAGGAGTTCGGCCGAAATCAACTGGTCCAGCGCCGCGTCTTCGGCCTGTTGCAGCATCTCCGGGGCCAGCGGCTGTTCCACCTGATTTTGCGACAGCATCACCTTCAGGGCGCGCTCCAGCTCCACCCGGCTGATGACCGTGCCGTTCACCCGCGCCACCTGCTCTTTCTGGACGGGCTTGGCCTGCTGGCTTAGCGCTCCCTGCGGCTCTTTGTTTTGTTCCTTGGCTGATTCCTTGGGCTGCTCTTTGCTCGCGGACGGCTTGGCGGCTTCTTCCGCCAGAGCGGACCAGGCGGGGAGGCTTACCAGGAAAAGTGCGGCAAGAGCGGTGCTGCCGAGGTGTTTGAGGGAAAACATGTAAGCTCCTTTGTCGGTGATTTTTGCTGGATCTTAGCATTTATCATCTGGATTTCAAAACACAAAAAAGATGGCTTGCGGTCGATGCCGGGGATTTTACATCTTGGGGGTTTTAATGCGCAGCGGAATATGATAATAATACGGCCTGATTAAACAGCATCGGTTTGAGCGTCCCGGGCAGACCGTTGTCACCTCAATGCTAAGGAGCTGAATCATGTCGAAAAAAAGCGAACAAGCGGCACTGCTGGCTTTTCTGGCCGGGGCAATCGTTGCGGCCGGCGCCGCGCTGCTCTTCACGCCCAAGACCGGGCGCGAGGTGCGCGAGAAATTGGGCGAGGCCAAGGAGGAAGCGCTGGAGAAGTTGAAGCGGCGCGTCAAGGGCGCCAAAAACGCCAAGGGCGATCCGCTCGACTACGACGGCGGCGATTGCTGGATCTAGGCCTTACAGTGCCAACTCGCGCCGCACCGTTTCCAGGTACTCTCTGATCGCCTGCGCGCTCTCCATGGCGAGCACGCGATCGGCGATCTCCCTTGCCTTGGTCAGCGTCGTGCGCCGGATCGCCTCTTTCACCCCCGGGATGTTCGGGGCGGAGAGGCTGAAGCTGCGGATGCCGAGCCCCAACAGCAGCAGCGCGTTGAGCGGCTCCCCGGCCATCTCGCCGCAGAGCGTGGCCGGCTTCCCCGCGTTGGCGGCGGCGTCGGCCACCCTCTTGATGGAGTGCAGCACGGCCGGATGGTAGGGCTCGAACCATTTCTTCACCCGCTGGTTGTTGCGGTCGCAGGCGAGGGTGTACTGGATCAGGTCGTTGCTCCCTATGCTCAAGTAATCGACTTCCTTGGCCAGCATCTCCACGTTCATAACCGCCGCCGGCAACTCCACCATGATGCCGAAGCCGATGCCGGCGTCGAACGGCTTCCCCTCCCGAGACAGCTCTTCTTTCACCTCCTCCAGAATCTGCTTGATGCGCCGCACCTCGTCCACTCCCGCCACCAGCGGAAACATCAGCTTGCAGTTGCCGTGCGCCGAGGCGAGCAGCACGCCGGCCAGTTGTTCGCGGAAGATGTCTTCGCGCTCAAGCGACACCCTGATCGAGCGCCAGCCGAGGAAGGGGTTGTCCTCTTTGGGTTGGGGAAAGTAGGGGAGCGCCTTGTCGCCGCCGATGTCGAGCGTCCTGATGGTGACGGGGAGCCCGGGAAATCCCTCCAGCATCTTGCGGTAGATGGCGGCCTGCTCCAACCGGGTGGGAAAGGAGTTGCGGGACATGAAGGGAAACTCCGTGCGGTAGAGCCCCACCCCTTCGGCGCCGTGCAGGTGCGCCACGCGCAGGTCGCTCAACAGCCCGACGTTCGCCAAAAGCGCCACCCGACAGCCGTCCGGCGTCACCGCCGGCAGGTCGCGGATCCCCTCCAGAGCGCGCTGCTTCAGGTCGTATTCCCCTTGCAGCCGCTGGTATTCGGCCTTGATGCTGCCGTCGGGGTTGATGTAGACGCAGCCGGAGGTGCCGTCGACGATCACCTCGCTCCTCACCCCGACGTACTTCAACACCCCCTCCACGCCGAAGACCGCCGGGATCCCCAGGGCGCGCGCCATGATGGCCGCGTGCGCGTGCAGGTTCCCTTTTTCGGTGACGATGCCGATCACCTTGGCGTGGTCCATGACGGCCAGGTCGGAAGCCAGGAGCTCCCGGGCGATCAGGATCCGGTTGTCGCGCATCTTTTCCTGCTTGCGGTGGCCGCCGTTCAGGGAGTCGCAGATGCGACGGCCGATGTCCTCCATGTCGGCGGAGCGCTCGCGCAGGTACGGGTCCTCCATCCGGGAGAAGGCCGTCACGTAGTCCCCGACCACCTGGCTTACTGCCCTCATGGCCCCCACGTCGCCGTCGATCAGGGTGGTCACCTTGGCGATGAAGCCGCGGTCTTCCAGGATCATCAGGTGGCTGTGAAAGATGGAGGCGTCCGCCTCGGAAAGGATCTCTCCCACCCGTTTTTCCATGTAGAGGGTCTGGATGCGCGCCTTCTCCAGCGCCACCTGGAACCTTTTGTGCTCCTCGGCGCGCGGCCTGGCCCGCTCCAGCACGGCCTCCTCGAGCGGACCGCGGCTTAACACCGAGACTTTGCCCAGGGCGAAGCCGGCCGCGATGCCGATGCCGGTCAAAACCGAGGGGGCGGAGCGTCGCTTGCCGCGCCCGGCGTCCTTCAGCACCCCGCTTTTTTTCAGCCGCTCCACCTCGGCCGCGTAGTAGGCGCGCTCCTGCTCCTTTTTGCGGATGGAATCGAGCAGCTTGGCGTTGGAGACGATGCTGGAGATCTGCCAGGCGATGGTGGAGACGGCGCTGATTTCGTGGGGGGTGAAGGTGCGCGGCTCGCGGTTCTGGATGACGATCACGCCGAGCGGGTTGTTTCTCTGGTAGAAGGGGACCCCCAGAAAGGAGAGCACCTTCTCTTCCTTGGTGCGCGCGAAATACTTGTAGCGCGGGTGCAGCGGGGCGTTGTCGGTGGCCACCACGCCGCGCTGTTCGATGGCCAGGCCGGTGAGCCCTTCCGAGGTCTTCATGGTGATGCCGACCGAGAGCCTGGAGAGGCCGCGGGTGGCGTGCAGCCGCAGGGTCTCGCCGTCCTCCTCCAAAAGGTAGATGGAGCAGACGTCCGAGGCCATGCGCTTGGCCACCAGGTTGACGATGTTGTCCAGGGTTTCTTGCAGATCGTGGGAGTGCAGTATCAGCGCGCTGATGTCCTCCAGCGTTCTCAAACCCAATTTTTCCGCGCTTTCCTCCGGCATATCGCTTCCCCTTTTCCCGTGACCTGCGCAGTATAAATGGGAAAAAAGAAATGTGAAGCTTTTTAATCTGATTTTAACAGCTCTGCTGTTGGCAAAGTCGCCGCTTCTCTGCTATAGTGCTCGCCAATGATGAGCGGCATAAGCACGGAGGTGGCCATGGGAACGACTTTTGACGAGAAGCTGGCGGACGGCATAGCCCTGATGGAATCGGGGGAGTACCCCAAGGCGATCGACGCCTTCAAGGCTTGCCTCGACCTTGAGCCCGGCAACGCGGAAGGCTATTTTTACCTGGGCGAAGCGCTCTCCGAGTCGGGCCGGGCCGACGAAGCCGTCGCCGCCCTGAAAAAGGGGATGGATCTCGCCCCGGAGGATCTGGACGGGCTGACCGCCCTGGGCGACGTCTACTTCGAGGCCGGCAGGCACAAGGACGCCCTGGCCTGCTACCGCAAGGTGACCGAACTGCAGCCCAAGGATTGCGACGGCTACGTCAGCATGGGACTGGTCTACAACGCCATGGAGCGGGCCGACGACGCGCTGAAGTCCTTCGCGCGGGCGCTGGAGCTCGACCCGAAGAACGTCTTCGCGCTCAACGCGGTCGGCGATCTCTATTACGGGCTGGGCGAGAACGACAAGGCGATCGCCGCCTATCGCAAGGGGATAGAGATCGACCCCACCGACGCCACCGCCCGTTTCAATCTGGGGGAGCTTTACTACGACATGGACGACCTGGAGGCCGCGGAGCGCGAGACCCTGGAGGCGCTCAGGCTCGATCCCGATTTCACCATGAGTTACCTGACGCTCGGCAACATCTGCATCGACCAGGACCGGACGGCCGAGGCCATCGGCTACTTCGAGAACTATCTTAAGAAGGAGCACTCCCCCCAGGCGCGCGAGATGGTCGCCGAAGTGAAGGCGGTGGTCGAGGGGCTGAAGGAAGAGCTGCGCGGCTAAATGCCGTTGCCGGCGCGAGAAAAAAGGGGGGCCTTGCGGCCCCCCTTTCTTTATACGCTCTTCTTCAGCTTGGCGAGGATGGCGTCGACGACGTGGTGCGCGTCGTTCACCGCGGTATAGATCAGATTGGGGTGCCTCTCCTCTTGGATGGAGCCCTTGCTGATGCGCATGTACGACGGGGAGATGGCGCCGCCGATCACGTACACCCCCTTCCTGGTCGATTCGTACTCGGAGGTTAGGAGCAGCAACCGGTCCCCTTCCTTGGCCACCTGGCAGACCCCCTCGGCGCAGGCGATGGTCTGCACCCCGATGTGGTCGTAAATGGAGAGCGGGCCCTGGCTGCCGATGCAGGCGATCACGTTCTTCATGGGGAAGCTCATCGAATGGTAGCGTTCGATGCCGCCGGGGGACTTGTCCTCGCTCACCCGGATCACCAGGCGATCCACCCCCTCGTCGTCCACCTCGCCGATCCTCGGGATCGCCCCCGGCAGCAGCCGGATGTTCCCCCCCAAGAGGATCTCTTCCCCGAGCCGCTGCGCCGTCTCCTTGTTGACGTCGAAGGTCTCGGAGACGTGCGCCCAGTAGACCGGCTCCTTGTCGTTGGCGCTGCGCTTCTCTTTCAGGATCGAGATGATCACGTCCGCCGCGGAGTTGCCGCCGCCGATCACCAGGGCGCGGATGCCCAGGTACTTCTTGGGGTCGTCCAGCCCCTTGGCGACCATCTTGGCGTCGCCGTAGACGGAGAGCTCCTTGGGGATGGAGCTGCCGAAGGCGAGCAGCACCTTCTTGGCCAGATAGTTTCCCCGGGAGGTGGCGACCTTCAGGTATTCCCGTCCGTCATGGATGTTCTCGAACTGGGTTTCGGTCAGTACGTTCAGTCCTTCGTGCTGAACGAAGTGCTGCACGTACTGGATATACTTCTCCACCGTGACCGGCTTGTCGGGCGGGCGCAGTTCCTCGACCAGGAACGGCTCCGGGTTGTCCTTGGGCTTGGAAGGGTAGACGTTCTTTCCTTCCGGGTAGGTATTGGCGATCCCCTGGAACACCGACTTGCCCGATTCAATCAGCAGGTGGCTGAGCCCGTGCTTGTGACACAGATACGCCGCCGCGATCCCGCCGGGACCGCCGCCTACTATCACTACATCGTACTTATCATTCATGGGCATCCCTCGTTTCTTATTGAAGATTTTTCAACTATACGCGCATCGTCCGGGGCGTTCAAAGAAAATCAACTAAAGCTGATTGCGCCGCGCCCCTTGGCAAACGCGGCAGTTAGTGTACAATTGGCCAGTCGAAATCACTAAACTGACGGGAAAAGGAGGATGGTTATGTCAGAAAGGGAAAACAACACGGCAACGGTCGGCGCGCTCATGCTGCTGGCGGGCGGCATCATCGGCGCAGGACTCGCGCTCATGTACGCACCGCAAAGCGGCGCGAAAACCCGCAAGGATCTGGTGAAATACGGCAAGAAGGCGCGCCGCAGGACCCAGGAGGCGGTGGAGGTCGTGGAGGACTTCACCGAACAGGTGACCGACATGGCGGAGCTGGTGGGCGAGCGCGCCTCCGAAATCCTCGAGAAAGGCAAGGACATGGCTTACGGCGCCAAGAAAGGGCTGCTGAAGGCGATCCAGGAGGGCGAGGCGCGCCTGGAGAAAGAGCGGTCGCGGTTGTCGAAGCTGATAGGGTAGGGCGCTTTAAGGCGCGTGCAGCGTGATGTCCCCGTACCAGGCGGTCGCCTCGTCCTGAGTGTCGTCCGTGTCGGTCATGATGGCAACCCCCCCCAACAGGGGGGGCTCTTCTCCGTAAATCCTCTTATAGTCCTCGTAGATGTTGCGCTCTTCGCTCACCCACTTGCCGGCTCCCTCGTCGCCGCTTTCCACCGCCACGATCACCGAGTTTTTCGTATAGGGGCTGGGCGCCTCGCTCCCCTTGGGCATCTTGGCGGCCCAGACGTAGTTGATCGCCCGCATCCTCCAGAAAAAGGTGCGCGGGAACAGCACGTAGACCCGGGCGGCGAAGTCGTCGCCGCTCTTTTGCTTGATGTCCTCCCGCTTCAGCACGTGGTCGATGCGCCAGCTCCAGGTGATCTTCGGGTACTTGTGGACGTCTATGGAAAGCTTCTTGATCTTGCCGGAGGCGGCCTTGACGCTGTGCGCCTTCAGCGCGCCGTCCTCAAGCGTATAGCTGGTGCTCCCCTTGATGGTCTTGTCGGTCCAACCGGAGAGGTCGGAGGCGCTGAAACGCGCGACGGGGATCTCGGCGGACGGGGCGCCGACGCCGACGCCGGCGGCGAGCATGGCTGCGATCATCAACTGGTTCAGCATGGTTACTCCGAAGTTAAGTTAAATCCCCTTGCCGGTCAGCTTGACCAGCGCCTCCATGTACTTTTCCGCGGTCTTGGCGACGATCTCCTCGGGCAAGGGGGGCGCGGGCGCGGTCTTGCCCCAGTCCAGCGTCTCCAGGTAGTCCCTCAGGAACTGCTTGTCGAAGGAGGGTTGCGGTCCCCCCGGCTGGTAGCTCTCCTTGGGCCAGAAGCGGCTGGAGTCGGGGGTCATGCACTCGTCGATGATGATCAGCTCGCCCTGGTAGATGCCGTACTCGAACTTGGTGTCGGCGATGATGATCCCCTTCTGGTCGGCGATGCCGCGCGCCTTCTCGTAGATCGCCAGCGTCACCTCACGCACCCGCTGGGCGATCTCCGCCCCGCAGATCTCGCTCATGGTCTCGAAGGAGATGTTCTCGTCGTGGGTGCCGAGCTCCGCCTTGGTCGAGGGGGTGAAGATCGGCTCGGGGAGGCGATCCGACTCCTTGAGCCCCGCGGGGAGCTTGATGCCGCAGATGGCGCCGGTCTGCTGGTAATCCTTCCACCCCGAGCCGGAGAGGTAGCCGCGCACGATGCACTCGGCCGCCAGCGGGGCGGCTTTCTTCACCAGCATGGAGCGCCCGGCCAGGGTTTCCGCGTAGGGTTGGCACTCCTTGGGGAAGTCGGCGACGTCGGTGGAGATGATGTGGTTTTTGATGATCCCTTCCATCTCGCGGAACCAATAGGCGGAGATCTGGGTCAGCACGTACCCCTTGTTGGGGATCGCTTCGTTCATGATCACGTCGAAGGCGGAGATCCTGTCCGTGGTGACGATGAGCAGCGTGTCGCCGAGGTCGTAGATGTCGCGCACCTTGCCGCGGGCGGCCAGTTTCAGGTCGGGAAAATCCGTGGTAAGCACCAGTTTGGTCATCTGCTTTCTCCTTTGTTGAATGGCATGGGGAGTGCTTGTAGCTTCAAAAAACAACCGTTAAAAGTGAAAGGTGAAGAGCGCTCCTGCACCCTCCACCTCGCACTGCATTGTCGACGACTTCAGGGAAGGCCGCCTTCCCTTGACGTATGGCGCCTTTACTCGCTCAAAATCGCCGGGTTGATCTCGATCTTGGCCTTTGCCTTCAGCTCTTTGAGCCAGGCGTCCTGCGCCTCCTGCTGCTTTTTCGGCAAGAGGCTCTGTCTGATCTTCTCCTTCTCGGTGGCAAGCGCCGTGGTCGGTGCTTCGCTGCGCGACTTCAGCTTCACCGCGTACCAGCGCTCTCCGACCTTGACCGCCTTCTTGGCCACCGGATCCGCCGGGGTCAGGGTGAAGGCCAGGTCCATGAGCTCGGCGGAGGCGCCGATCACCGGGACGGCGCCGGTCGCCGAGTAGCCGAAGCTGCCGGTCTCCTTGAGCGCCGCCGTCCCTTTGGCCAACTGGGGGAGCGCCTCTTCGGCCTTTTTCTTGGCAAGCTCGGCCGCCTTCACGGTCAGCACCTTCTGCTCGACCGCGCCCCTGATCTGGGCCAGCGGCGGCACCACCGCCGGTTTCCTCTCGGCGACCTTCAAGAGGTAGATCCCCTTGGCCGTTTCCACCGGGCCTCCCAACTCGCCCTGCTTCAAGGTGAAGGCGCGGGTAAGGAGCTCTTTCTCGCCGGCGAGGTCAGCCGCCGGGGACTGTTCGGTGAAGAGCGGACTCTTCTGCACCTTGCCGCCGATGGCCGCCGCGGCGGCGTTGAGGTCGCCCTGAGCACGGAACTTGTTGACCGCGTCGGCCGCCTGCTCGTAGGCTTCCTTTGCCGCCTTCTGCTTCAGGGCGTCGGCGGTCGCCTTCTCCTTTACCTCGGCGAAGGGGAGTATACCGCCCTTGCCCTGGTAACGGTCGATGTTCTTCTGGTAGTAGGTCTGCGCCTCTTCCGGGGTCACGCTCAGTTTGGAGGCGAACTGGGCCGGGCTCACCAGCGCGTATTCGATGCTGATCTGCTCCGGCGTCTTGAATTCGGCCTGGTGATCCTGCAGATAGGAGGTCAGGTCCTGATCGGTGAGCTTGATGCTCCCGCGCACCTCGGCCGCGGAGAAGGAGACGAATTCCAGGTTGACCTTGTCATTTTGCTTCTTGAAGGCCTGCAACACCTCCTGATCGGAAACCTTGGCTTCGTCCTTCACCTTGTTGCGCGCCTTTTGCACCAGGAGATCTTCCTCCTGCGCCTGCTCGAAGTCGGCCGGCGTCATTCTGTTCATCTTCAGGGTCTGCTGGTATTGATTGAAGTCGAAGGTGCCGTCTTTTTGGAAGGCGGGCACCTTGGCGATCTCGGCCGCCACCTCGTCCTTGGTGACCTTGATCCCCTGCCGCTTGGCCTCCTTGCGGATCAGCAGGTTGTCGATCAGGCCGTCGATGGTCAACTTCTTGATCCCCATGGCCTTTTCCAGCTCGGGCGAGAGCGAGCGGCCGTAGATCTGCTCGTAGACGGAGCGCGTGCGGTAGTAGCTTTTCTGGTAATCGTCGAGGCTGATCTTGGTCCCGTCCACCATGGCCGCGAAGCCGCTCGGGCCGCTGGTCTTGTCGCCCCTGCCCCAGACCAGGAAGATGGTCCCTATGAAAGAAAGTACGATGATGCCGAAGACTATCTTGATCAAGATCGATTGTTTGTACTTCCTCATTATGCCAAGCATTACGTTTCGACTCCTTTGTACGACAAGTATGGATGATGCTTCTAAGGAAGGATTGCGAATTCTAATATACTTTGCCGGCAAAAGCAACAGTAGAATGAAGGCGCCATTCCCCCCTGTTGAATAGATGCAATGGCAATCTTGGGGTTTTCTTGTTGCAAGGGTGCGGACCTTTTGCTATATTTAGCGCTTTGCTGGGAGGGTGCGACCCGCGGCATAACCAAAGGAGTCAAAGATGCTCAAGATTTTCGATGCCCTGTTCGGCATGTTCTCTAATGACCTCGCCATCGACCTCGGCACGGCCAACACCCTGGTCTACCTGAAGGGGAAGGGGATCGTGGTGCGCGAGCCGTCCGTGGTGGCGGTGCAAAAGATGCAGAACGGGCAGCAGAAGGTGCTGGCGGTGGGCATGGAGGCCAAGAAGATGCTGGGCCGCACCCCCGGATCCATCACCGCCATCCGCCCCATGAAGGACGGCGTGATCGCCGATTTCGACATCACCGAAGAGATGCTGCGCTACTTCATACATAAGGTGCATAACCGCAAGACCCTGGTCCGCCCGCGGATCGTCATCTGCGTCCCCTCCGGCATCACCCAGGTGGAGAAGCGCGCCGTCAAGGAATCGGCCGAATCCGCCGGCGCCCGCGAGGTCTACCTGATCGAGGAACCGATGGCGGCCGCCATCGGCGCCGGCCTCCCCATCACCGAGGCCTCGGGCAACATGATCGTCGACATCGGCGGCGGCACCACCGAGGTGGCGGTGATCTCGCTGGCCGGCATCGTCTACACCAAGAGCGTGCGGGTCGGCGGCGACAAGATGGACGAGGCGATCGTCCAGTACATCAAGAGAAAATACAACCTGCTGATCGGCGACCGCATGGCGGAGATGATCAAGATCGAGCTGGGCGAGGCCTATCCGGGGACCGAGGTGCTGCATATGGAGGTGAAGGGGCGCGACCTGGTGTCGGGGATCCCCAAGACCACCGAGATCGATTCCAACGAGATCCGCGAGGCCCTCTCCGAGCCGGTCACCGCCATCGTCGACGCGGTCAGGAACTGCCTGGAACGCACCCCTCCCGAGCTGGCCGCGGACCTGGTGGACAAGGGGATCGTGCTGGCGGGCGGCGGCGCGCTCTTGCGAAACCTGGACGTGCTGCTGCGCGAGGAGACCGGGCTGCCGGTGGTGACCGCCGAGGACCCTCTCTCCTGCGTCGTGCTCGGCTCCGGCAAAGTGCTGGACGAATTGGCCCTGCTGCGCAACGTGGCGGTGAGCTCCTAAGCGCGCCGGCGGCAACCGGGGCCGCATGAGCTCTTCCGCCGGCATGCGCCCCCGGCAGCCCCAAGGAACCACCATGACCGATGCTACCATCGACGTCGTCATTCCCGTCTGGAACAGACCCAACGACACCCGCAGCTGCCTGGTCAATCTGATCGACACCACCCCCGCTGCGCGCTTCATCATGTTCGACTCCGGCTCCGACCGCGAGACCGAAAAGCTTCTGCAGGAGTTCGCCGACGGCCTCGACGAGCGGGCGCTGCTCATGCGCGAGGACCGGAACGTCGGCTTCGTTGCCGGGGCCAACCGCGGTTTCAGCCGCTCGGAGGCCCCCTATCTCGCCTTGGTGCGCAACACCACCCAAGTCCGCGCCGGCTGGCTGCAGCCGCTTTTGAGCTTCGCCTTGGCGCACCCGGAGGCGGGCATACTGCTCCCCTGCCTTTCTCCCGGCACGCCCGAGTGCCGCGGTCCCCGCGAGGTTTCCGCCGCCTCCTTCGCCGCCATGGTGATCACCCGGCCGCTCTATCTGGCGATCGGCGGCTTCGACGAGGGGATGGACGGGGGGCTTTGGTGCCTGAGGGATTACACCCGCCGCGCCTGCGCCAAGGGGTTTCTCAGCTTCCAGGTCCCCGGACCCGCGCTGAGCGTGCAGGAAGAAGCGCAACTGGGCTCGCTCAAGCGGCGCCAGGAGAACCTGCAACGCACCCGGGCGCTGTTCAAGGAGCGCTGGGGCGAGGGGGGCGATTACCTGCTGCACGTCCCCAAGGGGGTCGATCTGGAGCTTTTGCGGCAGAAACTCGTCTGCCTGCTGCCGGGGGCCAGGCGCGGCGACAGCTATCAACTGCTGCTGCCGGCGGCGCTTTACAAGTCCGCGCTGCAGGCGGGGCTGGACCTCTGCCACGAGAACATCGGCCTGGTGCCGCTGCCGCGCCTGGCCGGAGACGGGGGGAGAAGGCGGGTATTCGAGCGCGTCGCCGCCGAGCATCCCGGCGCTCTCAGCGTGGCCGCCATCGACGGCATCCCTTTCCCCTGGAGCGACAGCTACCTCACCTTTACCCAGCTTTCCGAGAAGATCCGGCTTGGCTGCCTTTGCGCTTAATTTCCCAGGAGGTTTGATGAGAGAAGAGATCAGTGCGCAGATATGGAGCCACTGCCAGGTGATGGCGGATCTCGACCGGGAGCTGACCCCGGCGATAGAGAGCGCCGTAACCCTCCTGGCGGCCGCCTTTGCCGACGGCAAGAAATTGCTGGTGATGGGCAACGGCGGCTCGGCGGCCGACGCCCAGCACTTCGCCGCCGAGATCGTCGGCCGCTTCAAGCTGGAGCGGCGCGCGCTGCCCGCCATCGCCCTCACCACGGACAGCTCGATCCTGACCGCCGTCGGCAACGATTACGGCTTCGACAGCATCTTCTCGCGCCAGGTCGAGGCGCACGCCGCGGCCGGCGACGTGGTGGTGGGCATCTCCACCAGCGGCAATTCGCCCAACGTGCAGGCCGCGCTGGCCGCCGCCGCCGCGCTCGGCTGCCGCACCGTGGCGCTCTTGGGCCGCGACGGCGGCAGCATCAAGGAGCTGGCCGAGCTCCCGTTGGTGGTGCCGAGCTTCGACACGCCGCGCATCCAGGAAGGGCACATCGCCATCATCCACATCGTCTGCGACCTCTTGGAGAAGACGCTCTTCTCCCCGGCCGCGTAACTCTGCAAGGAGACCCGGGACATGGGCAAGCGTAAGGCCGTATTCCTCGACCGGGACGGCACCATCAACGTCGAGGTGCAGTACCTGAACGCGGTGGCCGATTTCCAATTCATCCCGGGGGTTCCCCGGGCCCTGCAGCGCCTGAAAGAGGCCGGCTTCCTGCTGGTGGTGGTCACCAACCAGTCGGGGATCGGCCGCGGCTACTACGACGAAGCGGCGCTTGAGGCTGTCCACGAGCATATGCACGCCGAGCTGGCGCAAGCCGGCGCCGCCATCGACGCCTGCTACTTCTGTCCGCACCACCCGGAACATGCGCTGGGCGACTACCGGCAGGAGTGCGCTTGCCGAAAACCTCTGCCGGGGATGCTGCAGCAGGCGGCCCTGGATCTGGACATCGACCTGGCCGCCTCTTTCATGGTCGGCGATAAGCTTGCCGACGTCGAGGCCGGCATCAACGCCGGCTGCACCCCGCTCATGGTCCTCACCGGCTACGGCAGCGCCCATCTGCCGCGCTGTCCGGCCGGGGTGCAGGTCTGTCCCGATCTTCCCGCCGCAGTCGAAGCGATCCTGGCGCTGGCCGGCCTTTAGCGATCCCATCCGATTCAAGGAGCGATTCATGGAGCCCTTCCACCAGATATTCCCCGATGCCCCCGATCCCGTGCAGACGCTCACCTTGCCGAAAAAAACCGGGACCATTCCCAAGGGAACCTACGGTTTCATCGAGTGCTATTGCACCGATCCCGGCTGCGACTGCCGTCGCGTGCTGGTGCTGGTGCTCGACCTGAAGATGAAACAAAAGGCCGCCATCTCCTTCGGCTTCGACCAAACCGGTCCCATGGACGGACCCTATCTGGAGCATATGAGGCCCCAACCGGGCTATGCCCCGGAATTGCTGGACCTTTTCGTGGAGGCGCTCAACGACGGCCCGCAGTGGCCGGAGCGCATCTATCGGCAGTATCGGGCCGTGCGCGAAATGGCGGACGGAAAAGCCTATCGGGGCAAGGCCTTTCCCAAGCCGGGAAAGCTCGTCTATCGCGCCTCGCCCGCTCCCGAGCTGGACGCCTTGCTGGCGGAGTCGCTCGCCGGGCTGATCGCTTCCGGGCGCCGTGAATCGGCGCCGGCGCCGCGCAAGCGAGGCGCCTCCGGCCGGCCTGCCGCCGCCAAAGGGCGCGCGCAGGGAGAGTCCGCCGGCGCCGCGGCGCAGGGGATGGCCTTGTTGCTGAAGCGCTACCTCAAGCTGGGGAACTCCCTGTCGGGCGGGGAGCACGCGGCGTTGCAGGACGATCTCCGGCAGTGCCTGCAGGGGAACGAATTGGCGGGCGAGGAACTGGCTGCGCTCCTGCCGGCGCTCTGCCAGCAATCGCCGGAGGACGACGAGCGCATCGACGCGGCCCTGCGGCTGCTGTTCGACACCCTGGATACCCTGCGCCTCGACCTGGAGCGCCGCCGTCCCGCCGCCCAGCGGCAGATGGAAAGGTTGCAGGGCGCGCTGGCGAGGCACGTCTTTCTGGAGAACGAGGACCTGGACCTGTGCGCCGCGGTCTCCCACATCCTCTTGCAGAGCCGGGTCGAGATCCTCCCCGTGCTGCGGGAGGCCAACAGCCGGATGATGAGGGCCGGCGCCGCCAGAGCCGATTTGCAGGACGAGCCGGGCGAGGAGATGATGGCCGGCATCGCCAGAAGCCTGGAATCGATGGGATTGGACTCTCCCTTCGAAGGGGTGGAGGCGCTCTTGCAACTGTTCGCGCTCAACGAGCCGGAGGTGCAGACGGCGCTGATAGCGGAGATGCTCGGGGCGGAAAACCCTCTGTTGCGGGAGATCTCGGCGCTGATGCTCTTTCATCCCGACGCCGAGGTGCGCCTGGGCGTGTCGCGGCTGCTGCCGGGACTGGAAGGAAGCAGCATCGCACCGGCGACCCTCAGACGGCTGATCGTTTCCCGCAACTGGTTTCCCGAAGAGATCAGAAAGAACGTCGATCAAGCGATCACCGCCGCCCGCAAGGCGCGGGTCGAGTGCGCCCCGCTTGTGAAAGCCGCCGCTGTGACCGTGCACGGCTCCGGCATCGACGGCACCGGCGCCCAGTCCTTTCAAGTCATCGTGCCCGACGGCAAGGGCTTCCTCAGTTGCTCGATCCTCCTCAAGCAGGGGGTGGGGGTGACCGATGCCTTCGTGGTGCCGCTGGCCAACAAGCGCGAGCTGAACGGTTTTCTCGCCATGCTGAAGGAAGAGGCGGCCTTCCTGGAGAGCACCCCGGAGCATCTCGACCTGCGGGTTTGCCAGGCGCTGGCAGATGGAGTCCGTCAGGGGAGGGCGCCCAGCTATTGGCTGGTGCGGATCGCCGAGCTGCTTGGTTGTGACCGCTGGCAGGCAGCCGGTTTCGACCCGAGCCGGGAACTGGAGCAGTTGCGGGCGCAGATCGCCTCGCTTTTCCCGAAACTGCTGGACGAGCGCGAGCGCCTGTCCGCTCTTGAGGATTCGGCCGACTGGCAGGTGTGCGAGCCGATGTTCTCCTCCTGGTTCGAAGACGACGACCTGCTCGACCGGGAAATCAAGGCGTCGCTGGGCAAGCGCAAGACGCTCGACCAGGGCGCCGCGGTGGAGCGGATTCGAAGCGTGGTGTTGGAAGGGCGGCGCGCCGTCTGGCTGGAGCGGCTGGTTTTGACCACCTTGCTGCTCAAATCGTCCAGAAAGGCCCCGGTGCCGTGGTACCGGCTGTTCCACGTGGCACAGGCGGTAGCCGACGCCGGCACGCCTCTCAAGGAGATCCCGTTGATGCTGGGGATAGCGGAGCTGAGCTTCGTGGCCTACCTCGAGCGCGCCCGCAGCGACGGCTCGGCGCAGCGGGCCGCCAGTTGATCGATCTTTCCCCGGCGGTTTTGGCGGTGCTGTTCGTTGCCGGAGCGCTCGCCGGTTTGATCGACGCCATAGCCGGCGGCGGGGGGCTGATCACCGTGCCGGTGCTGTTGGGCGTAGGTTTGCCGCCGCAATTCGCCCTGGGGACCAACAAGCTCCAGTCAACCTTCGGCTCGGCCAGCGCCATGTTCCATTTCGTGCGGGCCGGCGCCGTCGATCTGCGCCAGGCGCTGGCCGGGATCTGCTGGACCGCCGTCGGGGCTGGCATCGGCGCCTTCACGGTGCAGCAGATAGATCCCGGCTTTTTGAAGCGCTGCATCCCCTTCTTGCTCCTTGCCATTCTCTGCTACACCATCTTCACTCCCAAACTTGGCGCCGAAGAGGCGCGCCCGCGCCTGCCGAAAGCGGTTTTCTACGCCGTATTCGGCCTGCTGCTCGGTTTTTACGACGGCTTTCTGGGGCCCGGCACCGGCTCCTTCTGGGTGCTGGCGCTGATGCTCGGGCTGGGCTTCGACATGCGCAAGGGGACCGGCTACACCAAGGTTTTCAACTTCGTCAGTAACGCCGTTTCGCTGGCGGTCTTCCTGGCGGGAGGGCATGTGCTGCTCTGGGCGGGGCTGGTCATGGGGGCGGGGCAGGCGCTCGGTGCCCGGGCGGGCGCGCGGCTGGTGATCCGCAAGGGGACGCGGTTCATCCGCCCGGTCTTCATCTGCTCGGTGCTGGCCGTGACCGCGAAGCTGTTCTACGACCGGTAAAGATCTTTTTCGACTTGCTCGGATTTTCTCCGTGGCAAGGGTCTTGGTTTCATCCCTCCAGTCTTGCCCCATTCAGCTTCCGCAGCTTCCGTAACAGCCGCTTCCTCCGCCAAGAGTCCTTCCGACGAACCACAGCTCCAAAAAAAAATGCGCATGCCTGCGAGCAAAAAAAGTTGCTTTCAGTAAAAGGGTGTTATAATGCAGAGTTGTTAATTAATAACACTTTAAAAAAGGAGTCTGGTATGAAGAAAATGGTACTGTCGGTGGCCGCCCTGGTGCTTCTGTCGTGCGTGACTGCATTCGCCTCCGGCAAAGAAGAAGCCGTCACCCTGGTCAAAAAGGCCGTAGCGCATGTCAAAGCCGCCGGCAAGGAAAAAGCCCTGTCCGATCTGAATGCCAAGGGGAGTTTCGTGAAGGGAGAACTCTACGTGTTCGCCTACGATCTGAACGGAGTGATCATCGCTCACCCGATGAATCCCAAACTGGTCGGCAAGAACATGACCGAATTCAAGGACGCCGACGGCAAGTATTTCACCAAGGAGTTCCTCGCCACCGCCAAAGGCCCCGGAAAGGGATGGATCGACTATCGCTGGACCAACCCGGTCAGTAAAAAGATAGAAGCCAAATCGACCTACATCGAACTCGTCGGCGACATGTTCCTTGGTTGCGGCATCTACAAATAGCGAGAGATTCAGGCGGCGGGGGGATTATGTTGAACATCGTTGAAACCTTCAGGCTCGGGAAAAGGCTGCTCATTTCTCCATCGGTCGTGTTGGTCCTGATGATATTCTTCGCGGGGGTCTCGCTCTTCGGCCTTAACCGGCAAAAGGCGGCGATAGACGACATCTACAACACCCGTTTCAAGAACTATCAGCAGGTGGCCGACATGTACCGGCAACTCGCTTCCATTCATTCCAACATCTACAAGGCGACCACCTGGGCCGCCGCGCAGTACGATCAGGCCAAGGTGGAGGCGCTCTCCAGGGAACAGGCGCGGCAGTTGACCCTCTTGACCAAGACCTTGCAGGAATCGGTTCCGGCGAGCGCGAGCCCGGAGGCGAAAAAGTTGTACGAAAGCGCGCTGAAAAACCTGGTGGGTTACAAGAAGTACGCGGAGAATTCCCTGGAGTTTTTGACGGTGGACGTGAACACCGCCACCATGGCGGTGGCCACGGCCGACGACAAGTTCCAGTTGATCTACAACGACTTCAAGGAATTGAACGATCTGCAAAAAGAGCAGGCGGGGCGCACCTACCGCGATTCGCTGCACGGCAGCCGGACCATGATCCTGGTCTTCATTGCGACCTTGCTGGCGGCGCTGGGCATCTCGCTGGTGGTGAGCTTTTCCATGACCCGAGCCATCATCTTTCCCATCAAACAGACCATCGATATCCTCAACGACATCGCCCACGGGGATCTCACCCGGCGCTTGGAACTCTCCTCCGCCAATGGCGGCATCCTCGCCAAGCTCTCGCAAGGCGTCGACGCCATGACCCTTTCCTTCAGGGAAATGGTCGCCACGGTTTCGGCGTCGGCCCAGAACGTGGCGGCTGCCGCCGAACGACTGGACGACATCGCCAAGAGGACCGCCAGCGGCACCGGCAAGGTGGCTCGGCAAACCGGGTCGGTGGCCAGCGCTACCGAAGAGATGGCGCAAACAAGCCATGAGATCGCCAAGAGTTGCCAACTTGCGGCCAACGCGGTCCAGGAGACCAATCACGCCGCCTCGGCCGGCTCGGGGATCATGCAGGAAACCATCGCCTTGATGGACGAGATCGCCAGCCAGGTGCGGCTGTCGGCGGATTCGGTGGAAAGCCTGGGGGCAAAATCCGATCAGATCGGCGAG
Source organism: uncultured Geobacter sp. (assembly GCA_903925075.1). Lineage (GTDB taxonomy): Bacteria > Desulfobacterota > Desulfuromonadia > Geobacterales > Geobacteraceae > Geomonas. The sequence goes on from CAIYDQ010000136.1 coordinate 81,188, forward strand.
ATCATCAACACGATCCAGGATATTGCCGATCAGACCAACCTGTTGGCGCTCAATGCCGCGATCGAGGCGGCTCGGGCGGGAGAGCAGGGGAGGGGGTTCGCCGTGGTGGCCGACGAGGTGCGCGCTCTGGCGGAAAGGACCACGAGGGCGACCAGCCAGATAACCGACGTGATCAAGTCGATTCAGAAGGAGACCGGCAGCGCGGTGGTTTTGATGGAAGCGGGAGTAGGCAAAGTCAGTAACGGCACGGAAAGGGCGGCGAAATCGGGCGAGGCCTTGAAGACGATACTGGCGCAGATAGCCGAGACTACGGCAGAGATCCACCAGATCACCACGGCGGCCGAACAACAGACAGCCACCACCAACCAGATCTCCTGCAACATGATGGAGATCACGGGAATCATCAACGAAACGGCAAACGGCGCAAAGCTCAGCGCCGACGCCTCCTCGGAGTTGCACCGGCTTGCCAACGAGATGCAGCGATCGCTCGGCCGCTTCAAGCTCTCCTCCTGACCGAAATGCCAAACCATTTGCCACGGAGAGAATCCGCGATTTGCTCGGATTTTCTCCGTGGCAATGATTACGGTTTTGCCGTCAGATTTCCCTCATGTTGCCCGCTTCGTCCTCGCTGTGCCCGCTCATGGCTTGCAGTTCCTCTTCCAGATGGACTATCATCTCGCCTACCTGCTCCAGGTAAAGGGACGGTGGATCGACCAAGGCGCGCAGGGTCGAGTCCAGCCTTCGCGCCGCCGAAATGCTCGCCTTCAGGGGGATCAGCGGGTTCACCTCCTCCCTGAGGGCCGCGACCTCCTTGTATTTCTTCAACACCGTGGGGTGGCTGCGCTCTTCCTCGACCACGCTCTTCCTCAGATCGTCGTACTCTTCCTCGGAGAACCCCTTCTCCTCCTTGGCCTTGCGCAACAGGTCTATGGAGCGGTAGTCGGGGAGCGGCTTCAACTCCTCGCGCGCGCTCAAGAGCTGGGGCTCCTCCTTCTCCATGAAACGGTAGGCCATGGTCAGTTTCTCGGCGGTGCCCCGCTTGATCCTGATCTCCTGGACGCAGTACTCCTCGAAGCTTTGGTAGCCCCACTCCCGGAAGCGCCCCTTGCTGCTCACCTGCAGCAACTTTTCTCCCAGCTCGACCCAGGACGATTTGAAGCGCTTTGCCTTGTCCAGCACCTCGTAGCGATCGGAACCGGGCTCCAACTGCTCCATGATGGTTTCGATGTGCCGCTCGCTGCTGGATTTCGGTGTCTCTGGCATGCCTTGTTCCTCCGTTTGCGCGGGCGCTCCGGCCGCGCTCGCCGCTATCTGGAAATTAGCAGAATGCGGCCGGTTTTAGAAGTTTATTGTCTTGGATATCGAGGAGAATCGGGTTAAAATCTGCGGGGTCGAGCAGCCGCCGGCAGCCGGTAGCGGATGTAAACTTTTCAGGAGGCAAACATGGAACAGCGCCTGACCGATATGGAGATGCTGATCATGCACCAGGGGCATGTCATCGAACAGTTGAACGAGGTGGTCACCGGACACCAAAACAGCATAGACCGACTGGAGATGGAGTTGAGGGTGATCAAGGAACACCTGCTCGGCATGAACGCCTCCGACAACAGGCTTCCCGGCGAGGAGGAGCCCCCGCCGCATTACTGAGGTCTCGATTCCCCCCGGAGTGCGTTGCTTGTCGCCGTGAACAACAGATTGAAGAGTATTTTTTTGCAGAAGGAGTGGTCCTATGGCAGTCGAGCCCGGGCGTTACCGGCACTACAAGGGAAATTTCTACCAGGTGATTGGCACCGCCCGCCACAGCGAGACCGAAGAGTCGCTGGTGGTCTATCGCCCGCTCTATGGCGAGCGCGGCTTATGGGTGAGGCCGGAGGCGATGTTCGTCGAAGAGGTGGTGGTCGACGGCCTGTCGGTGCCGCGCTTTGCCAGGTGCGAGGAATAAACCTTACCTTTTATCCGACCGATCCGACCGATCCCTGTGCCGGCAAAACCTTACTTGATCCTGAGCACCGTCAGCAGGTAGTCGGCTACGGCGTCCAACTTGCCTTTCGGTTTCTGCGGCTGCTCCGCCGCGGTTACCGCGCCTAAGGCGCCAGACGTTTCGCTTCCTTCAAAGACAGCGCCCGTCAAATTGCTCCCCTTCAAATCCGCGTTTCTCAAATTGGCTTTTTGCAGCTTCACCCCGGCGGCGTAGCAATCGCGCATCTGGGCGGATTCCAGGTCGGCGCCTTGCATGTTGGCGAGAAAAAGGCTGGACCTGGAGAGCCTGACCCCCTTCATTTTTGCCCTGCTGAAATTGGCGAGCTCCAGCGAGGCCCCCTTGAAATTGGCGCTGGAGAGGTTGGCCCTGGTCAGGTCGGCGCGGTACAGGTCGGCGTTTTCCAGGTTCGCCTCGGTCAGGTTGGCGTCGGAAAAGTCGAACTCCTGCATCACCAGATTGGCCAGATTCTTTCTCCTGAAATCCTTGGTGGTGGCCAGTATCTGCCGGACCTCTTCCAGCTTCAGAATCCGTTTTTCATAGGCGATGGTCTGCACCGGCTCTGCCGGGGCTACCCAAACCCGCTCTACGGGAAGCATCGGCGCCGCGACCGCCGGCTTGGAGCCGGCAGCAACTGCTGTGGCAGCCTTCTCCTCTTTCCTGCCGTCTGCTGGCGCGGCGACCCGCGCAGTTTGCGGCAAGGCGGCGCCGCTGCCTGTTCCCTCTTTGCCTGCGCCACCACGGGCCGCTTGTGGCTGTTGCGTCCCCGCGGGGACCGATTGCGCCAGCGCGGCGGGTTTTACGGGGGCGGCATTGGGCTTGGCGCTTTGCGCGCTCTTCTTGTCTTGTCCGGGCGCCGAGGCCTTGGCCGCCTGCGGCGCTGCGTTGACGGCGCTTTTCTGGAGTTTGCCGTCGGCGCTCTCCTTGCTTGCCGCAGCCGCAACCGTGGCATCGCCCTGATTCGCAGGACCCGGATCGGAGACGATCCGCTCCTCGTGAACCATCACCTCTTCTTGTATCGCCGGCGCGCTTGCGGGCGTGCTTGCGGGCGAGAGCGCCTGAGAAGCGCCGGATGAAGCGAAGAGCAGGGCAAGAGCCAAAATAAATTGCTGTGGCAGCCGGCTTTTGTTGGTCATGATGGTGGCCTCTATACTAAATAAGTAGACCTAGCAATAAACCGAGCGCGAGGCAAAGTCAAGAGTAACAGCAAAAGCCCCTTCCCCCCAACCGGTGGTCAGGGGGGTAAAAGCTTGAGTTGCGATGATGGCGCCGGAGGTGCTGTTGCGTTTCACGATGCACCCGTTCAACGCCCTACGTCAACCTCTTCAGCATCCCGGCGAGCTCCTGTGCGTTTTTGGGCGCCGCGCCGCCGGCGTCGTTGTTGAAATAGATGAAAACGTCCAGTCCCTTCGCCAGATAGCCTGCGATTCTACGCGCGTCCTTCTCCAGTTCGGGCGTCTCGTAAGAGCCGTTGTAGCTCCCTTGCCTGCCGTGCCTTCTCAGATAGACGAAATCGGCGGTAAGCGGCGTCTCGTCGATGAACGGCGGCCAGTCGGCCATGCACAGGGAAACGTTGCCGGCTTTGCACATCTCTATTACCTCGGGGCAAAGCCAGCTTTCGTCCCTGAATTCCAGGGTGTTTCGCACCCGATACCTGACCAGCAAGGCCAGAAACCCCTTAAGCCTTTGCAGGTCGCAGGTAAACTGGGGCGGGAACTGCCACAGGACCACCTGCAACTTCTCCTTGAGTTGTCGCGCCGGCGCGAAGAAGTGCTCCAGAGGCTCTTCGCTCTCCAGGAGCCTTTTCACATGGGTGATGTATCTGCTCCCCTTCACCGCGAAGCAGAATCCGGCCTCGCTTTGCTCGCGCCAGTGCTGAAAGGTTTCGGCACTGGGCGCGCGGTAGAAGGTGACGTTTAACTCCACCGTCGAGAAAACGGAGAGGTAATGGGTGAACCATTCCTTTTGCGGCAGACCCGCCGGGTAAAAGTTGTCGCGCCAATGCCGGTAACTGAAACCGCTGCAGCCGATAAAGAGTTTGGCCATGCCTGTCACCTCACCGCTGAGACCCCGACCGCCCGAAGTTGCTCAGTATACAATAAAAAAAGGCGGAGCCCTCACGGGCTCCGCCTTTTTCAGCTGATAGCTACGACTGCTAGCTTCTGGCTACATCTTGTGGCATTTCTCGCAATCGCCGGCAACCGAGAAGGCTTCCTTGCCGTTGTGGCAGGCGCCGCAGGCCTTGCCTTTTTCCATTTCAGCCATGGTGAACATCTTGGCCTTGGCCTTGAACGGGAAGATCTTGGTGTGGCAATCGGCGCACTTGAACATCTCCAGGTGGAACGGATGGCTGAATTTCGCCTCGCCCCCTTCGGTCGGCAGCACGATCACGCCCGGCTTGAAGCCGACGTGGCATTTGGCGCAATCTCCGCCGACCACCGAGAAGGCTACCTTGCCGTTGTGGCAGGCGCCGCAGGCCTTGCCCGCCGCCATGTCGGCCATGGTGTTGTGGACGACGCCGGCTTTAAACGGGAACACCTTGGTGTGGCACTCCTTGCAGGCGAAGGCCTCGGTATGGAACTTGTGGCTGAAGGTGACCGGGTTGATCCCCTTGGGCTTGAAGGAGATCTCGCGGGGTTTCATCCCCTTGTGGCAGTTGCCGCAGTTGCCGGCCACCGTGAAGGCCTTCTTGCCGTTGTGGCAGGCGCCGCAGGTTTTGCCTTTCTCCATCTGCGCCATGGTGGCATGCCCTTCCTTGGCGGAGATGATCTTGTAGTGGCACGCCTTGCAATCGCCCTTCAGCTTGTCCAAGTGATTGGCGTGGCTGAACACGACGTCGCCGGCGCCTTTCGCCTTGAAGTCGATATTGCGCGGTTTGCCTTTATGGCATCTGGTGCAGCTTTTGCTGTCTGCTACGCTGAATGCTTTCACGCCGGTGTGACAAGCGCCGCAACCCTTTGTCTTTTCCATCTCGGCCATGGTAAAGTGATGGCGGGTCTTCAGATTGAAAATCGCGTTGTGACAGACCTTGCAGTTGTTGTTATATTTGGGCAAGTGAAAGTCGTGGCTGAAGGTGACCGGATCGGCGTTTTTGACCGAGAACTTGATGTCCTTTGTCTCTGCCGCGAAAACCGGTAAGGCACAGAGGATAAGAAGAGTAAGGATGGCGAGGCGAAACTGCATGGTTCACTCCTTCAACTGGGTATTTTTATAGTTTGCCGATCATGGCAGCCGCAACAATATACACATTGAAGGCCCCAGCGTCAATTTGATTATTTATTATTTGGCAACATGATTTTATCCCCAGGAGGTTCAATGAAAACTGCTTCGCTTGCTCTCCTGTTACTGCTGCAAACCGCCACATCCATTGCTGGAACTTCGTTTTATAAGTGGTCTGACGCGGACGGGGTGGTGCATTTCACCGACGACCGCAACAAGATCCCCGCCGGCTTTCGGCTGAAGGCCCGTCCGCTCGATCTTGGCGAACCTGAGCCTGTCGCCGCCGGGAACGCTCGTCCCCCGTCTTCTCCGCGGGAGCCTGCCTCCGCGTCGCTTGCCGACGGCCATTCGGAGCAGTGGTGGCGCCAGCGTTTCGCCGCTCTCAGGGAACGAATCAAGGCGCTTCAGGACGCCCTGCCGGCCAAGCAGACGCAACTGGCGGAACTGCGGCGTCAGCGGACGCTCTACCAGCGAAGCCGAGACCGGGAGGCCATGAACGCGCTGGAAGCCTCCATTGCCGCCGACCAGACGGCCATCGGTGAATTGCGCGACCAACTGGAGGCGCTGGACCAGGACGCCGCCAGGGCCGCCGTCCCGAGCGAGTGGCGCCGCTAGCGCCAAACTTAATAACTGCTGCCACGGAGATCGCTGGATTTATTAGCGGTTGCGGGCTTAGGTAAAGCTGTGCTATAAAAAAATGCCCGATTTTTAACCCAGGAGGAGTCGCTTACATGAACGGCATAGACAAGATAATTGAGAACGCCCTCGCCGAGGATATCCATACCGGCGATATAACAACACTTTCAGTGCTGAAACAGCCTCGCCGCATGCGCGCCCGCCTGATCGCCAAGGAGCCGATGGTGCTGGCCGGCATGGCTGTCGCCGAGCGCGTCTTCGCGCAACTCGACGCTTCCATCCGTTTTCAAGCGGAGTTCGCCGACGGCGACCGCCTGCAAAAGGGGGACGTGCTGGCCCGGTTGGAAGGGGACGCCGCGGCGCTCTTGCAGGGGGAGCGGGTCTGTCTGAATCTGCTGCAGCGCATGTGCGGCATCGCCACCCAGACCGCCGCCTTCGTCAAGGAGATCGAGGGGACCGGCGCGCGCCTGGTGGACACCCGCAAGACCACTCCCGGACTGCGGGTGCTGGAAAAATACGCGGTCAGGGTAGGGGGGGGGACCAACCACCGGACCGGCCTCTATGACGGCGTGCTGATCAAGGAAAACCATATCGCCGCGGCCGGCGGCCTGATCGAGGCGGTGCGCCGGGCCCGGGACTACATCCCGCACACCCTGAAAATCGAGGTGGAGACCGAGACCATGGAGCAGGTCGCGCTCGCCCTCGAGGCCCGCGCCGACATCATCATGTTCGACAACATGAGCCTGCCGGAGATGACCGAGGCGGTGATCCTGATCGGCGACAGGGCGCTTACCGAAGCCTCCGGCGGCGTCAACATGCAAACCATCAAGGCCATCGCCCAAAGCGGCGTGAACCTGATCTCCGTGGGGGCGCTGACCCACTCGGTCCGCGCCGCCGACATCTCGATGCTGATGGAGGAGAGTTGAGCGACGCCGGGGTGGACGGGAAGATCCTGGAGCTGTTCCGCTCCGCCCCCGGCTTCGTCTCCGGCGGCGAGTTGAGCAAGCTCCTCGGGGTGTCCAGGACCGCCGTCTGGAAGCACGTCAACGGCCTGCGGGCCAACGGCTACCAGATCGAGGCCCTCCCCGCCAGGGGATACCGGCTCTTGTGCTCGCCTGAGCTTTTGACCCCGCTCGGCATCGGCGCCGGCCTTACCACCCGCAGGATCGGCTCCAAGATAATCTGTCTCCCCCA
>CAIYDQ010000137.1 GCA_903925075.1 uncultured Geobacter sp.
CATCGGTTTGGAACCGCCAAAGGCCCGTTGGGAAAGCAGGTTGATTAAACTCCTCCCTGCTCTCCCCACGGGCCTTTTGCTTTTTAGATTGATGTAGCCGCTACACCGAGGCACGCGACCCGAGTACCGATCGGCCTCCCGCCCGTCGGAGAAAGGATGAATCGCCATGTTGTTCGATAATCGCGAAGTTGCCAACCGCCGGGGTGGAAAGCGCCACAAAAAGCGTTAACCAGCCACTCCCACCGGAGCGTCCAGTCCGAAGGCGGCGGTAGACCGCCGCCTTTAACCGAAACGTACTATTAACCCGTAACCAAACAGCAAGGATCTTCTCGTACCATGTCTCCTTCGGGACTGCAATCGCCTTCGACCCCGCCGACCTCACCAAGCACGCTCGCGGGTAGCGGCACGCAACCTCCCGATGGACAGTCGCCCGCCACCCCCACTCCCGGCGGCGACGACACGGCCGGAGCCGGCGGCGCGTCCCCATTAAAGGAAGCGATCCAGAAGCTCCGGGCGGCTGAGATGGAGATGATGGAGTTGTCGGCGCGATTTCCCGCCGCGGCCAACAGTCTCCGCCAGGCGACGACCAGTATCCGTGCCGCATTACGGCAGATTATCACCAACCCAGGACAACCGGAGCCCCAGGCGCCGTCTATCGGTGGATAGATGGAGACCGTCTGGACAAGCGACGGTGGTTTTGAGTTTCTTCAGCAACCCGGCAACCCCGGACTGAAAGGCGGAAAACGAAATGGCAGTTGACCAGCAGGCATTGAACGCGGCGATCGAGGAAGCGACCGGTGGAGACGCCGAACTCGCCGGATTGCTGCGCGAGCGGCTCGCCAAGAGCGAGAATGCGGCGGTGGCATTCCTGGGAGGGTTTACCAGGACGGCGGATTACACCAGAAAAACCCAGGCGTTGAGTGGGGAGAAGAAGAAGTACGAGGAGCAGATCGCGCTCTACCAGCAGAATTTGGAAGCCGCCGAAACGGACAAGGCGAAGATCCTGAAAGATCTTGCGAACCAGAAGGTCACCGTGGCGCAGGCCAACGCGCGGTTGCAAGCAGTAAAAGAAACGTACCAGCTCAGCGACGACGATATCCCGCCGATGGGCGACTTGATCGACACGCGCAAAACGGGCAAGGTACACGACTCGACGGCGGACCTCGACGAGCGCTTCAGCGCGTTCGAGAAGAAGTTCGAGGACAAGATCACCAAGACGCTTCTGCCGGAGTTGGCCGGCATGACCGACCTGGATATCATCTGGGCGAACATGCGCGACGAGCATTACGAGCTGACCGGGAAGCGGCTGACGGCGGCGGAGCAACGGGACATCCTGAAGGTCGCGCGCGACAACGGCCGGAAGCTGACCGACGTTTGGGAAGAGAAATACCAGATTGGCGACCAGCGTAAGAAGGTCGAGCGGGACGGGATTGAGAAAGAGTTGCGCGCCAAATGGGAAGCCGAGCAGACGGCAAGGCGCAGCGCCGAAGCGATGGAAGGCATCCGTCCCGGCG
>CAIYDQ010000138.1 GCA_903925075.1 uncultured Geobacter sp.
AGCATTGCCCTTCAAAATTTCTTGCTGAAAATCCATCCCCTACCAAAATCAACCGCTGTTCAAAGGTCTCAAGTTAAACAAGACAGCCGGTTCCTATGAGCGAGGGAACTCGTATACTTATCTACTTATGATTATAACATACGATTAAGAAGACTTTTTTGTCAAGAGAATATTGTCGTCTTGTCAAGAGCGAATGGAGTTGTCCGGTTTCTTAGCAAATGACAGGACCGGGCTCACCGCACACGACATCAGAACAATATTTCCTTGACAGAAATGTCCCCTTTGGGGTAAATTAAATTATAATTTATATTTTATACGTGCGTCGTCACTCATAGGAATGGGTCGTCTTGTGTGGCTGAAAAATAGTAGGTGGTAAAGCATCTTAGAATCCGTCCTGCCGATCTACAACCAAATCAAGCAGACCATATTTTGTTTCGTCGAAGAAGCTGGATTGAAAATAAGGAGTTCACACCCGGAGAAAAGATTCCCTCCGAAACGGAAATGATTGGAAGATTTCATGTGAGCCGACGTGCCGAGGCTGCCGCTTGAGTGTGCGACAATAGAGGTCGTGGGCGAAGAGAAAGAAAGGAGTTTTATGCCGAAAGTGACCATGTTTCCCAAATTATGCAAGGGGATGGAAGATTGCGGGATCTGTGCCTTTGTATGTCCCAAGTCCTTGTTTATTGTGTCCGAGGAAATGAATGAGGCCGGGTACCTGCCGCCACGACCTCCCGATGATGAGCAATGCACCGCCTGCGGTAATTGCATGATTTACTGCCCTGATTTTGCCATTGTAGTGAAGGGTGGCGCCGCGGGTACGAAGGAGGAAAAAGAGAATGGCTGAGGAGAAGCGGATCAAGACGGGTACACATTTTATGATGGGCAACCAGGCCTGCACTCAGGGGGTCATTGCCGCAGGGTGCGGGTTCGCTGCGGGCTATCCGATTACTCCGGCCAGCGAGGTTTTCAACGAGTTGGCCCGGCTGTTGCCCAAAGCGGGAGGAACGCTGCTGCAGACGGAGGACGAAATCGCCGCCGTTTGTGCGGCCATCGGAGCCTCCTGGGCCGGATTGAAGGCCTTTACCGTGACTTCGGGGCCGGGGGTGAGTCTGATGCAAGAGAATATCGGGCTTGCCGTGGCTACGGAGACGCCGCTGGTTATTGTCGATGTTCAGCGCCTGGGTCCGTCGACGGGCGTCCCGGCGGTGGGCATGGCCGGAGACATGGTGCAGGTCGCTCGCGGATCGCACGGCGATTACCAGATTATCGCGCTTTGTCCGGAGAGCCCTCAGGAGATGTTCGACATGACGGTGCAGGCCTTCAACCTTGCGGAGGAGTACCGCGTGCCGGTCTTCGTGATGGGAGAAGGGTTTGTCGGCCACATGCGGGAACAGGTCGTCATCCCCGATGAAAGTCAGATTCGAATCGTGAATCGGAAGGTGACCCGGAAAGGGACACCGCTACCCCGGACGGATTTTCTTGACCCCGAAGTGGCGCCCATGCCGGTTTTCGGACGAGGGCTGAAGGCGCATGTGACGAGTTCCTGTCATGACGAACAGGGCATGCGGAACCTCA
>CAIYDQ010000139.1 GCA_903925075.1 uncultured Geobacter sp.
CATTTTGAAATATCTTTGCGGTTTTCACGATTACCACCTCCTGAATTTAATATATACGTGAAGTATATATTGGAGGCTGACTGTTGGCTAGCGGGAAAAGAAAAGCTTCAAGGGGATGACATAACGTATCGAAAGAACGGTGAAATGGTAAAAAAGAAAAGGGCGGATGCGCGCAGGGCGGATGCGCCTTTTCTTTATCCCGAGAAAAATTGTTGACAAGCAGGCGAATAACGAGTAATAGGTAACCTACTTAATTGATAGGGTAACAATTATGATTTCCAAGAAGACGAAATATGCACTGAAGGCGCTGGTTTTTCTTGCCCGTCACTACGACCGGGGGCCGATCCTGATCGCGGACCTGGCACGGGAGGAGGCGATACCGAAGAAGTTCCTTGAGGCCATCCTCGTTGCCCTGAAGAATAACGGCGTGCTGCAGAGCAAGAAAGGGAAGGGGGGAGGCTACTATCTGTCGCGGCACCCGAACTCCATCACCTTCGGCCAGGCGATTCGCATCATGGAGGGACCCATCGCTTTGGTCCCCTGCGTAAGCGAAACCTCGTACGCCAAGTGTACCGAGTGCGGCAGCGAGCTGACCTGCGGCATCAGGGCCGTCATGAAGGAGGTCCGCGACGCCACGGCAAAGATACTGGACGGCACCACGCTTGCCGATGTGCTGGAGCGAATTGCCAACGCCGAGCAGGCCCAGCGGGGAGCGCTCGACTTCTCTATCTAAAGATCGCAGTCCAAAAAAATTTGCCATCAAAGTCTACTAAATCGATGGACTAACTAACAGGAGGGTTTCCCATGCTTAAAAGACAATTGGTATCAGCCGTAATGTTTGCCGTGATCGGAGCCTCGCCGCCGCTTTCCGCCTCCGCGCAGCAGGAATTTCTGAACGTCTCCTATGACCCGACCCGCGAGCTTTACCAGGATTTCAACAAGGCTTTCGCCAAGAGTTGGAAGCAGCAGGGCGGCCAGGAAGTCACCTTCAAACAGTCGCACGGCGGCTCAGGCAAACAGGCTAGGGGGGTGATCGACGGCCTGGAGGCGGACGTGGTCACCCTGGCGCTGGCCTACGACATCGACGAGATCCACGACAAGGCCAAGCTGATTCCGGAGAACTGGCAGAAAAGGCTCCCCAACAACAGCTCCCCCTATACCTCGACAATCGTCTTCCTGGTGAGAAAAGGGAATCCGAAAAAGATCAAGGACTGGAACGACCTGGTGAAACCGGGAGTCGCGGTAATCACTCCGAATCCTAAAACCTCGGGCGGTGCGCGCTGGAACTATCTGGCCGCCTGGGCCTATGCCTTGAAGCAAAAGGGAGGGAGCGACGCCACCGCCAAGGCCTTCGTCGCCAAGCTCTTCAAGAATGTGCCGGTCCTCGATTCGGGCGCTCGCGGTTCCACCACGACCTTCGTCCAGCGCGGCCAGGGCGACGTGTTGCTCGCTTGGGAAAACGAGGCTTTTCTGGCGGTGAATGAGCTCGGGAAAGACAAGTTTGAGATCGTGGTGCCGTCGTTGAGCATTCTCGCCGAACCCCCGGTCTCGGTGGTGGACAAGGTGGTCGATCGCAAAGGCTCCCGCAAGCTCGCCGAAGCGTATCTGGTCTATCTGTATTCTCCCGAAGGACAGGAAATCGCGGCCAAAAACTATTACCGTCCCCGCGACAAGAAGGTCGCCGCGAAATACGCCAAACAGTTCCCCAAGGTGAAGCTGGTTACCATAGACGACACCTTTGGCGGCTGGAGGAAGGCGCAGAAGATCCACTTCGCCGATGGCGGCGTCTTCGACCAGATCTATGGCGGCGGGAAATGATGTCTGAGCGGGGGGGGGGGCGCGGCATTGCGCGCCCAGCGCTCCGTGTTGGATGGTTTGACATTGCGAGGTGGGTCATGGCGGAAAATGCGGTTGTACAGGGCGGCAGGCTGAACGTCGATGTGGAGCGTGCGTTGCGCGACGCTTTGCGAAGTCTTCGCTTCGGCTCAGTCACCCTGGTCATTCAGGACGGCAAGGTGATGCAGATAGAGAAACACGAGAAGTTCAGATTGAACAAGGGCGAGCATTACGACGGCAGCGGCATTTGAACTGGGGTAGTTTCATGACGACGGCAGCGGCATTTGAACTGGGGTGGTCATCATGACGACGGAACATCTTGTGGTGACGGGCAGAAGCGGCGCCGGGGTATCTACGACCGCGGTGAATATCAGCGCGGCCCTGGCGGAGCAAGGACACCGCGTCGCTCACTTGGGGTATGACCGCCACCGGTTTTCCTCCTACCTGCTGCGAGGGCAAAGCCCCCTGAAAGCCGCCTGCGGCGATGGTTGCCAAGAGGCGTGCGACGTCGGTAAATTCCATTGCGCGGGCGGCTTTCGAGAGATTCTCTGCATCGAGTGCGGCGACGAAGGAGAGGGCGGCATGGGCGGTGAGGGCGGTGAGGGCGCAGAAGCTGGAGAAGCCGGCACGGCTCAGGAATTCTCAGCGCCAGGTCGGATGGCATTGGTGTCCCGGTTCAATCCCGATTTCGTGGTACATGACATCGCAGGAGAGCCTGACGCACTACTGCCGTTGCTACGCAACCAGGGCGCGTCCACTCGGATTTTCTTGGTAACCTCGGCAAGTTTTGCTTCCCTCACCACCCTTAACCGCCACCTTGGGGCTCTTGGCAAGAGCGGCGAAACGGGTAGCAGGTTTGGCGGCATCATCGCCAACGATATCTCGGGATCCTTCTTCGGGGAACTGGTGGACGACTTCGCTCGGGCGGCAGGGACCAGACCTCTGGTAATGGTCCCGCATTCGCTGATGGTTTCTGTCGCGGAGTATGGCGGTCAGACCGTGATAGAGTCCGCGCCCGGCTCGCATCTGAGCAGCGTTTATCGCAAATTGGCTCGCTTGGTAGTTAAAGAAGCCCAAGGCCAGCAGCCGACCTTTGTGGACGCCGACGCCTTTGCCGCCTGGCGGCGCAAGTGGCGTGAGATCATCGAAGAGCTGGAATCGGGCATGGTGCGGGACGGCGCCGCCATCTAGCGGCAGTTATCTAAACACGGAGCAACGGAGCAACCGAGAAAATCATGTAGTTTAAAAGGTTTTTAGCTTAGCTTTCACTCCGTTGCTCCCTCGCTCCGTGTTTCAAATGCTTTTTTTGAGATTAAAAACGGGAAGGCCGGAAAAACGGCTTGACACTATCCGGCTTCTTGTTATATAAGGTCTACAGATTTTATATTCTAATCGACTGACTGGACACCCAGAGGTCAAGAGAACATTCTCTTGGCCTCTTTTTTTTTCGCTTTTTCCCGGCGACGGGAGGGGGCCTGACAACGAACGGCGGACCCTGGATCCAACCGGAAGGTCCGCGCCGAAAAGGAGAATGCCATGAGCCGCGTCTATGCAGACAACTCCCAGTCGATCGGAAACACCCCCCTGGTGAAGCTCAACCACGTCACGGCGGGCGCCAAGGCGACCGTCCTCGCCAAGATCGAGGGGCGCAACCCGGCCTACTCGGTGAAATGCCGCATCGGGGCCAACCTGATCTGGGACGCCGAGAAACGGGGGGTGCTTAAACCGGGCGTGGAAATCATCGAGCCCACCAGCGGCAACACCGGCATCGCGCTCGCTTATGTCGCGGCCGCGCGCGGCTACAAGCTGACCCTGACCATGCCGGAGTCGATGAGCATCGAGCGCCGCAGGGTGCTGGCCGCCCTGGGCGCCAACCTGCTCCTGACTCCCGCCGCCGAGGGGATGAAGGGGGCGATCAGCAGGGCGGAGGAGATCGCCGCGGCGGAGCCGGAGAAATACTTCCTCCCTCAGCAGTTCAAGAATCCGGCCAATCCCGAGATCCACGAAAAAACCACGGGGCCGGAGATTTGGGACGCCACCTCGGGGGCGGTCGACGTGCTGGTTTCCGGCGTCGGCACCGGCGGCACCATCACCGGCGTGTCGCGCTTCTTGAAGAACGTCAAAGGGAGACGGATCACCTCGGTTGCCGTGGAACCTAAGGAGAGCCCGGTCATCACCCAGAAACTGGCCGGCCAGCAACTAAAGCCTGCTCCCCACAAGATTCAAGGGATCGGCGCCGGTTTCATTCCCGATACCCTGGATCTGAGCCTGATCGACCGGGTCGAACAGGTGTCAAGCGAGGAGGCCCTTGACTTTGCCAGGCGGCTCGCCCGCGAAGAGGGGCTCCTCGTGGGGATCTCCTCGGGCGCTGCGGTGGCCGCTGCGGTGAGACTCGCAAAGCTGGACGAGTTTGCCGGCCAGACCATCGTGGTGGTGCTGCCTGACGGCGCCGAGCGCTATCTGTCCACGGCGCTTTTTGAAGGGCTTTGAGATAGCGGGCGTGCAAACGGAGCCTTGAAGAAATACCATGTGCCGACCAGAAAACTGGAGGCCGAGGGAGTCGTTCCCTCGGCCTCCCTGCGTTTCATACACAGGAAAAGGAGAAGAACATGGCCGCGAAGAACCACCTTTTCACCTCGGAATCGGTGACCGAAGGGCATCCCGACAAGCTTGCCGACCAGATTTCCGACGCCGTCCTCGACGCCTTGCTGGCAAAGGATCCGCTGGCCCGGGTGGCATGCGAAACCAGCGTCACCACCGGCCTGGTGGTGATCATCGGCGAAACCACCGCCGCCGCGCAGATCAACGCGGTGCGGGTGGCGCGGGACACCATTGCCGAGGTCGGCTACACCAGCGCGGAGCTCGGCCTGGACGCCGAACACAGCGCGGTGCTGGTCTCGCTGGATCAGCAGTCCCCCGACATCGCGCAGGGGGTGAACAGCGCGCTGGAACAAAGAAACGGCGCCGGGCACGACGGCTACCTCGACTCGGTCGGAGCCGGCGACCAGGGGATGGTGTTCGGCTATGCGACCGACGAGACGCCGGAATTCCTCCCGACCAGCATCGCCTTGGCCCACGCCCTGACCAAAAGGCTGGCGGCGTCGCGAAAGACCGGGGAAATCGCCTACCTGCGTCCCGACGGCAAGAGCCAGGTGACGGTTGAGTTCGAGGACGGACGCCCGAAAAGGGTGGACACGGTGGTGATTTCCACCCAGCACGGCCCGGAGGCGGAGCTGGAACAGATCCGCCGGGACGTCATCGACAAGATCGTCAGGCCGGTCATTCCGGAACAACTTTTGGACGACCGGACCCGTTACTTCATCAACCCGACCGGGCGCTTCGAGGTGGGAGGGCCGCATGGGGACGCAGGACTCACCGGGCGCAAGATCATCGTCGACACCTACGGCGGCGTAACGCGTCACGGCGGCGGCGCCTTCTCCGGCAAGGACCCCACCAAGGTCGACCGCTCGGGCGCCTACGCTGCCCGCTACGTCGCCAAGAACCTGGTCGCCGCGGGACTCGCCAAAAAGGTGGAAATACAGATCGCCTACGCCATCGGCGTGGCCCGGCCGGTGGCCGTCTTCGTGGAGAGCTTCGGCACCGGCGTAACCAGCGACGAGAACCTGGCGGCCATTATCGCCGAGAACTTCGACCTGCGACCGGCGGCCATCATCGAGCTGCTCGACCTGCGCCGCCCCATTTACCGACAGACCGCCGCCTACGGGCACTTCGGCCGCCTCGACCTGGATCTGCCCTGGGAACGGACCGATCGCGCCGCCGCGCTGGCTCGCTAGCCGGGAAGGCTAACTAACTCAAAAAGGAGATTCAGATGTCATTAACCGCTCTCAAACTGGAAAAGGCAGCATCCGGCAGCGACCTGTACAAGGAACTGCTGATCAAGGCGGATCTGTCCATCGACGGCGTGAACTACGACCCGACGGCGCTGAAAAAACTGCAGGAGGTCGACCACCAGGAGCAGGTGCACGGCGGCTTCGAGATGGACCTGGAGACCCACGTCGGCACCGAGTTTCCCAGCGGCTTCATCCTCCCCAACGGGCTGAAGAGCCCGTTCAAGTGGAGCCGCAAGTCCAATTACTCGGTCGGTTACGAAAACGGGCAATTCGTGCTGGTTCACAAGGGGAGCGCCCTGTTCCCTATCAGCTTCTTCAAGGCGCCCAAGTATTACAGCCAGTTGAGCAGCGACGGGATGCCCTTCTCCAAGATAGCCACCTTCGCCCAGGACACCAACCTCTCCGTGTTCTACAGCAACGAGTGCAGCTACAAGGAGAAGGGGGAGGATTGCCTGTTTTGCAACGCCAACGCCACCCGCGACACCTACGGCGAGCATGAGGGAATCCAGTGGAAGACCCCCCGGCAGGCGGCCGAGGCGGTCAAGGCGGCCTACGACGAGGGGATCGCCGACCACGTCACCATCACCGGCGGCATCATCGCCGAGCGCCGCGAGATCGAGTACTACCAGGACGTGGCCGAGGCGATCAAGCAGCATACCGGGCTGGACGACTTCAACGGCACCGCGGTGATCGCCGCGCCGCTCGACCTGACCAACATCGACAAGCTGAAAGAAGTGGGCTACCGCACCATCGCCATGAACATCGAACTTTGGGACAAGAACATCTACCAGACCATCTGCCCGGGCAAGGCCAACAAAAGCGGCGGTTGGGACCACTGGAAGAAGGCGACCGAGTACGCGGTCGGCGTCTTCGGCTTCGGCCGGGTCAGGAGCAACATCGTGGCCGGGCTGGAGCCCAAGCAGAAGACCCTGGAAGGGGTGGAGTGGTTTTCCAGCCACGGCATCGTCTGCCTGCCGGGCGCCTGGTGTCCGAATCCGGGGTCGGCCCTGGAAGGGCACCGCACCCCGGAGCCGGCCTGGCATCTCGATCTGGCCTACAAGGCCTATCAGCTCCACAAGAAGGCGGGGATCAGCTACCAGCAGGTGCATGACGCCAGCAACAACGACCTAGCGATCTCGCGCGACATCTGGAAAATCGAGGAAGGGTTGCTGTAGTCAAAAAAGGAACGGACATGCCCAAGCAGACAGATGCCACCCACGAGATAGACACTCCCAAGGGGCTCATCACCAGCTTCCTGATCCTCAACATCGTCTCGGGGACGGTCGGCGGGGCGATGCAACTGGTGGTGCCGCTTTATGCCATGAGCTTGCAGGCGTCCACCGCCGAGATCGGCCTCATCCGCGGCATATCCGGCATCGGCATGCTGCTGCTGGTCATTCCCGCCGGCTTCCTGGTGGATCATTTCGGCTCCAAGAAGCTGTTTCTGACCGGCAGCGTGTCCGGGACCCTGTCGACGCTGGCGCTGGTGCTCGCCAAGGTCCCGATTGCCATGGTCGCGCTGATGATGCTTTCCGGGCTGTTCAGCTCGCTGAAGATGACGGCGCTGAACGCCTCTTTTTTCCGCAATCTGAGAAACATGGGGCTGGAGAAGGCCGGCTGGTTCAAGGGGTCGATGTCGATCGGGCTCACCTTCCTGGGGCCTGCGTGCGGGGCCTTTCTGGTGAAAGCGGCCGGTTTTCGCGCCATCTTCGCGCTGCTGGCGGCGCTGACGCTGATACCGATGGCGCTGGTGCTGTTCTTTCACCAGGAGCCGGTGAACAAGGCCTCGATGGCTGAGCTGGGAGAGGTGCTGGCGAGGCAGCTTGGGGAGTTCCGGCAGTTGATCGGCCATCGGGCGCTCTACCTCCCCCTGCTGACCGAGAGCCTTTCCACCTCGTGCTTCGCAACCTTCAGCACCTTCATCGTGGTGATAGCGGTAAAGGTGCTCCACTTGCCGCCGTCGGCCGCCTCCTTGCTGATGATGGTGGAAGGCGGGGTGTTCATCTTCACCGTCTTCGCCGCCGGGCCGCTGATCAACAAGCTGACGCAATTTCAGCTCTATCTCTTGAGCGTCGGGGTTACCGTCGCGGGTCTGGTCGGGGTCGCCTTGTCCGCCGCCTTTTTGCCGATTGCCGCCAGTTCCGTGGTTCTTGGCCTGGGGCTTGGCTTGATCAACCTGGTTACCTCCTCCCGGATCGGGCAGATGGAAGGGGAGAAGGGGAAGATCGTCGCCCTGTTCGCCGCCTCGGTAGGCGCAGGGATATCGCTGGGGCCGATGCTCGGCGGCGTGGTGGGGCAATACCTGGGGACGCGGAACATTTTTCTCGCCTTCATCCCGTTCTTCCTGATGCTGGTGCTGCTTGCTTTGCTGACGGAGGGGCGGCAGTGGCGCCTGACAGCCACTGAGGATGAGGGATGAATAGGTAACGTAGAACGTAGAACGGTAACAAAGCTGGCGAGCGGGAAACTGCAGCTCAAACGCGGAGGCAAGGGAATCCCTTCTGATCAGGCAACTGAAGGCGGGTACATGACAGGAGGAAGCGACTATGAAGGTTCGTACCAGTTTGAGTTGGATGATGGTTGCGCTGGCGCTGCTGGCG
>CAIYDQ010000140.1 GCA_903925075.1 uncultured Geobacter sp.
GAGTTCGGGCAGGCCCAAACCCAGGGTCGCCGCCATCATTTCGAAGAACTTGCCGGTGCCGGCGGAACACTTGTCGTTCATCTCGAATTTCAGCAACTGGCCGGTCTGGCGATTGATCGACAGAGCCTTGGTGTCCTGTCCTCCCAAGTCGAGCACCGTGGCGATCTCCCGGTGGAAGTGGTGCGCGGAGGTCGTGTACGCCTTGATTTCCGTCACCGCCTCGCCGCCCAGGACTTTCTGCGACAGAAACCGGCCATAACCGGTCGAGACAATCGCGTCCCAGCTATAGGAATCCTTTACGGCCCGCAATTGCGCCGCGAGATCGATCGAGGTCGCGGCCTGGAAGCGCTCGACGACCTCATGCGTCGCGCCGTCCATGAGAACGAACTCGACGCTGCGCGACCCGATGTCAATGCCTGCCAGTTTAATAATGCCTCCCCTCCGTCGCCGACCAATGGGACGGCCCTGAAATTCGGCACATCATATATCGAATTAAACGAAATGCCAAATCCAAATTACCGATAGCATGAAAGGCGGGCGGGACTCGGATGGGAACGGATGACCAACCGGGGAATATGGCGAGAGCAACGAACGGAGATGAAACGCGAATCCCCGGCACCGGCAACCTGATTGTGCCGATACCCGGGATTCGCACTAATGACATAAGTGGTTTGCCGCGACAATGAAATCCGCGAGATCCTGCCCATACCGCTCACCTCCTTCGATGAGGCGGTCAGGTCGGCCCTTGCAGAAGGCACAACAAAGGCAAGCTAGATCAAAATGTTACAGCCCGGGAAGCGTGATCCGCACCGCCAGCCCCCCGCCGTCGGCGTTAAAGGCCAGGATGCAGCCTCCATGCAAAGCAACGATTTCCTCGCAGATCGCAAGCCCGATGCCGGTGCCGCCGCTTTTCCTGTCCCGCGCCTCCGCCACCCGATAGAAGGGACGGAAGATGTCGCCAAGCTGCGCCTCGGGCACTCCCTGGCCGTGATCTCTCACCAAAACGTTCACCTTGTCGGCGGATGCCTCCAGGCTTACCTCCACGGCGCTTCCTTCCCCGGTGTAGCGGATAGCGTTGCGTAAAACGTTCTCCAGCGCCCGGCGCAACAGTTTGCGGTTGCCGCTTATAAACACCTCGGCCGCCGGAAAGCAGACGACGCGCTTGCCCAGGCTTGCCGCCTCGAAGTCGGCATCGCTTACGATTTCCTCGATAAACCCGGCCAGATCGAAGCCGTCGAAAACGATGCTGGCGCCCCCCCCTTCCAGCCGGCTCAGTTCCAGGAGTTCGTCGATCATCTGATTCACGCGCTCGGCTTCCTGCTCGATGCGGTTCAGCGCAGCTTCGGCCGACGGCGCGTCAGTCGGTGCGTCGGAGGGTGCGCCAGACGGTGCGGCTACTTTGCGGGCAATGGCCAGAGCGACGCCCAGCCTCGCCAAAGGCGAGCGCAGTTCGTGGGAGACGTCGCGCAGTAGTCGGCGGTGCGAGTTGACCAGCTTTTCCAGACGTTCGGCCATGCCGTTGAACTCGCGCCCCAGGTCGGATAGTTCGTCGCCTCCCCGCTCCTTGGCGAGTTCCACCCTGGCCGCGAGGTTTCCCGCGGCAAGGCTTCGGGTGGCGGCGCGCAGCCGGCGGATCGGCTTGGTCAATCGCCAGGCAAGGACGTAGCAAACCAGTCCGCTGATCATGATGGTGACGGCGAAGTTGAGCCAGGCGTTTGGGGGGAGTCCGAAGCCCGGATGAGGAGGGGGCGGCATGAACATGGGTTCCATGGCAGCCGCCAGGTATCTGCGCCCGGACGGCCCCGTCACCCGCACCACCACGACCCCTTGCCGATTTTCCCCGGCGGGTCGGGCGTCCGTCCCCGCCCCCCTCTCGCGCACGGCCAGACGCAGCGGTTCGGGCGCCCCCGGCGAAAGGGGAGTGCCGTCCGCGGAAAACAGGTATGCCTGCATGCGGCCGTCCCGCTTTTCTTCCAAGCGGGCGGCCGGAACGCCGTTCTCGAGGAGCAGCGCCGCGCTCTGACCGAAAAGGGAAAGCACCGAGCCGACAAGATGGCGGTGCTCCTCCTCAAAGCGCTGACCTCTTTGGGCATGCATCGGCTTGAGCCTCAGATTTACGGCGAGCACGAAGAAGACGCCTCCAGAAAGGACGCTCGCCAGGCAAAACCAGACGAAGAGCTTCACAAATAGGGTGCGCATGCTCCCTCCGTCAAAGTTTCAGGCGCGGACGCGCTTGATGGCTGTAGATATAGCCGACGCCGCGCACCGACTTGATGCGCTCGCTGCCGTCGGCGAAAGGCCCGAGTTTCCTGCGCAGATTGCTGATATGAACGTCCACGCTGCGCCCCATGGCGTCCAGCGCCCTCCCCAGCGCCTGATGCGTCAGTTCCTCGCGGCTGACCACGCTGCCGGCGGCACGTACCAGCACCTCCAGCACGGAAAATTCCAAAGAGGTGATCTGCACCGGGCCCGTCCCGGAAATAACGCAGCGGGAGCCCAGTTCCAGTTCCAGATCCCCGGCTACCAGCCGATCCGCATCCGCATCCGACCCGACCGCGGCTGACGCCTGCAGCATGCGTCGTTGCACTGCGCGCAGCCGAGCCACCAACTCGCGGGGATTGAACGGCTTGGCAAGGTAATCGTCCGCCCCCAGTTCCAGACCGACGATCCGGTCGATCTCTTCTCCGCGCGCCGAGAGCATCAGCACCGGCACCCGGGAACTGCGCCGAATGTCCGCCAGCACATCGAATCCGTTCGCCCCCGGCAGCATCACGTCCAGCACGACAAAGTCGAAGTCGCCGGAAATCGCCAGTTGCGCCCCCTCCTCCCCTTCGTGCACCGCCTCGACTAAGAATCCTTCCATGGTCAGATAGGCGCTCAAAAGCTCGCACAATCCCGTGTCGTCGTCGACGATCAGTACCTTTTTCCCCATAGCTCCGCCCGAACGTTGACACGTTTCTTTATTGCTTGGCGCATTGTACTCCACAAGGCGCCCCGATCATCGTAAAGATTTGTAAAGGAGGTTGCGCAAGGTAAAGGGAGGGCGCCTCCGCCCAGGAAAAACCTTCGTTGTGTCGGCGCATGCGGGGAGGGGCTAAAGCGGAAAAAACCGCTCGACGCAATGACGCGTCGGCGGATTTTTTTGCCTGACACGGGATTTTTCAGGTTAGACATAGGTCTCGACGCTCGTCGTACCCGAAGCCTTCTCGGTTCCCTTGTCGGCGGTTTTGGCCTTGTCGCCCCCTGCGGCGGTCGCGCTCTTGGCGTCGGTCACGGCCGGATGCGCCAGTTCGTAGACCAACTCCTCTTGAGCCGATACGGTGCCGTCCTTGTTGGCATCCATCTTGTCGTAGGTCTTGCTGCTCGAAGACGAACCTCCCGACTGTTTAGCCCCCAATTTCCCCGCGCTTAACTGCAGGGTAGCGCCCTTGGCGCCTTGGCTGCCGGCTGAATCGGACGCCGTGGCGGTTTGAGCGCCGGAGTTAAGGCCGTTGAGATGCAAGGTGCTACTTCCTGAAATCGCCGATATAGACATGATTGACTCCTTGAATGCGGCGTCTCGAAAAACGAGCGCCACGGGGGCCGCGAGGCTGACCGGGTAGATCCGCCGAGGATAATTTCCGGTCCATCTATATACCCGGCGACCCGGCAAAGTCACGTAAAGAGTTGTAAGGACTTGTGAAGATTTGTAAGTGTTTCGCCGCGGTCGGCGCGGCGTCCATCCTTACAAATCTATACATAACTTTACCCAACTTAATTGCCGGATGTTGTACGTTACCATCGGGATCAATCCCCATCAGCAACGTAGAATGGCCATGGGGAAGAAGCTGTTTGGGGGTGGCGACAGAAAGGCTGTACCAAATCCAATAAGGGGGAAAGGAGAAAGTAGAGAGAAGCATTGATGGTAACCGGCAGGAAGGCAAACGGGTTGCTCGACCAACCCAAACTAAAGAAAGGAGGCAAGTTATGATTAGTTCCATAAGCGGTACAAGTGGAGGGATAAGCGCGGCCGATCTGAAAAAAATGCAGGAACAGATGTTCAAGTCCATCGACAGCAATGGTGACAACTCTATCGACAAATCCGAACTGAGTGCCTTTATGACGGCTCAGAACGGTGCCAGCAACCAGAGTGGGCCCAGTGCCGGTGACATCCTCAGCAAATTGGATACCAACGGCGACGGCTCCATAAGCAGGCTCGAGTCAGACGCGGCAATTGCCAAAATGACCCAGCAGATGCAGGGGCAGGACTCGCCACCCTCTGACGCACAAGGCGGTTTCTCTTCTCAACTTAAGACCGATGTTTTCCAGACCGCCGACCAGAACGGGGATGGCAGCATCAGCAAAGATGAGTTGACTGCCTTGCTGGGCAATTCATCGAAAACCGGCGCGACCGCCGACGATATCATGACCGCCCTGGATACCGACAAAAATGGCAGTATCAGCAAGAGCGAATCCGATGCAGCAATAGACAAGGCCCGCCAGCAACGGCAGACACAGGGTCCTCCCCCCCCACCTCCGGGAAATAGCAGCTCTGCGTCGTCGGATTCGTCCAAGGCAAATCAGATTTTTCAAGCCATGGACACCAATAAAGACGGAACCGTCAGTGCCAGTGAACTGCTGGCGGCGCTGACCACCTCGGACAGTAGCTCGACCGGCTCAAGTTCATCCGCTGCCAGTTCAACCAGTGCCGCGGATCAGGTTGCGGCCAATAAAATCTTTGACGCCCTGGACACCAATAAAGACGGCAGCGTCAGTGAGAGCGAGTTGGAAGCAGGTCTTGCCAAAACAGGAAAGCACCAGCATCATCACCAACAAGCGACAACGGATACTTCTTCAACGGCATCAACTACCGACACTGCCAACTCTAAAGACTCATCCGTCTTTGCGGCAGCGGTCACCAGCTATTTACAGGCAAGCTTCAGCAGCCTCAATCAGGGGTCGGCATCCACATCGTCGTCTTCCGCGGTGTATGCGTAACAGCTCCTGATGTCACCGCACTCTGAAAGCAGGCTGGACCTCATGAGGGCGCCTGTATGAATGCCGAGCGACGGAAGCATTCAGCTAGTTTCGATGTGACTTCATTGCGTGCCGTCATAGCCTGTTTATCAGGTGAGTATCAGATTTTTGCACGACAAAGGCAGGGCCGGGTCAGGCTTTACCACAAGCTCTTTGGTTGGAGCAGTAAAGCCTGACCCTTCTTCCTTCTTGGTTAGTGCGTTCCATGGAGGTAACAACCGGATTTTTTTGTTTTTTCTGTGCGTTTTTGTGGCCAACAAGAGAACCTGACCGAAACTGTGCGTTGACGCCGAGACGAGCTTCCATTACAATCCGGCCATGGAAATTCTTGAAATAGGATCATGGGACGAACTACAGGCGGAATTGTTCGCCGATTCGTGGAACGAGGATCTGCGCCGATTTCGCTCGCGATTCGCCTTCAGGGGGCTTGCGGACTCCGACTACCGCCTGGAGACGACCCTCATTCGGCTGGGTGGCTCCTATGCGGAGTTGGAGAGACATCTGCTGAGAAACTTCAAGAAGTACGCGCATCGCAGCGTTGTGGAGAAGGACTCCCTCTGGCATTGGCTCTCCGTCGCCCAGCATTACGGCCTGCCGACACGGGTGCTCGACTGGACCTATTCTCCTTTCATCGCCATGCATTTCGCGACCGCCAATATCGAAAAATTCGACAAGGACGGCGTAATCTGGGCCGTGAACTACGTCAAGGCCCACGAGCTGTTGCCGACCAGATTGAGCAACAAGCTGAAGATGGAGGGCGCAAACGTGCTGACCATCGATCTGCTCTCCGACGCGATCAACTCCCTCGGAGAACTCGACGCGCTCGCCAGCGAAAAGGTGGCCATCTTCTTCGAACCGCCATCGATCGACGACAGGATCGTCAACCAGTACGCCTTTTGCTCCGTCATGTCCGATCCGACCATGGTGCTCGACGACTGGTTGGAGATCCATCGCGGCCTATCGCGAAAGATCATCATCCCCGCCGCGTTGAAATGGGAAATCCGCGACAAATTGGACCAGGCGAACGTGAACGAACGCGTGCTTTTCCCCGGGCTCGACGGCCTAAGCCGCTGGCTCAAGCGTCACTACAGCCCGCGTCTCTGATGCCGGGGGGATTGCGGAGACGTGCGATTGGACCGTCTTGAGGCTGGAGGAATCCCACAAGGCCCGGCTCAAGCAGAGCCTCAACAAGACCCGAAATGACGGACGACAGCATCTACCGGTCGCAATCACGCCGGAATCGCGGTCGCAATCGACCGGAATACGCACGGCATTCTTAAAGGCCTCATTTAGCCACCCAAAAGAACACTTTAAGCCTTGAAAATGCGTAGAAAATGCGGATATACTCAATTATTCCTGCATGTTGATTTGGTCCGACCTCAAACTCCGCCCACAAACTCCGCCCATAGGGCGACCGGGCTTTGAGCAAGTCGTCACTTAGCTCACGGGCGGGAACACCGACTTGCAACCTTCTAAGCCTGGCCCTATTGCCCATCCCTAAGCCTGGCCCCATTGCCCCTCCCTGAACATAATCTCCACAGTTGACAGTTGATCCGTTTGTGGTCTAAATTTAGTCTTATTCAAGAAGAGGAGAGTACCCCTATGAAACTGTCTAGCCAGATCAAGCCAATCAGTTACCTGAAGGCCCATGCCGCCGAAATCGTAAAAACCCTGAACATAAACCGCGAGCCGCTGGTCATCACCCAGAACGGGGAAGCCAAGGTGGTCATACAGGACATTGAAAGCTATGAGCAAGGCCAAGAAACCATGGCTCTCCTGAAGGTCCTGGCGCTTGGGATGCGCCAGATCGGGGAAGGGAGGATTCAGCCCGCTGAAGATGCCCTTAAACGCCTACGCGGCCGGCGGGAACTTTAAGTGGCGCCGTTCGCGGTTTTCCTTACTGATGATGCATCGCAGGATCTCAACGAGATTTATGACTATATTGCTCTGCACGATGCCCCTCAAAAAGCCGACTATGTTTTGGACCACCTCGAAAACATTTTTTCGAGTCTGGCGGCATATCCAGAGCGCGGCGCCTATCCAAAAGAACTACTCACTCTTGGGATTCGTGAATACCGTGAGATTCTATTCAAACCCTATCGCATACTTTACAGAATCCTGGAGCAGAACGTTTACGTTCTGCTGATTGCAGACAGTCGCCGAGACATGCAAACGCTGTTGCAGCGGCGACTGCTCGGCGGTTGATATATAGAAAGAGTCGGACCGAGAAGATCATGTTTTTGTGACTTTTGTGCCTTTTTGTGGCAATGAACCGCCGTATTTAGGATAATTATCGTCAGGTGGGAGTTTTTATTGTCGCTGATCATAGGACTCGACAATCGACCGTTTGTCGGCATGGAACAAAGGGAATGAAGGGCGGGGGAAGGCTTGGAGGCGGAGGCAGCAGGGTCTGAAGCATGTTGCGGAGCAGGAAATGAGCCTTCAACCCCATTTCCGGGCATGATGAAGCAGTCTTAAAACCGCCCTTCGCGGCATTGGTTTCCCTGTAGATGTTGTCGTGCAGACCCACGAGGAAGTTGAGCAAAGCAGAAATGTTAGAAGTTCACTGACGTGGCGGGTTATGGAAGAAGGCCGGGTTGTCTATGGATAGGACAAACGCAACGGAAGCAGGGCAATGGCTGATTAAAGCCGCTCACGATCTTCAGTCAGCGAAACGTCTTCTGGAGGGGGAACCGCCTCTTCTGGATACTGCGGTCTATCATTGCCAACAAGCAGCAGAAAAATCGTCAAAGGCGTTTCTTGCGCTCAACGCAGTTCCAATTCAACGAGTCCATATTCTCGGCGTGTTGGTCGAACAGTGCATGGAGTTCGACGATTCTTTTCAGGAATTACGGGAATTTGCCGATATTCTCACCCCATTCGCGGTTCTTTTCCGGTGCCGCGCCCCCGCCTAGTCACCCTCGATATCCTCGTTTGCGTCGTTGCCGACGAAACCTTCGTCGTGAATTTCAAAGATTTTCGGCGGAATCGGTTTCGTATCCAGGCCCGTCAGTTTCCAAACCACTTCTCCGCCTTGCGCCTCGATCACCATGGGTAGCCTGTAGGCCTCGCTCCAACAGATGTGCGCGCTGCGCTTGTTCTGAGTCAAGTCATACCACCGGCAGCTGTCGACGGACGCGGGGGCGCCTGCCGGGGCCAGGGCATTCACTATCCCATAGGCGCCGACCGGATGCTTCAGACCGTGCGCCAAATCAAACCAATCGGTAAAGTTCCCGATGCGATAGAGATTTGTCCGATCGACCCTGGTGTGAATTTTCTTCTTCCTGTCCAGGATCGACATCTGGAATTCGTCGGAGCCCGGTTGACGGAATACATAGGTTTCTATGTCTTCATCGGTGCGGCGCTTCAGGCGCAGGTCGCCATCCCGCCACACCTCCAGCCGATGTTCGGTCCCATTGACGGAAAAAACGGCCTGGTAGTGCAGTTCTCGGGGTTCGTCCTTTGTGTCGAATACGGTTTCAAAGGCTGGTTCCTGAGCCCGGGCAACCTGGGCTAGCGCGGCCGCCAGGCAAAGAGTGGCGATTAGCAGCCACAGTACCCGCAGACTAATGGGTGCAAGGCGTTTCAACATCAAACCTCCAGGTCTCATGGTCCGGGTTAATTACGCACAGCCTTGCCATAGTCGAAATAACGGTAGGTCCTGTCGCCCACGGTCAAATCCTTAACCGCCAGGTCTATCGAATAGGAGCCGCCGGTTAACGACGAGTCCGCCGTCGCGCCGGTCGGGTCGGTCGGCAGCTCGAAACGCAGCCCCGTTGCCGTGCCGCTCGACACTGTCGTTGCGGTCACGTTCGGCGTGGAGTCGCCGGCGGGCGTAAGGAGCGCTTCGTCGATGATACGGCCATCGGCTTTTGGCAGGGAAAGTCCCAGCAGGTAGGCGACGGTCGGGGCCAGGTCGACGTTCCCGGTGGGGTTCGTTACCGTGGCTGCCGTCTTGAACGACGGGCCGTTGGCGATCAGCACATTATGCACGTCCGGGGTGCCAAAGCTGCCGTGCATGCCGCGCTGACCGCCGGCGCTCTCGAACTCGATACCGGTCATGCCCTGAATCGACGCGGCGCCGTCCCAATTGAAGCTCACCACCACATCGGGCTGGCCGTCGTTGCGACGGGTCGCATTTTCCAAATTGACCTGCGCCATGGAGAGGGTGCCGGGAATCGAACCGTAGCGGCTGTCCACGAAAATGGCCCCGTATTCCTCGCGCTGCTGCAGGAACTTGACAAGATTTTGCACCGTCGGGAGGTCATGCCCCGGCAGGTAGAAATAGTCCGAGCCGCCGTTAGCCGCGACGACGACGCCGTTGGCCGGCAAACTCCCGACAGCGGGGACGTTGAATCTCGCCACCGGAAAAGCCAAGGCCGCGCTGATCGCTTGATACTTGGAGTTGGGGGTCCCGCACAAGGCTCCCGTGGCATCGAGTTTGACGGGAATCGTCGGGACGCCCGAGGCACTCAGGCCGTACATGGCCGAAGTGCTGCAGCCGGTGCCGTCGTAAGCGCTAAAACCGCGATAAGTCAAGAGGTCGGCTGAACGCACGTCACCCGAGAAGGAGTATCCGGTTCCGCTGACGGCGCCCATTGCCGCGGCGCTCGTGCCGCTGGTGGAACCGTTGACGAGCCCGCCGTCGGGCGCAGTCGCGGAAGGCGCGATGGCGCGCAGCGGGTAAAGGGCGAGGGGACCGGAAACGCTGGAATGACCATGGTCGGAGACGACAATGACGTTGGTCGTGCCGTCCGTGCCGTTGGCCCGCAGGGCGGCTATCAACTCACCCAGGCGCGCATCCTGCGACCGGAGGCCGGCCTTTGCGTTGGCGGTCCCCGGCCCATAACCGTGCTCGACGTTGTCCGGGGTGCGGAACCAGATCAAGGAGAGCATCGGTTTCTTTTTGGGCAGGATGTACCCGGTGAATATCGACAGCATGTACTTGTTGGCGTAGTCCTCCGGCGCACCCTGGGTCGTGTCGGAGGAATCGCGAGCGGCGATGCCGATCGAGCCATTGGGGTCGAATGCGGTGGTATTGAAGGTTATGTAGCCGGCCTTATTTGTGGGAGAGCCGTTGTTGGCGGCCAGCGTAACGGCATCGGCGCCCGAGTAGCCTTTCACGGTATTGGCGGGAAGGGCGTAGCCGGCGTTCTGAAGTTCGGCGACCAGGCTGCGCGGCATCACCGTGTTCTCATCCAAAAAGTAGCCCCCCCGTCCCAGATCCTGAATGTAGGCAGCACCCGACTTGCCGACCGTGGCGGTCACCATGCCCGCGTTCTGGGCGGTCGCGAACAGGGTTTTCACCAACAGCAACTGGTCGCCGTAGTATTTATTGAGGGTCGACAGGATTTGATAGTCCTCGGTAAACACGGGATCCTGGTAATCCGCGTTTGCGGCGCCGGCGTTCTTGCCGGCAGGAATGGTGTTGCCGCCGCCACGGGGCGGAGTCCAGAAAGTGTTGCCATAGAAGCCGCTGGTACGGGGAAATGAGCCCGTGGCGAAGGAAGACCCGTTCATCATGGTGAAGGTCGGGTAGGTCGCGTGGTTGTCGCTGAAGTTGACGCCGCTATTTCGCATTGCATACAGATTGGGCGTGTCGGTTGCGTTCACGCAGTCCGGACGCATACCGTCCCAAACCATTATGATGGTGCTTGTCGCCACCTGGGGGCGGATACCTACTGAATTAACGGCGCAACCGGACAGCAGGAAGCCGGCGGTCGCTACGGCTAGCAAAGTACCTTTGAACCTCATTGCTGAACCTCCTTAAATGGTCTGGAATTTTGGTTAGTGCGTTCCATTGACGTATCAACCGGATTTTTTTGTGTTTTTTGTGCATTTTTGTGGCTAACTGTTTTTTAGGTAATTTCTTGTTCCGCATTTTACCCCGTTTTTCGTAATTGACATGTCACTTTCTGGTTACAATTAGGGCTAAACAATCGGTCGTTTGTCGGTATGGAACAAAGGGAATGAAGGGCGGGGGAAGGCCTTGAATGCGGAGGCAGAAGGGGCTGAAGCATGTTGCAGAGCAGGAAATGAGTCTTCAACACCATTTCCGGGCATGATGAAGCAGTCTTAAAATCTGCACGGTCGGGGAACGCAGCCGATATATGACAATGAATGGAGTCCCTGTGACGACGAGGTTCCCCAGCCTTGTAGTATTTTCACGGCCTCGTCATGCTCCAGCAACTCCCCCCGACCTGCTGCGATAATCCCGTCTTGAATCGCCGCTGTTTGCCATTCGTGGAGCGCAACCTTCTAAGCCTGGCCCCATTGCCCTCCCGAATCTACTGCGGAAGTTGAGTTCATTAGAACATTTGACTTTAATGGGTGAAAGTGCAATAAGGGTGCGATATTTGCAGAGGATATTCGCCCTATATGCATTATATGGTCCGGCCAAGGGCGCCGAGGGAGAAACGAATCGTGGCAATAGTCACCGATGAAGTCATTTCGTCAATTGCCGGTCGAGTCATTGAAGCAATCCATCCTGAAAAAATCATTTTGTTTGGTTCCCATGCCTGGGGTAAACCGGGGGAAGCGAGCGATATTGATCTGTTTGTCGTCGTCGCCAGTTCGGACCTTCCTTCCTACCGCCGCGCCGTTCCTGTTTATCGTGCCCTTCGCGGCATTGGTTTCCCTGTAGATGTTGTCGTGCAGACCCACGAGGAAGTTGAGCAAAGCAGAAATGTCAGAAGCTCACTGACGTGGCGGGTTATGGAAGAAGGCCGGGTTGTCTATGAATAGGACAAACGCCACGGAAGCAGGGCAATGGCAATCCAGTGTCTGCCCTGGTACTCTAATGGAGACAACCCGGAGCACAGCTTAACTCAGAAAATCAAAGGCGTTCAGGGTTCCC
Source organism: uncultured Geobacter sp. (assembly GCA_903925075.1). Lineage (GTDB taxonomy): Bacteria > Desulfobacterota > Desulfuromonadia > Geobacterales > Geobacteraceae > Geomonas. The sequence goes on from CAIYDQ010000140.1 coordinate 11,873, forward strand.
GATGAAAGATGGGGAGACTCTGACGCTTGCTGGTATGTGCGTGATCTCGGGTTTGAGCAAGTCGTCACATCGCTCACGGGCGGGAACACCGGAACTTGCAACCTTCTAAGCCTGGCCCCATTGCCCCTCCCTTTAGGATGAGGGGGACGTCCATTTTATTATTCGATTCTCCGGGAGAATCTTATAATCAAATGGACGTCCCCTTAGCTACCGCACCCATCAGCGCCAACTTCCGGCGCGTGGCGTCGGGAACTCGTTGCCTCGGCTCCATCCCTAGGAGCGTACGGGTGATATTCTGCTTGTGGCCACAACGCTTGCACAGCACCTGGAGTTGCTTCAGCGTAATCCAGCGAAACCAGGTGAGAATGGTGGTCGCCTTACCATGTCGCGTCTTCCACACGAAGTCATGGTCATTACCGCAACACGTGCACACGAAGGACTTTCGTGGCAAGGTCATTTCATACTCAGCAAAACCGACCAGCACCTTCTGGAAAAAGTCTTCCAGGAACTGGGGGAGAAGCAGCAAAAACGCCTTCATGATGGAGGCAAAATCGCTGCTGGCCAAGGTGACTCGAAATTGACTCTCGAACTCAAGCGTGATACTTCTGTGTTGTGGGAGATCTCCCATAATGCCCTCCTCTTGGGTGTCGTTGGCGCAACCACAGACATACCATAGGGGAGGGCA
>CAIYDQ010000141.1 GCA_903925075.1 uncultured Geobacter sp.
ATGTCCTTCTTGAGAAGGGAAAGCTTAGAAGTATTTTCCAGACGCCCTGTGTGGAGCTGAAACCTCACGTTGAACAGTTCCTTGGTGAGATCCGCGCTCTTAGTCGCCAGTTCGGCAGCCGTCGCACCCTGCAATTCTCTAGCCTTCATTGATTTCCGTCCTTGAGGTGAATTTGGTGGCTATGGGGAGCTTGTGCGCCGCAAGCCTGAATGCCTCGCGCGCCACTTCCTCGGTGACCCCTTCCATCTCGTACAGGATCCGGCCCGGCTTGATGACGCAGACCCAGGAATCGGGCGAGCCCTTGCCCTTGCCCATACGAGTCTCGGCGGGTTTGGAGGTGAGCGGCTTGTCCGGGAAGATCCTGATCCAGATCTTGCCGCCCCTCTTGATGTAGCGCGTCATGGCGATACGACCGGCCTCGATCTGGCGGGAATCCAGCCAGCCGCACTCGGTCGCCTGCAGGCCGAACTCGCCGAAGGCCAGGGCAACGCCGCGCAGCGGAGTGCCGCTCATGCGCCCCTTCATCTGCTTTCTATACTTAACTTTCTTGGGCATTAACATCGCAAAAAACTCCTGTTTCTATTTTTTAGCGGAGAGCACTTCACCCTTGAAGAGGAGTACTTTTACGCCGATGATACCGTAGGTCGTCTTGGCTTCAGCAAAGCCGTAGTCGATGTCCGCGCGCAGCGTGTGCAGCGGCACCCTCCCCTCGCGGTACCACTCAGTCCTGGACATCTCGGCTCCGCCCAAGCGGCCCGAGCAGGTGATCCGGATACCCTTGGCGCCGAACTTGAGCGTCGAGGTGACGCTCTTCTTCATGGCGCGCCTGAAGGCGATGCGGCGCTCCAGCTGCAGGGCGACGTTCTCGGCAACAAGCTGGGCATCCAACTCAGGCTTTCTGACTTCCTGTATGTTAAGAAAGACCTCTTTGTCGGTGAGTTTGGCCAGCTCCTTCTTCAGGGTCTCGACCTCGGAGCCCTTCTTGCCGATGATCAGGCCCGGACGAGCGGTGAAGATGTTGATCTTCGCCTTGCCCGCGGCGCGCTCGATCTCGATCTTGGAGACGCCCGAATGATACAGCCTTTTCTTGAGGAATGCGCGCAGCTTCAGATCCTCATGAAGGAGCTTCGCATAGTCTTTTTCCGCGTACCATTTGGAATCCCAGGTCTTGATTACGCCAAGCCTGAACCCTATAGGATTTACTTTCTGACCCAAAACTTCACCTCCGACCGGTTAGCTTATTTCTTTTCCGCAAGGACCACGGTAATGTGGCTCGTCGGTTTTCTGATCTTGCTGGCGCGCCCCATGGCGCGGGGGGTAAAACGCTTCAATACGGCGCCGCCGTCCACGAAGATGGTCTTGACGTAGAGCTTGTCCACGTCGGAGACCCCTTTCTGCTCGGCGTTGGCAACGGCCGACGAGAGCAGCTTCGAGATGAGCTTCGCCGAAGGTTGCGGCGAGAAACGCAGCGTGTTGAGCGCCGTCTGTATGCCCTTGCCTCTGACGAGATCCACGACCAAGCGTGTCTTTCTCGGCGAGAGACGAATAGAGGATAATTTAGCCGATGATTCCATTGAAAAACTCCTTTAAGACCTTACTTCTTCTTCAGCTTGCTCTTTTTGTCAGCAGCGTGGCCGTAGAAGGTTCTGGTAGGTGAGAACTCGCCCATCTTGTGGCCGACCATGTTCTCCGTGACGAACACAGGGATGAACTTCTTGCCGTTGTGCACCGCGAAGGTGAGCCCGATGAAATCCGGGGTGATGGTCGATCTGCGCGACCAGGTCTTGATCACCTTCTTGGTTCCGGCCAGTTCCGCCTGGACCTTTGCTTCGAGATGCGCG
>CAIYDQ010000142.1 GCA_903925075.1 uncultured Geobacter sp.
CCCGCGCCGGAGGCCACCTCGACAAAGGAATCGAGGCCGAAACCGAAAAGGGACAGGGTTTCGTCGGCATAGCCGAACCAAGCCGAGACCACGCCCTCCAGCAGATTGTAGGCGACGGTGATGAAGGCGAGGACCAAAGCCGTGCGGTAAAGCCGCTCCCTGGTCGCGAGATCCATGGCAACTCCTTGGGTCGACAGCGCCCGGCGCCGCTGCGCCGCGGGTATCGCGTCTAACGCGGCAGGATACCGCCAAGCCGCGCACTGATTATCGAACGGCGGGGATTTTATTACAACCTCAATTGCGGCTGTCACCGGATCGTTTCCGGGTCACCAGGGGAGAGATGCCGCCGGCAGGCGCCTTCGGGGGCGTACGGCCGCAGGCGCGGCCGACAAGGGGTCTTGTCCTACGAAGCGTCAGGGATGCAAAACTCAAATGGGCTTGATTCGCTGCGGGCTGCGGTTGAGCGTCAGTCGCGGGTCCGCAGGTAAGCGATCAGGCTGCGGCGCTCGGAGGCGCTCAACTTGTCCCGAAATGGAGGCATGCGGCCGAAACCGAGGGTCAGCGCGTTGAAGATCTCCGTGTCGCTCAACCCCTGCAGCATGCCGCGATCCAGACCCGGCGGCGGCGGCGCGAGCTTCAAGCCCACTCCCCCCGGCTTGGCAGAAGTAGGGCCGTGACACATGGCGCAATTGATCGCGAAGAGCGCTTTCCCCTGCGCCAGGGCTGCGGACCCCGACAGCGCCGGCTCTCCCGACTGCCGCCCGGCGGCCTCCCTCCCGGATACCGGCACGCTCCCCGTCGGTGCGGGGGGCGCCGGCGCCCGGTACGCCCGGTAGGAGGGCTGGGTGTCCATCCAGAGCGCCGCCATCAGCCACGGGGAGAGAGCCAGAACGATTACTTTCGCGGCGTATTTCATGGCATTACTCCGTTATGGTCCTGAGAGCGCCCGCCTGTCCCATGATCCCTTCCGCCCGCTCCCTCTGCTCACGGGCGGAAAGGTTGGCGATGGCTCCGATGCACTCCTCGTCGGCATCCCCCCGTCTGCAGACCACGACCTCTCCGGGGAGGTAAAAACTGACGCTGATGCCGATGCACCCCTCGGCGATGGCCGGGTCGTAGAGGCGCGGTCTCCTGGAGACGAGCCTCATCTCCAGGAACATCCCCACCATGGTGCCAATGATGGCGAAGAGCATGGTGATCTCAAAGGTGACGATGCCGGTCGGGAACAGGGCGATGATCGGCTTGTCGCCGGTCCGCACCGGGTAGAGCCACGCCGTGCCGGCGGCAAGGCAAAAGCCGGCGACCGCTCCGACTGCCGCGCCGGCCAGGGCTACCCAGCGAAACCAGGAGCGCTGCTCGACCTTCACCAGCACGCCGTCGGGATAGGCCACGGAGGTAAGCGAGGTGATCTGCGCTTCGACGAACCCCGCCTTGACCAGCCCGGTCACGGCCCTCCCCGCACTCTCGACGTCCGCGAAAATTCCGATGGTTTCCATGGTGCTAGTCCTCCACGGCGAGGGACGGCAGTTCGGCGCGGCCGAGCGGGACCTGCGCCTTGCGGGCCTCCAGCTCGCGTACGTCGGTAACGGCCACGATCGGGAAAAATTTGGCGAAGAGGGTAAAGAGCAGGGAGAAGCCGGCCAGGGCCGCGACGTTTACCGAGATCTCCACCCAGGAAGGCGAGTAGCTCCCCCAGGCGAAGGGCATGTTCTTGTGGGAGAGCGACGGCACGATGATCAGGAAACGCTCGATGAACATGCCGACGTTCACCAGCATCGTGACCGCCAAAAGGACCGGGATGCAGCGGCGCAGGCGCTTGAAACACATGGTGAAGATCGGCAGCAGCGAGTTGCCGATCAGCATGACCGCCAGCTGCCAGCTGTACCGGTCCGCCATGAAGCTGAAGACCTCCCACTCGATCGGTTCATGGGCGTACCAGGTGGTCTGGACCTCGACGAAATAGGCATAGGACCAGAGCAGGGAGATGACCAGCAGGATCTTCCCCATGTTGTCGAAGTGCAGCGCGGTCAGGTACTCTTCCAGCCGGAAAGCCCGGCGGATGACGATCATCAGGGTGATCACCGCGGCCACCCCGGAGAGTATCGCGCCGATGACGAAATAAGGCGGGAAGATGGTGCTGTGCCAACCGGGTACCACGGTCACGGCGAAGTCCCAGGCGACGATGGAGTGCACCGAGACCGCCACCGGGATGATCAGCGCCGCCATCAGCGTCGAGGCCTTGTGGTAGACCGCCCACTCGTGGGCGCTGCCGCGCCATCCCATGGCCAAAAGGGCGTAGACGTCCCTGCGCCAGCCATGGGAGCGGTCGCGGACCAGCGCCAGGTCCGGGAGCATCCCGAGGTAGAGAAAGAGGCTTGAGCCTATGATGTAGGCCGTGATCGCCGTCATGTCCCACAGAAGCGGCGAGCGGAAGTTGGGCCAGAGCCCGCGCTGGTTGGGATAGGGGATCATGTAAAAGAAGATCCAGTTGCGCCCCAGGTGGATCAGCGGGAAGAGCCCGGCCACGGCGATGCAGAAGACGGTCATCGCCTCGGCCGAGCGCAGGATGGGGCGGCGCCAGTTTGCCCTGGAGAGTCGCAGGATGGAGGAGACCATGGTCCCGGAATGGGAGAGCCCGACCCAGAAGACGAAGCCGGTGATGTAGAACCCCCACATGACCGGACGGTTTATGCCGGTCACGTACATGCCGTGGGTCACCTGCCAGCCGAAGGCGATAAGGCCCCATGCCACCGCCGCCGAGAGCAGCGCTACCAGGGCGTACCAACTCCGGGTCGGGGCGTTAAGCGAGGAGAGCAGCTCGTCGTTCACCGCCGTTGCGCTCTTGGCAGTCGGCGGTCGGGTTACCTGCGGCGTGGGGTGCGCGTTAGACATGCTCGCGTCCTCCTCCCTTCAGATAGAAGACCGAGGGATGGGTGCCCAGATGCTCCAGCAACTTGAAGCGCCTGGGGCTGCGGGAGAGCCGGGCGACCCTGCTTTGCGGGTCGGCAAGGTTGCCGAAGACCAGGGCTTCGGCGGGGCAGGTCTGGGCGCAGGCCGGCTGCACCTCGCCGTCGCGGACCGGTCGTCCCTCCCCCTTCGCCTCCTCCTTGGCCCGGCGGATGCGCTGGATGCAGAAGGTGCACTTCTCCATCACCCCCCGGCTTCTGACCGTGATGTCCGGACTCAACTGGTTGTCGAGCGGTTTCGGCCAGTCGTGCGGGTAGAAGTTGAACACCCTCACCGCGTAGGGACAGTTGTTTGCGCAGTAGCGGGTGCCGACGCAGCGGTTGTAGACCTGGCCGTTCAGGCCGTCCTGATTGTGGTAGCTGGCATAGACCGGGCAGACCGGCTCGCAGGGGGCATCGTGGCAGTGCTGACAGAGCACCGGCAAAAAACGCACCCTGACGTCCGGGTACTCCCCCGTCCAGTAGCGCTCGATGCGCAGCCAGTGCATGTCGCGCCCTTGGGCGATCTCCTTTTTGTCGCAGATCGCCACGTTGTTTTCCGCCTGGCAGGCGACCACGCAGGCGCCGCAGCCGGTGCAGCGGTCCAGGTCGATCGCCATTCCCCATTGGTACGGGCTCGAAGTTTTTTCCATGGTTCAGGTATCCCGTTTGGCTGAAAATAGCCGGCTCAAGAATCTTCGCCCCTCAAATTTCGATCAAATCGCTGCGGTAGCTCCCCTGCGGATGCCCGGTCGTCACCATCCCCCCCTTTTCCGAGATCCGGACCACCCGCACCCGGGTGGCATTCCAGCAAGGGGCCGCCTCCGCCTCGTCGAGGCGCGCCACCAGCAGGTCGAGGGGATTGGCTCCCCTCCCCTTTGCGTAGCGCCCCCCTCCCCGCTGCCCCTGGCCCAGGGGAATCGCCACCAGGTCGGGGCGGATGCCGGGATAGATGACTGCAGGCAGCCGCAGCGAGCCTTGAGCGGAGCTGACCTCGACCAGGTCGCCGAAACCTATGCCGAGTCCGGCGGCGGTGCCGGGGTTGATCTCCAGCCAGCTGTCCCAGACGACGGTGGTCATCGGGTCGGGGAGCTGCTGCAGCCAGGGGAGCGCGGCCCCCCGACCGTCGTGGAATGCGGTCGAAGGGTACACCTGCAGATGCAGCGGGAACTTCTTTTCGTCCCCGGCGAAACGGGGTTCGGCCGGGTCGGGCAAGGGCGCCTCCGGGAGCCAGCGAAATACTTTGGCCCCGCTCCCCGTCCGCCCGAAATGCCCTCCCTTCTGCAACAGGCTCGCCCATCCGGTTCCGGAGTCCACGCCCGCCGCGGGAGCGACCCGGCGCAGCGTCTCCTTTTTCAGCAGCTCCAGGTAGGAGCCGTAGGGTAGTGCCGCCGCCACCTCGCCGCCCAGCTCGCCCGCCGCGGCCAAGAGGACGTCGGGAAATTGCCGGGTGTCGAAAACCGGAGTCACCACCGGTTGCATCAGGCCAATCACCGTCTCCCTGCAGCCGGCCAGCGGGATCGCCTCCCCCCAGCTCTCAAGAGCCGCGTGGTCGGGAAGAATCAGGTCCGCCTGCAGGGCGGTGTCGTCGAGCAGCGAGGAGAAGCTGACGACGTAGGGTACCCGGGCCAGCGCCGCCTGGAAACCGGTGGCCGGCGGGACGGTATGGACCGGGTTCCCCTGGATCAGCGCCAGCGATATCCGGTCGCCGCGCATGGCGTCAACCAGGGAACAGAGCTCGGCGAAGGACGTTTCCGGGCCGGCCGGGGAGCCCTGGTCTGGATATACCCCACCGGGGCGGTTCAGGCTCCCCACCAGCAGGTTCAGCAACTCGATGGCGCGGACCGATTCCGGTCCGTTGCTCTGGAAGGCGACCGTCTCCCCGGCCATGGCCAGGGACGGGCGGGTGGTGGCGAACTCCCGGGCCACCTCGGCGATCGAGCCCTCCGGGAGACCGCTGAGCTCGGCCACCCGGGGCAGATCGTAGCGATCCAGCCGGGCCAGCAGTTGTGCCGCCCCCAGCCCGTTTGCCGCCAGCGCCCCCCGGTCGGCAAGGGACTCGGACAGGATCAGTCGAGCCATTCCCAGGGCCAACGCCCCCTCGCTTCCCGGCCGGGCCGGCAGCCAGCGGTCGGCCGAGGCGCCGGTCAAAGAGAGCCTGGCGCCGACGTAGGTGAAATGACCGCGGACCGTATCGCGCTCCTGGCGCATCCGTCCGAAGGCGTTGCCGTAATGCACGGGGGAGAGGTGGCTTTCCACGAATTCGGCGCCGAAGGCGAGCAGATAGCGGCTCTGCGCCAGGTCGTACCAGGGAAGGCTCGGACTGCCGAAGCTGGCGCGGGTGGCGCTGCGCAACCAGTCGGGCATGAGCAGCTCATAGGAGAGGTGATGCGGCGAGCCGAAGGAGCGCATGAAACCTGAGGCGAGCGTGGCCAGGATGCCCCGTAGCTGAGGCGTCAACAGGGCCAGACGGTCGGCGCCCTTTTCCTTTTGCAGGTTCCGGAGTTGGCCTGTCAAAAGCCCCAACCCCTCCGCCCAGGAAATCCTGGAAAACTTGCCCGAACCGCGAGGGCCGCTGCGCTTGAGCGGCTGCGGCACCCTATCCGGATGATAAAGCTCCTGCAAGGCGGCCTGTCCCCGGGCGCAGAGCTTTCCCCTGTTAACCGGGTGCTCCGGGTTCCCCTCGATCTTCTTGGCCCGCCCTTCCGACACCCGGACCAGGATGCCGCAGCCCGCCGGACAGGACCGGCAGGAGCTGGCATAAAAGGTGGCCAAACCGGGAGTGACGCCCTCGTCGGGCGGAATCAGATAGGGGATCAGCTTTTCGTTCCCCGCCTGGCACCCCGCTAGCAGGGCGCCGGCGGCCGTCATGCCGCTGAGTTGCAGAAAGGATCTTCGCTTCATTCGGGCTCCGTCAGATGTGGCACGTCCAGCAATCGATGCTTGCCCTGTGCTGCCGGTGACAGTCGAGGCACCACCCCATCTTGAGGTGGACCGTCCGAGTGATCCGCTCCATGGCGGCCACCTTTCCGTGGCAGGCGGCGCAGTCAAGGCGGGCGCGCACATGCATCATGTGCGGGAAATAGACGTGGTCCGGCAGCCAGTAGACCCGGACCCAGGGGATGGGCTCGCGTCTATCCCAGTAGCCCATCAATTTCTTTATTTCCGGCGCCTCCGGAGAGATGAACTGATGGCAGGCCCGGCAGTCCGCCACCGCCGGGATGCCGGCCACCGGCGATTTTGGCGCGTAGCGATGGCAGAAGAGGCAGGCGATGCCGTTGTTGCCGGCGTGCACCTTGTGGCTGAAGGCGAGCGGCTGAATCGGCGAGCGCTCCCGAAGGTCCAGCGGCAGCAGGTACATCGCCAGCAGACCCGCGGCGACGGTCACCGCCGCTGCTACCATGCCCGAAATAACCCACTTTTTTTTCACGTTGTTCACCAGAGAGAGCCCGGGAAAATGATGATCAGGAAGAAGACTGTTTCGGGCATCAGATATTATCAGACAGCTATCTACTGTCAAACCAGCGTATCAAAATAATCGTACTGCCGTCAGTCGCAACACCTTTGCCACTATTTATCGCGGCATTGCCTGTTCCGGCCCTGTTAAAGGAGGAAAACGGCTGCAGTGTCCACGTCCAGGCGACGAACCCGGTAATAAGCCCGGAGAAAAATACCGTGGTCGCCGCCCACGTCAGATTTCCTGTTGACACCAAAAAACCGCTATGATATACAACTTATCTCTTCGCGCTACCGAAGCACCTGCCAAGCTAAAATGGCAGCTGGAGCGGTTTACGGCGACGAGGAGGCGCAAGGTTAACAACTTGCGTGAGCGATATTCCCCATTAGCTCAGTCGGTAGAGCGGGTGACTGTTAATCACCATGTCCGTGGTTCGAGTCCGCGATGGGGAGCCAAACAAAACAAGGGCTTAGCTAGAAATGGCTAAGCCTTTTTTTGCGTCTCTTTCATGTCTGGGTAACACATGGGTAACAGTTGAAGTCTGCTGGTTGATGTTGTAGGCGCGGTTTGGCAGTGATTTGAGTTTTGGGAGTTCGGAGTTCGATACAGTAAGGCTAGAG
>CAIYDQ010000143.1 GCA_903925075.1 uncultured Geobacter sp.
ATCGTCTTCGTGCGCGAGCTGATCCGCGGGCGCGGGCACAACCCGATCCTGGTGGACTTCAGCATGGAGGAACCGCCGCCGGTCCCCGGCGACATCAGATGCGAAGAGGTGGCGCTTAGGGGCGGGCTCCCCATCGAGACGGTGCGCGAGTTTTACCGCAGCAACCGGGAGGCGGCGACCAACAACCAGATCAAGGGGGCCGCGGCGATCATCGGCGACCTGCTCAAGCAGGGGAAGGTGCAGGGCGTGATCGGCATCGGCGGGGCGACCTCGACCCTGGTGTCCACCGGCGTCATGCAGCAGCTGCCGTTCGGCATGCCCAAGCTGATGGCGACTCCCATGGCCTCCAATCCGCGCTATACGGAAAAATGCGTCGGCACCCACGACATCTCCATGCACAACACGGTGCTGGACATCGTCAAGATGAACCCGCTCTTGAAGGCGCAGATCATCAACGCCGTGGGTGCTATCTGCGGCATGGTGGAGATGACCCAGGGGACGCAGTTCGACATGGACAAGCCGGTGATCGCCGTTTCCTCCTTCGGCTTCTCCGAGATGGCGGCCCAATCGTCGCTGGCCATGCTGGAGCAGGCCGGCTTCATCCCGGTGGTTTGTCACGCCCAGGGGAAGGGGGACAAGGCGATGGAGGAGATGATCCGCGACGGCATGTTCCAGGGCGTGCTGGATCTCTGCACCGGCGGCATCACCGAGCACCTGTTCGACGGCAACCGCGACGCCGGCCCGGATCGCCTGATGGCGGCGGTGCGGCGCGGGATTCCGGCGGTGCTGGCCCCCTGCGGCCTCGACCTCCTGAGCTACGGCGGCCGCCTCGACAAGCTGGCGCAGACCGGCGACCGGGCGCGCTACGCCCAGGACTCCTTCCGCACCCAGGTGCGCACCACGGCGGACGAACTGCGCCAGGCGGCTGACGTGATCGCCGAGCGCCTCAACCAGGCGAGCGGGCCGTTCACCTTTCTGATTCCGCTCAAGGGGTGGTCGTCGATCAACAAGCAGGGGCAGCCGCTCTTCGACCCCGAGGCGGACGCCGCTTTCGTCGAGCGTCTGCGGGAGAAGCTGGTGCGCAAGGATGCGGTCAAGGAAGTGGATCTGCATCTCTACAGCAGCGAATTCGCCCGAGCCGCCGTGGACGAGTTGGTGAGTCTGTTCGGGCCGGCGCGCGGCTAGAAGGGCTTGATTTTGTATCTAAAACGCCGGGTTCGCATGGTGCGACTCCGGGCCAATGTGGCGTTGTGCGAAAATACAGGCAATCAAAAGGAGAAACGACATGCTGATTAAAGACAAAGTTGCGCTGGTCACCGGGGGAGCCGACGGCATCGGCCGCGCCATCGCTCTGGTTTACGGACGCGAAGGCGCCCGCGTGGTGGTAACCGACTGCAACGAGGAGGGGGGACGGGAGACGGCGGCGATGATAGAGAAGGCTGGCGGTCAGGCCATCTTCCAGCGCCTGGACGTGACCAAGCCGCAAGACCACGAGGCGGCGGTGGCGGCGGCCCAAAAGCAGTTCGGCGGGTTGCACATCGCCTGCAACAACGCTGGGATCAGCGGCGAGTTCCGCCTGACCGCCGACCACACGCCGCAGACCTGGCAGCAGGTGATCGACATCAACCTGACCGGCGTCTTCCTCGGCATCAGGGCGCAGCTTGCCGCCATGCTGCAAAACGGCGGCGGCTCCATCGTCAACATCTCCTCGATCTGCGGGCAGGTGGGACTGGACGAAATCACTCCCTACGTCGCCGCCAAGCACGGCGTGGTGGGCATGACCAAGAACGTCGCCATCGAATACGGCTCCAAGGGGATACGCTGCAATTCGGTCGGACCCGCCTTCATCAAAACCACCCTGGTCAACAACCTCGGCGCGGACGTCAGGGCCAACCTCAGCTCCATGCACGCGCTGGGGAGGATCGGCGAGACGGAGGAAGTCGCCGAACTGGTGGTGTGGCTGAGTTCCGACAAGGCCAGTTTCGTGACCGGGAGCTACTACGCCGTGGACGGCGGCTATCTGTCGCGTTGAGCCTGCCGCAACAAAACGAGGAGATTCAGGATAAGCTGAACTCCGGCACTATGAGGATGGCGGTTTGGAAGGGTAAGCCGCCACGGAACAAGGAGAGTAAGGATGAGTAAAACCGTCAAGGTGATCGGCGTCGGCATGGTTAAGTTCGCCAAGCCCGGCGCTCACGAGCCGTACGAAATCATGGCCGGCAAGGCCATCCGCAGCGCGCTGGCCGACGCCGGCATCGAGTACGGCAGCGTCCAGCAGGCTTTCGCCGGCTACGTGTTCGGCGACAGCGCCTGCGGTCAGGCAGCCCTGTACCGGGTGGGGATGACCGGCATACCCATCGTCAACGTCAACAACAACTGCTCGTCCGGTTCCTCGGCACTGATGCTGGCCCGGCAGGCGGTCGAGTCCGGAGCGGTGGAGTGCGCCTTGGCGGTAGGCTTCGAGGAAATGCGTCCGGGGGCGTTGGGGCCGGTCTGGGACGACCGCACCTCGCCCTTGCTGGATCTGGAGGAAAGACTGGAGGCCCTGGTTCCGGACTTGGCGCCCGGAACCAACGCCTTGCGCCTCTTCGGCGCGGCAGCCAAGGCGTACATCGACAAGACGGGGGCCAATCCAGACATCTACGCCAAGGTGGCGGTGAAGACGCGCAAGCACGCGCTCAACAACCCCCTGGCCCTGTTCGACAAGCCGCTCACCGTTGAGGAAGTCATGAACTCCCCGGTGATGTTCGCTCCCTACCTCACCCGGCTGGAATGCTGTCCCCCGTCCTGCGGAGCGGCGGCCGCGATCGTCTGCAGCGGGGAATTCGCCAAAAAGCACGGGGCGGGACGGGCCGTTTCCATCCTCGCCCAGGCGATGAAGACAGACGGGGAGGGGAGCTGCCTCGACCCGATTAAGTTGGTGGGCGCGGACATGACCTACCATGCGGCGCAGCAGGTTTACCGGCAGTCGGGCATAGGGCCGGAAGACATAAAGGTGGTGGAGTTGCACGACTGCTTCACTTCCAACGAGGTGATGACCTACGAGGCGCTGGGGCTTTGCCCGGAAGGAGGCGCGGAAAAGATGATAAACGGCGGCGACAATACCTATGGCGGCAAATACGTGATCAACCCGTCGGGCGGGCTGATGTCCAAAGGGCACCCTTTGGGCGCCACCGGTCTGGCGCAGTGCACCGAGCTGGTGACCCAGCTGCGGGGCGAGGCCGGCGCGCGGCAGGTGGAGGGCGTACGGTTGGCGCTTCAGCACAACCTCGGCCTGGGCGGAGCGTGCGTGGTCACGCTTTACGGACACGCGTAGGGGCGCGGCGTGCCGTGCCCTTGGTGCCAGGTAGCCCTGAGGGCACGGCACGCCGTGCCACTACGAAAGCAGGTCCTTGATGTAACTTAGATGGCGGTGGGGAGAGGGCATTGATCCACCAGTAGTTGCGATGACGGCACACCGAGGGAAAGCGCGAAGTGTTCTCAACTCCATCCTCTCCATCGTCTCCCCCCTGACAGTGCAAGAACAAAATCATCGGCCACGGAGACAAGTCGTCCAGGTCACAAGCTACCCATTGCTGCGGACAAGCTGCCCGGAGCTGCGGACAAGCTGCTCGGCGCTGGAGACAAGCTACTCGGAGCTGCGGACAAGCTACTCGGAGCTGCGGACAAGCTACTCGGCGCTGGGGACAAACTACTCGGAGCTGGGGACAAACTACTCGGGCCGGGGATCTCGCCAAGGTTCTGGACTACAGCGATTACCGCAATTTCGATCAGGTCATAGCAAAGGCCCGTACCGCCTGTTTCAACAGCGGTCAACGGATATACAATCATTTCACCACCCACACCACCCACACCACCCACACCACCGCCCACCCGCACCACCCTAGAAACGCCAAGCACGCCTCTCAACAGCCCCAATCCACCATGCCATCGGCCGCCTCGCCAGAGATGGCTTCTGTCTGGGTATTCCGGTAACGCGAACGCCTCCTTGCTATCACAATTGGTAGCACCTGCGCGCCGACAAGATTACCGACTTCCGCAATTGTCTAATATTACACTCTTTTCAGGCTTGCTAGTCGGACGGGATCTGCTCCCGGCTGCTGAACTGAGCGGCCAAAGTCGTCGTTGCCGCGATATCCGCCGGCGCTGCGGGGCATAAGCGACTGTCAGATTTTGAGAATTTACAACCGTTGTTTCCAATCGTGACGTGTAGATTAGCATTAGCTGACGGTCATATGCTTTAACTGCATGTTTTAACAACGAAACTTTATTTGGCACGTTGTTAGCAATATACAGCGAAAGGAATAAACCTGCCTCGGCTCGGCGCGAGGGGACTACCTATTTCCGGGGGGCATCACAGCATGACAGAAGATCGCAACCAGCCATCCGCGCGCCAAGGCGCCTGCGCCGCCGCCGAACGCCTGCACAAAGTGCG
>CAIYDQ010000144.1 GCA_903925075.1 uncultured Geobacter sp.
CCATCTACACCACGCTGGAGAACAGGATGAAATGCGGCGTCGGCAAATGCGGCCGCTGCAACGTCGGCAACGTCTACGTCTGCAAGGACGGACCCGTGTTCACGGCTGGCGAAGTAAAGGCGATGTCGCAGGAGTTTTAACCCGTCGAGGGCGGGTTACCCACTCTAACCCCCATTGCCGTTACGGTTCGGCTCGCACATCGTATTTCTCCCCTTCCCTTTCCCAACCCTCCCCCATCAAGGGGGAGGGAGCCATTTTGTAGCGAACTTTAGCTCTTCCCCCGAAGAAGTATCCCCCGCACTCTCTCCAGCGACTTTACTCTTGACTTAGCTCCCATCCGCGGGCACCTTACCTGCTCAGTCCTTTAGTCTGGAGATCCCGCGCATGCCGTACCTCCTGCTCACCTTGAGCGCTCTGATCTGGTCGGGCAATTTCGTGCTCAGCCGCGCGATGAACAGCGAAATCCCGCCCGCCGGCTTCGTCTTCTGGCGCTGGGTGGTGGCCGCCATCATCCTCGCTCCCATCGCGCTGCCGAAACTGCGCCGGGAATGGCCGATCGTTCGGGCCAACCTCCAATTGGTCCTCATCTGCGGACTGTGCGGGGTGATGCTCTTCAATTTCCTGATCTACACGGCCGTGCATACGACCACCGCGATCAACGCCTCGCTGGTCAATTCCTCGATTCCCGTTTTCATCATCATGTTCTCCCGCATTTTCTTCGGGCAGAAGGTTACCCTGCGTCAACACGCCGGCATTGTGCTTTCGCTGGCCGGGGTGGCGACCATCATCCTCCAGGGGGACCTGTCCCGCATCCGCACTCTGTCTTTCAATCGGGGGGATCTGCTGGTGCTCCTGGCCGCCGTCGCCTGGGCCGTTTATTCCATCGCACTCAGGCGCTACCCGCAGGGATTGAACCCGTTCCTGTTCGTTTTCTGCATCGCGATCTGCGGACTCGTTTTTCTGGCTCCCGTCTACGCCCTGGAGATCGCCTCCGGCCACTTGATGACCATCAACGCCGCCACCTTGCTCAGCATCGGCTACGTCGGCGTCTTCGCCTCGGTCGTCGCCGTCCTGACCTGGAACAGCGGATTGCGCAGGGTCGGCGCCCATCTGGGTGGACAATTCATTCACCTGATGCCGGCCTTCAGCACTATTCTCGCCGTGATCTTCCTGGGCGAGCGCCTGCACTCGTTCCACGTCGCCGGCATCACCCTCATCTTTACCGGCATACTTTGCGCCACCTACCGAGTCCCGAATAGTCATTGACGCAGGTCAATTACGCGCCGAAATACTTCTGCCCCCTGCAACTTTTTTTCGTCGAAAATTCGTATACTTTCTTGATCCTACCCCCCGCTTGCTGCTATCTTATAGCCTGCCTGTTTCGTATTAATTCCCCCCACAGAAGGTGACCAATGTTTGAGATCATCAGCAATGACATTCTTGCCGAAAACCTCCACAAGTTGGTGGTGTCGGCGCCGCGCATCGCTCGCGCCCGCAAAGCCGGGCAGTTCGTAATGGTGAGGCTCGCCGAGGGCGAGGAGCGCATCCCGCTGACCATCGGCGACGCCGATGCCGCCGCGGGCACCATCTCTCTCTTCATCCAGGCCATCGGCGCCTCGACCCGCCGCATCGTCGACACGCCGGCAGGCGGCTTTATCAGGGACGTCGCCGGTCCGCTGGGCAAGGAAACGCACATCGCCAACTGGGGCCGCGTGGTCTGCGTGGGGGGCGGGGTCGGGACCGCCGTCCTTTTCCCGCTGGTGAAGGCGCTGGCCGAGGCCGGAAACCAGATCACCACCATCATCGGCGGTCGCTCCAGCCGCTACATCATACTGGCCGACGAACTCACCCCGCTGTCGGAAACCTTCCTGGTCACCACCGAGGACGGCAGCCTCGGCTACAAAGGCTTCGTCACCGGCCCGCTCTCCGAGATCCTGGCCGACCCGGAGCGCATCCCCCAAGCGGTGTTCGCCGTCGGACCGGTGCCGATGATGAGGGCGGTCGCTGAAATGACGCGCCCGCAGGGGATCGAAACCATAGTCAGCCTGAACCCGATCATGATCGACGGCACCGGCATGTGCGGCGGCTGCCGGGTGCAGATCGGCACGGAAACCAAGTTCGCCTGCGTGGACGGACCCGAATTCGACGCCCACCTGGTCGATTTCGACGGACTGGGCGACCGACTCACCAGCTACCGTCAGAACGAGGCGGAGGCGGTCAGACACGCGGCAGAGGATTGCAAGCTAGCCAAGGAGGCGGCACTGTGACTAACAAAATATCGGCAAAGGACCGGATGGCCATAGAGCGCACGGCCATGCCCGAACTTCCCGCAGAAGTAAGAAGCAGAAATTTCGAAGAGGTGAACCTCGGACTGAGCTACCAGCAGGCGCTTGACGAGGCACGCCGTTGCCTGCAATGCAAAAACAGGGCGTGCGTCGCCGGCTGTCCGGTGGGGGTTTCCATTCCCGAGTTCATCGATGCCCTGGCGTCGGAAGATCTTCCCCGCGCGGCGCAGGTGCTGCGCGGCGACAACGCGCTCCCCGCGGTCTGCGGCCGGGTCTGCCCGCAGGAGACCCAGTGCGAAGCGCTTTGCGTGCGGGGCGTCAAGGGTGAGTCGGTGGCCATCGGTTACCTGGAGCGCTACGTCGCCGATTGGGCGATGCGCCATCCCGACCTGCTGCTGACCGAGGCGGCCCCCGCCGCCACCGGCAAATCGGTCGCCGTGGTCGGCTGCGGCCCGGCAGGGCTCACCGCCGCCGGCGAACTGGCGCGCAAAGGACACAAGGTCACCATCTTCGAGGCCTTGCACGATACCGGCGGGGTGCTGCGCTACGGCATACCCGAGTTCCGGCTGCCCAAGGAGATCATCGACCGCGAGGTGGCGGTCTTGAGCCGTCTGGGCGTCGCCATCGAATGCAACGTGATCATCGGCAAGACGCTGACCATCTCCGAGTTGAGCAGTGAGTTTGACGCGGTGTTCATCGCCAACGGGGCGGGTCTCCCCACCATGTTGAACATACCCGGCGAGAACCTGAAGGGGGTCTATGCCGCCAACGAGTTCCTGACCCGCGTCAACCTGATGGAGGCCGGACGCCGCGAAGACTGCAACACCCCGATCATCAAAAGCCGCGAGGTGGCCGTGATCGGCGGCGGCAACACCGCCATGGACTGCGTCAGGACCGCCAGAAGGCTCGGCGCCGAGCGCGCCATGATCGTTTATCGGCGCAGCGAGGCCGAGATGCCGGCCCGGGTCGAGGAGATCAAGCACGCCAAGGAGGAGGGGGTGGAGTTCGTCATGCTGACCGCTCCTTTGGCGATCATCGGCAACGATCAGCGCTGGGTTTCAGGGCTCCGTTGCCAGCGCATGGAGCTTGGTCCCCCCGACGAATCGGGACGGCGCAAACCGAGCCCCGTCCCGGGCTCCGAGTTCGAGCTTTCCGCAGGCGTGGTTATCAACGCCGTCGGCACCAGCGCCAACCCGTTGCTCACCGCCACCGCGCCCGATCTGGCCCTCAACAAATGGGGGAACATCGTCGCCAGCGAAACCGGAGAGACCAGCATTCCCGGCGTGTTCGCCGGCGGGGACATCGTCAGGGGCGGGGCCACCGTCATCCTCGCCATGGGCGACGGTAAAAGCGCCGCAGCCGCCATCGACGAGTATCTGAAGCGGAAATAGCGGAAGACCGGGTGAAACCCCGGAAAGGTCAAGTTCAAAGACTCGCACACGGATTCGACGGATTGAACGGATAAAAACAGATTAAACGGGAAGTCTTTGGTTTACCCAAAGGCTTGCCGTATATGACGTTATCCGTTACGTTCGTCGAATCCCCGTGCGAGTTTTTTGTAACTATTCAGCACCTATTTCCGTAGGTCGCGTTGAGGTACGAAACGCGACGTCGCAGCGGTGCCACGGTCTCAACGTCGCGTTTCACGATGAAACAGTTCAACACGACCTACTGATGTGCGAAGTTGCCAGCTGATTTGGTGAATAGTTATGATTTTTTTATTCGTTTTTGGAAGCGATGAGCGGCCTGGAAAGTGGAGCAATAGGGGACGGTGGAGAAGGGGAGGGGAGCTTCTTAGATCGTGCCGGCCGCATTGGCGGCTGAGGCTACCAGCAGACGTTTATCGGCGCGCTTCATGGCCTTGATGGACAACTCCCTTTTGCTGGCCGCGCTCCGATCATGCCCGCTCTCCAGATAAAGAAGCTCCTTCGGCTGGCGCCCGCGGAAGTACTTGGCGCCGCGCCCGGCTGCGTGCTCGCGCATACGCCTCTCTATGTCCGTGGTAATGCCGGTGTAGAGGGTGTCGTCCGAGCAAAGAATGATGTAAACATGCCAATTCAAGGGGGAAACTCCGGTCTATGCAGGTCTGATGCTTGGAATAGTCGCTATGCTACGCTGGTCGGATTAAAAAATGCGGCGCTCGAGCGCCGTTGCTCTGCAACACTCGCATTACGCCCATGTTTGGCCCCATTCCACGGTTTTGCTCCGTTGCCCTCAACACTCGCGTTCCGCCCCGGTTTTGCTCCGTTGCTCGTTGAATACCTGATGTTCCTCTATGTATTTCCCTAGCTCCCTCTCGGTGAGAAATCCCTTGGAGACGAAATATCGCCCCACGTGCGCCTGCATCAATCTCTGATGCAATAGCAGGACGTTTACCTGCAAGCGGGTCAGCAGTCCCAGATCGATGGCTTTTTCCCCGAAGGAACCGGTAAGCTCGGTGGCGGAGCGGATGACCGAGACGAAATGCGGCTCCAGCCAGCCCCAGGCAACGGCCAGATCGCCGATAGGCGGACGCATGTCCCGCTGCCAGATGAGCGCCTTCACCACCGAGGAGTAGGGGACCACCCCACGATAATAGAGGAACAATCCCAGTTTGAGCCGAAAGGTGGGCAATGGGCCTTCGTAATAGACGTCTTCCGGATTGCGTATCGGCTTGACGCTGCGCGGCCTGCGCCGGAAAACCCGTTCCGCGGGCTGCTGTTTGGGCCTGTTGTCCTGCTGGTATTGGTGTTGGGCTTCCTGCGCCCTGAACTGCGGCCTGCTGGCGGCGATCAGGTCGCGCTCGCGGATGTAGTTGCAAAGCAGTTGGTAGGCTTGGTTGGCCTTGCGAAACAATCCGGCGTCGGCGGGGGCGTCGGCCTGTTCGGCGTTGGCGTCGGGATGATGCCTCTTGGCCAGTTCCCGGAAAGATTTTTTAACGTTTTGCAGACGCAACTGGGCGATGAACTCGTGATGAATACGAGCGTTCGGGAAAAGCACTCTGCAGGCTTCGCACACTTGCGGGTTGGAGAAGTTTCCGCTCATATAACTTCCTTTACCTCCTGTGAGGGCGGTCGAACGCAAGGTTCGCCACTGCGGATCGCCGTGTGTTGGTAGGGGAACCTCATGTTCGCAACGGGGTTCGACGGCGACGGTTCGACTGGAAATCGTCGCTACCCATAGATCTATATCTTTTTATTTAGGTTGTCACACAGTTTTTCGCCCTTGCCGGAAATAAACCGATAGGGCCGCGAGGTCGCGGGTGAATTGAGTCGTGGAGGCAGCCGGTCGAGCAAGGCTTATGCTATCGCCTCCTCTGTCATCCGCAAGCAATTATCTGGCTCCGATACCTCCGAGCGTTGCTCCTGCTAAATTTTTCTTCCCTGCTATAATCTCGTGAGATTTTTTTAAGCCGTGTTTCCCACTCCTGCTGACAGTAATCCGTCCCGCTCGCGACCATTGAATCAGTAGCAGCCGCATCAAGTCCCAATGCCGCCTCTCTATCACATCGAAGGGAACGAGGGAATTATGCAGTCCGTAAAGTCCTGGAAGATAGCCTCTCTTGGCCGTGGTCTGCTGATTTTCTTCGCCGCCATGACCGGCATCTCGGCTGCGGCGGCGTCCTTGTCCGCTCAGGAAGGTTCGAGCTACGGAATCGGCGGCCAGACTGGCTCCCCGACGGCGGCCCAGTTGGAGGGGAGCGTGCCCGGCGAGAGCAAAATCGCCGGCGTGCTGGTGTTGTCGCTGCAGCGGGCCATGGAACTGGGCCTGGCCAACAATTTGGGGCTGCTGCTCAGCAAAGAGGGGCTCGTCTCCGCCCGGGGCCGCCACTGGCAGGAACTCAGCAGACTCCTGCCCAACCTTACCTCCTCGGCGAGCTTTCACCGCTTGCAGGAAAGCCTCGCCATAACCGGCATCAACTTCCCCGGCGTGCCGGCGGTGGTGGGTCCCTTCAATTTCTACGACGCCCGCATATTTTTGAGCCAGCGGCTGTTCGATCTGGAAGCGATCAAACGCAGTCGCGCCGCAGCCTACGAGCTGGATGCGGCGCAATTCTCCCAAAGCGACGCCCGCCAATTGGTGGTGGTGGCCGCGGGCGCGGCTTACCTGGAAGCCTTGACCGGCTATGCCCGGGTGGAGTCGCTCAAGGCGCAGGTGATTACCGCCCGCGCCATTTTGGACCGGGCCGAGGCCATGCACCGGGCGGGAGTTACGCCGGGGATCGACGAGTTGCGAGCCAGGGTCGAGTGGCTGACCAGAAGCCAACAGCTGATCGTGGCGGAAAACGACGCGGCCAAGCAGAAACTGAACCTGATCCGCCTGATCGGGCTGCCGGTCGGCCAGGAAATCGAGCTGCAGGACCAGCCGCCTTACCGGTCGATCCCGGCCGAGACGCCCGAGCGCCTCCTTTCCCTGGCGCTTCGCTCCCGCGACGATTACCGAGCCGCGCAGCATCTGGTCAAGGCGGCAGAGGCGAGCAGACAGGCAGCCGGTGCGCAGCGGCTCCCCGCGCTGCTGCTCAATGCCGACTACGGCGTCACCGGGCTCACCCCTTCGACCCTGCGCGACACCTACCACATCGTCGGCACTCTCCGGCTGCCGCTCTTTGAGGGGGGCAGGATACGCGGCGACGTGCTCCGCTCCGAGGCGCAGGTCAGGCAGCGCCGGGAGGAGCTGTCCGATCTCGCCTCGCGCATCGAGTTCGAGCTGCGGGTGGCGCTTTTGGACCTGGAGGCGGCGGCGAGGCAGGTCGAGGTCGCCAGGGAGACGGTGCAACTGGCGGAACTTGCCCTTTCCCAAGCGGGAGAGCGCTTTTCCGCCGGCATCAGCGACAATCTGGAGGTCGTGCAGGCCCAGCAATCGGTGGCCGCGGCGCATGAGGCGCT
Source organism: uncultured Geobacter sp. (assembly GCA_903925075.1). GTDB lineage: Bacteria > Desulfobacterota > Desulfuromonadia > Geobacterales > Geobacteraceae > Geomonas. Next base: position 7,151 of record CAIYDQ010000144.1, read on the forward strand.
TATCTCCAGCCTCTACCGGCAAAACCTGGCCAAGCTGCTCTTGGCCAAGGCGGCGGGGGTAGCGGAGGAGGGTAGATTTTGAATCTCTTCGCGTCTTCGCGGTGAAACTTGTTTTTATCAGAAGGAGCACGAGTTATGGCCGAAAACGAACAACCCGAAGGCAAACCCGACCGGCAGGAGGGCGAAGGCTCCAAGCCAGAGGGCTCCGCCCCCAAGGAAGCGGACGCTCCCGGCAAGGCGCACCTGAAGGCGCTGCTTCGCTCCCGGCGCGCGCAGATTGTGCTGGCATGCCTGGTCATAGCCTGCGCCCTGCTCTGCTGGTGGTACTTCTCCTTGTGGGAAAGCACCGACGACGCGCAGATCGACGGCCACCTGAACCAGATCAGCAGCCGGATCAGCGGCACCGTCATCAAGGTGCGTTTCGAGGACAACCAACTGGTCAAAGCCGGCGCCGTGCTGGTCGAGATCGATCCCGCGGACTACCAGGTCGCCTACCAGCGCGCCCAAGCCGACCAGGCGGAGGCGGTCGCCGCCGCCGCGGCGGCGCGGGCGGGGATACCGATAACTTCCGTCGGCACCTCCAGCCAGACCTCGGTCGCCCGGGCGCGGGTGGACAACGCCCGCGCCGGCGTGCTCGCGCAGAGCAGGGAATACCAGGCGGCCAAGGCTAGGGTCGCCGAGGCCGAGGCAGTCAACGTCAAGTCGCAAAACGACGTGCGCCGCTACGCGCCGCTGGCCGCCAGGGACATCGTCTCCCGGCAGCAGTTCGACCAGGTGGTGTCGGCGGCGAAAGCGGCGGCGGCCGCCGTGGACGCCGCTCGCGCCTCGATGCGCGCCGCCGGCCAACAGGTGAACCAGGCCCGCGATCAACTGGCGCAGATGCAGGCTGAACTCCGCTCCACCGACACGGGGCCGCAGCAGGTAAAGGTATCCCGCGCCCGCGCCCAATCGGCTGACGCCGCACTGAAGAGGGCCGACGCCATGCTGGAGCAAGCCCGGCTGAACCTCTCCTACTGCAAGGTGGTCGCCCCTGTGGACGGCATAGTCGGGAAAAAGTCGGTCGAGATCGGTCAGAACGTGCAGCCGGGCCAGGCGCTCCTCTACCTGGTTCCGGTGGAGGACATCTGGGTGACCGCCAATTTCAAGGAAACGCAGCTGCACAAGGTGCGCCCCGGCCAGCCGGTGACCATCAGGGTGGACGCCTTCAAGAGGAAATACGACGGCTTCGTGGAAAGCATCGGGGGCGCCAGCGGCTCCCGCTTCAGCCTCTTCCCGCCTGAAAACGCCACCGGCAACTACGTCAAGGTCGTGCAACGCATACCGGTGCGCATCCGCCTGTCGCGCGGACAGGACCCCGGGCACCTGCTGCGTCCCGGCATGTCGGTGGTGCCCAAGGTCAGGGTGCGATGAGCGCCCCGGCCCAAGCAGCCGAGAGCGGCCAGGCGCCTTCCTCGTGGCAGCCGCGGGTGAACCCCTGGCTGATCACCGCCTCGGTGATGCTGGCCACCTTCATGGAGGTGCTCGACACCACCATCGTTTCGGTCGCCCTCCCTCACATAGCCGGCAGCCTGTCGGCGAGCACCGACGAGGCCACCTGGACCCTCACCAGCTACCTGGTCTCCAACGCGATCTTCCTGCCGGCCAGCGGCTGGTTTGCCCGCTACTTCGGCAGAAAACGATTCCTGATCGCCTGCATCGCCATCTTCACCGTCTCCTCTTTCGTCTGCGGCATCGCAAACGATCTGGCCGTCCTGGTGATCGCCCGCGTCATCCAAGGCGCCGGCGGGGGCGCGCTGCAGCCGCTCTCGCAGGCGATTTTGCTGGAAAGCTTCCCCGAGGAAAAGCGCGGCATGGCCATGGCCGCCTTCGCGGTCGGGGTGGTGGTCGCGCCGATTCTGGGGCCGACCCTGGGCGGGTGGCTGACGGATCAGTATTCATGGCGCTGGGCTTTTTACATCAACATACCGATCGGCGTGCTGGCGATGGTCATGACCAACATGTTCATCGAGGACCCGCCCTACATTCGAGCGGCCAAGCCGGGGCGGATCGATGCCGTCGGCTTCGGCATGATGGCGGTGTCGCTGGCGACTCTGCAGGTGGTACTCGACCGTGGGCAGCAGGAAGACTGGTTTTCCGCGCCCTGGATCTGCTGGTTGACCGGCATCAGCGCGGCCTCCCTGATCGCCTTCATCGTCTGGGAGTTCCGCGTCTCCGAGCCGATCGTGAACCTGCGGGTGTTCAGCAACCGCAACTTCATGGTGGGGACCGTGCTGATACTGCTGGTGGGTCTGGCCCTCTACAGCGCCGTCACCATGCTGCCGTTGTTTTTGCAGACGCTGATGGGGTATTCCGCCCTGCAAAGCGGCGTCGCCGTGGGACCGCGGGGGCTGGGGGCGTTGCTGACCATGCCGCTGGTCGGATTTTTGACCGGCAAGATCGACGCCAGGAAGCTGATCGGCCTCGGGTTCAGCATCGTCGGCGTCTCGCTGTGGCAGTTCGCCGGCATCAATCTGGAGATATCCATGTGGAGCATCATCTGGCCGAGCATCCTGACCGGAGTCGGGTTGAGCATGCTCTTCGTCCCCCTTTCCACGGTGGCGCTGGGGACGCTGCCGCAGCAGGAGATCGGCAACGCCGCCGGGATTTTCAACCTGATGCGCAACATCGGCGGCAGCGTGGGCATATCGATCGTCACCACCTTGTTGACGCGGGAGGCGCAAGTGCATCAGTCGGAGATGTCGGCGCGCCTGAGTTCCGCCGACATCTTTTTCGGGGTCCGGACGCAGTCGCTGCAAAGGATGCTGCAGGGGATTTTCGATCAAAGCGACGCCACTCACAAGGCGCAAGCGGAGATTTATCGGCAGTTGCAACTGCAGGCGAACCTGCTGGCTTACGTGAACAACTTCCGGCTGCTATCCTTCGTTTGTTTCTTCTGCATCGGCTGCGTTTTCTTTCTCAGGAAGGTTAAGGGGAAAAAAGCGGCGGCTGTGCATTGATTAGCCGCCGCACATCAAGAGGGAGCCAAAGCCGTTTAAAGCCCATCATGGCTTCGGTCCGACATGCCTTTCTTATGTTTCTTCAATTGCAGTAATCGGTCATTTAAGATAAGATCTTACATATTTCTTACTAAAGGGGTCATCCGATGGACACCGTGAAACTTTCGAGCAAAGGCCAATTTATCCTTCCCAAAGCTATACGCGACAGGCATCATTGGGACGCGGGCACGGAGTTCGTCATCATTGACCGCGGGGCCGAATTGGTCATCAAACCAACCAGGGTTTTCCCACCAACTGAACTTGAAGCTCTCGAAACGCCATCCGTCTATCAAGGAAAACCGCTGACAATCGAAGACATGAAACAAGCCGTCTCAATCGAAGCCGGAAATCATAAGTGATCGCCGTCGATACCAACATACTGGTTCGCTATCTGGTGAAAGACGAAGCAAGCCAAACTGCACTCGCAACTACTTTTTTGGCTAACAATAGATGCTTGGTGCTTAAGACTGTCTTGCTGGAACTTGTCTGGGTACTGTCATCTCCCGCCGGTTACAATCTCCAGCGCAAAACCGTGCACGAGCGACTGCTTCATGCCCTGGGCTTGTCCTGCATAGAAACCGAAGAGCCCGCTAACGTCGCCCAAGCTCTCGCTTGGTATGCCGAGGGAATGGATTTCGCGGACGCCCTTCATCTGGCGGGAAGCAGCGAACTTTCAGGGTTTGCCACCTTTGATCGGAAATTCTCGGCAACCGCGAAAAAGCTCGACGCGGTTCCCTCGGTAACGCTCATCCGCTGAATTTCCCCCGACTCATATCCCTCTTCAATTTTCAGGCGCGCGCCGGGGCCATTATGCCGGGGAGTCTCGCGTGCGAGGAGATCAACCGGTCCGGCGCGTAGGCCGAGAGCATGGCGGAGCCGGCGGCTCCGGTCAAGACGCTCACCGCGCGCACGCCGGCGGCCCGGCTCGCCTGAATGTCCACCGGGGCGTCGCCGACGTAGAGCGCCATCTCGGGGCGCACGCCGAGCCGGCTCAGCCCTTTGCAGATCCCTTCCGGGTCCGGCTTCCCCCTTGAAACGTCGGGTCCGAGTATCACCGTGTCGAACTGCTCCAGTATCCCTTCCGCGCCCAGCAGCTCCAGCACCTCGGGCCGGGCGCCGCTGACCACGCCGAGCTTGATGCCGAGGCCTCGCAACGCGGCCAGCGTCCGGGCAACCCCGTCGAACACGGTGCCGTGCTCGCGCAGCACCCTTGGCCATTCGCGGGCGGCGTGCGCGGACATCGCCTTGGCGACGCTGTCGCAATCCCCTCGGTCTTGCGGCACCACTCCCTTCCAAAAATTTTTCCCGACGGCCAGGCAGTTGCGCACGTGCTGCTCGGTCACTTCCAGCCCGAACGGTTGGGCCGCCACCCGCGCCACTTCCAGGTAGGCGCCCACCGAATCCACCAGGGTCCCGTCCAGATCGAACAAGATGGCTTCCGCGAATAGCGGCTGGCAGAGTTCCACCCTGATGCGCGCGTTGTCGGCCAGCTGCAGGTGCTCGCGCACCGGCAGCGCCGCTATCAGCTCCACCTTGTCCGGCGGATAATCGGCCGAGTCCGGCCTGATGATCGCCGCCGGGACTTTTCCCTCGATGGTCACCGAATAGCAGTGGGCGCGGCAGCAGGCGACGTCTTCCGGCACCACGATCTCTCCCGGCAGTTCGCACCAGCGTCGCCAGACGTCCCGGTTGGCGTCGTCTAGCAGTTGCAGGTTGAGCGTGCCGGGGTGCGGATCGATGCCGGTCAGCTCGATCAGTTGGCGCCGCACCCAGTCGAGCTGGGTCAGTTGCTTGGCCCGCCCCAGGCCGTGGACCAGTTGTCCTTCCAGGATGGTCATGGCATGGCTCCTTTGTTCCATATTTCAGGGAGCAGACCCGGCGAGCAGAGTTCGATGCGGTACGCCTCCACTACCACCACGCCGTATTCCGGGTCGTCGGCTCCCTGAAAATACCCTTTGAGTGAATCTTTCCAGAAGCCGCGGCGCGCGGCCTCGTCGGTGAAAAATCCGGCCCGCCCCTGAATCTGCAGGTACGGTTTGCCCGCCGCCGGGGCGGACGCGCCCAAGGTCAGGTGAACCTCGGGGTTGCTCCCTATCTGGGCGACCTTGCGGGAACCGGCCTGCGTGGCGAAGCGGATGGTCATATCCTCCCTTCCCTCGCAGAACACGTAGCGCACCCACGGCTTCCCTTCCGGAGTGACCGTAGCGAAAGCCGCCAGTTGTGGCACCCCCAGTATCCCGGCGATGCGCCGTTCGATGTCCGACATGGCCAGCCCTCCTTGTCCGTCGGTTGCCAGGGGAAAAGTCATCTTGCGGGTCCCCTGCGCGTCAATGCCCTTGATTCGCCGCGTGCGCCGTCGAGTAGCCGGCTCCAGCCGCAAAAAGGGCGGCCCGATGGGCCGCCCCTTTTTCAACTTCCCCGCTGCTTATTTCTGCGTCAGGCGATGCACGCAGTCGACCATGAAGATGGCGTTCTCCGGCGGCACCGTCGGCAGGATGCCGTGCCCCAGGTTGAAAATGAGGCCGGGCCGGTCGGCGTTCTCCGCCAGCACCCGCTTCACTTCGCGCTCGATCACCTCGTGGGGCGCGAAGAGCACGGTCGGGTCCAGGTTCCCCTGCACCGGCATGTCGCCCAAAACGTCCCGGGCGCGGCCCAGGTTCACGTGCCAGTCGAGCCCCATCACGTCGCCGCCCGCCTGCTTGACTATTTCCAGCATGCCGCCCGCGCCCTTGACGAAATGGATCACCGGCACGTTGGTCCGGTTCAGGCCGCTTATCAGCCGCTGGGTGTACGGGAGCACGTAGCGCTCGTAATCCGCCGGCGACAGCATGCCGCCCCAGGTGTCGAAGATCTGGATCGCCTGCGCGCCCGCCTTGATCTGGGCGTTCAGGTACTCCATGTCCATGGTGGTGATCTTTTCCATCAGCGCCGCGTAGATCTCGGGCTCGGCGTACATCATCTTCTTCAGCGCCGCGAAATCCTTGGAGCCTTTACCCTCGACCATGTAGCAGGCCAGGGTGAACGGCGCCCCGCCGAAGCCGATCAGGGGGACCTTGGCGGCCAGTTCCTTGCGCAGCTGCTTGATGGTGTCCAGCACGTAGGGAACGTCGGTCTCCATCTTCGGTATCTTCAGCGCCTCCACGTCGGCCATGGTGCGGATCGGAGACTCGAACACCGGCCCCGGCACGAAATCGAGTTTCATCCCCATCGGCTCGATCGGGGTGAGGATGTCGGAAAACATGATGGCGGCGTCGACGCCCAGGATGTCCACCGGTTGCACGGTGACTTCGGTCGCCAGGGCCGGGCTCTTGCACAGTTCCAGGAAGGTGCACTGGGAACGGACGCGCCGGTAGTCGGGGAGATAACGCCCCGCCTGCCGCATCAGCCAGACCGGCATTCTGTCAACGGGCTTCCCCCAACAGGCATCAAGAAAACGGGTATTCATGTAATTCCTCCTCGGTAAGGTTCTGTCTATGGTCACTAAATCGGATACGGAACTTATTTATCCTGCAGCCTGATCGGGATGTAGTTGCAAAAGGGTTCCTCTTCCATGTAATCGCCGTGGATGGCGTCGGCGCGGGCGCGGCACCCGCCGCAGACGTTCAGATACTCGCACTGGCCGCATTTCCCCTTGTAGCTCTTGAAATCCCGCAGGTCGTTGAAGATCTTGGAATTCTCCCAAAGCTCCTTGAACGGGGTCTCTTTGACGTTGCCCGCGGTGCGATGGAAGTAGGAGCAGGGCTTCAGGTTGCCGTGGCAGTCGATCAGGCAGATGGTCTGGGCGGCGATGCAACCCTTGCCGCCGCCGGTTGAGAAGGTGAGGGAGCGGCGCTCGAACTTCTCCCCCTCGGCCTTGGCCTTTTGCGGCACGATCCGGTAATAATGCGGCGCGCAGGTGGGGCGCATCAGGATGTCGTCTTCCTGCTTCTCCTGATGGTAGTGCCAATCCAGGATCTCTTCGTAGTCTTCCTTGGAGATAAGCTCGTTCATGATCTCCTCGCCGCGGCCGGTCGGCACGATCATGAACATGTACCAGGCGGTGGCGCCCAGGGACTTGGCCAGCTTGAAGGTGGCGGCGATGTCCCCCTGGTTCCTCTTGGTGAAGGAGGAGTTGATCAGGAACTTCTGGCCGTGCTTTCTGAACAGCTCGGCGGCGCGCAGCACCCCTTCGAAGGAGCCGGGGCACTGGCGGAAGTCGTCGTGCACCTCCGCGCAGGAGCCGTCCAAGGAGAGCGACACCATCTTGATGTCGGCCGCCTTCATCTTTTCGCAGACCTCGTCGGTCACGAGCGAGCCGTTACTCGCCATGCACATGCGCAGGCCCAGCGAGGTGCCGTATTCGGCCAGCTCGAAGATGTCCTCCCTCATCAGCGGCTCGCCCCCGGAAAGCACCAGCACCGGCTTGGAGAATTCCGATATCTCCTTCAGGAGGTTCTTGCCCTCCTCGGTGCTGAAATCGCCCTGCGAGGAGGTGAGCTCCGACGAGCAGCGGCAGTGGACGCATTTCAGGTTGCAGCGCTGGGTGGTTTCCCAAGCTATCCATTTCGGTACGAACTCTTCAGCCATGGCGTCTCCAATTGATCGACCTGAAAAAGCGTGCATGCGGCGGGGGGCTCATCGGCTCGGGCAGGGAAGGGTTTCGTGCCAAAACGGTCGGCTCTGCGACAAGTGAACGCTTGCATCGCCGGCCGGCCGCCTCGAAGGGCGCCTAAGCCGGTTTCAGGGAAAGAAAGTTCAAGGGAAACTTTACTATGAAAGGGAAGTCAAGCTCAAGAAGAATCGCCCTTACTCTGCCATTTTGCGGTTGAAGGTGTAGACGGCGAGCGCGAAGGCGATGCTGGCGCTCAAGAGCAGGTTGATCAAATACTGCGGCGGCAGGTAGCCCAGGAGCAGCGCGGCCCTGGCCCCCTCGAAAACCGCGGTGGTCGGCAGCAGCTTGATGATGGGGAGCACCGCCGCCGGATAGGAGGAGAGCGGGAAGAAGATGCCGGCCATGAAGATCAACGGCACGATCACCACCGACTGCACCCGGCCGATGTTCTCCGGCTTGTCGATCACCGTGCCGCAGATGGTTCCCAGGCAGGAGAAGGTCATCGAGGAGATGGACAGGCACAAGAGATAGGCCGGCAGATGGCTGTAGTCGATGCGAAACGGCGTGCAGAGGGCGATCACCAGGAAGACCACCGCGCCCTTCAGCGCCCCCTGGGTGAAGCCGGAGAAGATCTTGCCGATGACGATGTCGTAGACGGTGATCGGCGTCACCCGGTATTCCTCGATGGTGTGCTGCACCCGGCGATGAAACCACATGCTCCAGGAACTCTCGTCGAAGGCGGCGTTCACCGCGGTCATGGAGATGAGCCCCGGCGCGATGAAGAGCGGATAGGGGACCCCTCCCACCTCGGAGATGTACCCCTTGAGCCCGAAGCCGAAGGCGAGATACAGGGTGAGCGGGTAGGCGATGACGGCGATCAGCTCGGAGAGTATCCCCCGCCTCAGCACCAGCATGTCCCTCCCCCAGATCGACAGCGCCCCTCTGAACATAAAAACCCCTATTCCCGGACCTTCTCTCCGGTAAGCGCGATGAACACGTCCTCAAGCGACGGTTCTTTCAGGCAGATCTTGCGGATCTCGGCCCCCCCCAGGCAGTCCATCAGCGGCTTCAAGGAGTCCTCGTCGGCCAGGGTCAGACGGAAACTCGACCCGCTCCGCTCCACGGAGCGCACGAAGGGGAGGCCGGCGAAGAGCTCCTGGTAGCCCTGGCCGTCGCCGCGCAATTCCAACTCGTAGACGTGGGCGCGGGAGAAGGCGTCCTTCAGTTGCGCCGCCGTGCCGTCGGCCAGGCTCGCCCCGTGGTCCATGATCATGATCCGGTCGCACAGGGCGTCGGCCTCGTCCATGTAATGGGTGGTGAGAAAGACGGTCATGGCGTGCCTGAGACCGCGGATATGCTCCCACAGGGCCCGCCGGGACTGGGGGTCGAGCCCGGTGGTCGGCTCGTCCAGGAACAGCACCCGCGGCTCGTGCACCAGGGCGCGCGCCACCACCAGCCGGCGCTGCATGCCGCCGGAGAAGGTGTCGGGAAAATCGTGCTGGCGCGCGGCCAGCCCGGTCATCTCCAGGAGCTCGTCGATGCGCGGGTTGTAGGCGTCCGGGCGCATGCCGTGGAGCCTCGCGTGCAGGGTGAGGTTCTCCCGGGCGGTGAGGTAGCGGTCCAGGTTGTTCTCCTGGGGCACCACGCCGATCACGCGGCGCACCGATTTGCCGGCGGAAAGGACGCTGAACCCCTCGACCAGGGCGTCGCCGGAGCTTGGCCGCATCAAGGTGGTGAGCATCTTGATCAGGGTGGTTTTGCCCGCGCCGTTGGGGCCGAGCAGGCCGAAGACCGTGCCGCGCTCCACCTGCAGGGAGAAGCGGTCCACCGCCTTGAACGCGCCGTAGGACTTGGTGATTTCGTTGAGTTCGACCGCTATTGTCATCTTCCATCCCGGCTCATCGGAGCCTGTACCTTACCCTACTAGCACTTCTCGAGATCGTCGGCGTAACCTGTTAAGCGATGGTCTGCAGACCTTTTTCTTTAACGAGCGTCAGGAGTTTAAGCGACGGCCCCTGCGGTTTTTTTTCGCCCCTCTCCCACTTGCTCACTTCTCCAGGCGTCACGTTCAGGTAACTGGCAAAGACGGATTGGCTGACTCCTGCTTTCCGCCGTACGGTGATTATTTCCACGGCTGAAAGCGGCTCCACCTTCGTCAGGCAGGTCTTGTCGAAATGCCGCATAGTCTTGGTATCAATCACGCCTATGCCATGTAGACCCTCTATGGTTTGATGTACTGCTTCTGCTATTTCACTTCTATACTTCTTTCGCATCTTACCTCCCCGCAATACTGGATTGCTATCGGTCACGGATACTCACCCTTTACTTCTATGGCGGTCAATTCTCCGTTCTCTATCGAGACGTCAATTTGCGCTTCTGTCATCTTATCAAGTTGCCGCGCTAACTCCTTCAAGTCCTTTAAATCCTGCTGGTCGATATTGTTGAGTTTGCTCTTTCGGAAGCCGAATATGAAGAATGCCTTTTTACCTCTGCGGTAGAGTATGATGGTCCTATATCCGCCGCTTTTACCTTCACCCTCTCGGGCTATGCGTTTCTTTAGCAATCCACCGCCTAACTCCGCGTCGATGATCCCGCTTTCAACTTCTTTGATGGCATCGCACAACTTTTGGTCGGCTATCTGATTCTTCCGCGCAAAAAGGGTAAACCACCTGGTTTTTAATATCCTCACGCTATCCTCGCAACTAATCCTAGCGCTAAGAACTATGATTTTCAACCATTTTCCTGACTTTTAACGTTCAACAGCCGGGGCTAGGGACTTGGGTCGCTTAGGGGACGGGTTGAAGTGGCTTTATGAAAGGCGCAGTTTTGCAGATGGGTGCCCGGCGTTCACCCCTCGCCGATGGGGAAGAGCAGCGAGAACACGCTCCCCTGGCCGTCCCCTTCCACCCAGACCGCCCCTTCGTGGACGTCCATGATGCCGCGCACGATGGATAGACCCAGCCCCGACCCCTTGGACATGAAGGCGGTGTCGCCGGAGGAGTGATGGGCGATGTCCCCCACCCCGTAGAACTTGTCGAAGATCCGCACCCGCTCGTCGGCCGGTATGCCGATGCCGGTGTCGCGCACCTGCAACAGGTAGTAACGCTTGGCCGCCGCCAGCCCGTGCGGAAACCCGTGATAGAACTGACGCACGGTCGGGGTGATCGCCTTGATCTCCGCGCGCTTCATCACCCGACCAGTCAGGAAGACCTCGCCGCCGTCCGGGGTGAACTTGATGCCGTTCTCCAGCAGGTTTCTGACCGCCATCACCACGAACGCCTCGTCCACCGGCACCGGGTCGGTGTCTCCGGCGATGCGCACCTGGATGCGCCGCTCGGACAACGGCAGCGTGAACAGCTCGTACGCCTCCTTGCACAGGAACATCAGGTTGCTGGCTTTCTTCTGGTGCAGCGGCCCCTGCGCCTCCAGGCGCGAGATGGAGAGCAGATCCTCCACGAGCCTGCGCAGTTGCACGGTTCCCTCGTACACCGAGACGAAAATGGTGCGCTGCTCGGGGGTCATCTCTATGTTCGAGTATTTGAGCAGGAACTCGACCCCGCCCAGGATGGAGGTGATCGGCGTCTTCAGCTCGTGGGAGGCGATGCCGATGAAGTTGTTCTTCACCGTGTTCAGCCGCCCAAGTTCCAGGTTCGCCCGCTTCACCTGCTGCAGGTTCGCCTTCAACTCCTCCTTGCTGCGGTAAAGCTCCTCGGCCTTCTCCTTCATCTTGTCGTAGAGGTTGTAGTTCTCGATCAGCACCGCGAGCTGCCCGGCGATGGAGGAGAGCAGGAAGATGTCGCGCACGTTGTAGCTGCGCTCGGCGCAGGTGCCGACGGTCATCACCCCGATCACCTCCGGCCCGATCTTGAGCGGCACCGAGCACCAGGAGCAAAGCCCCATCTCCACGGCCGCGCCCTGCGCCTTGGCGGGGAAGCGGTCGTCCGGCTTGTTCCCCACGAAGGGGCGGCCGGCGAGGGTCAGCGCCGCCCAGCCGGTGGTCCGGGCCAGCGACCCCATGGCCTTCTCGAAGGGGGGGGCGAGTCCCAGCGAGGCCTGCAACTTGAGCCGTCCGCGCTCGAACAGGTGGATCCAGGAAAATTCCATCTGCAGCATGTTGTGCAGTTGGAAGAGCAGATCCTTCATCATCTTTTCAGGCCCCTGGATGTACTGGAGCCCGAAGGCCACCGCGTACAGGGTGAGCAGCTCCCGGTCGCTGGTCCGCTTCTCCTCCTCGACCTCCCGGCGCTTGCTGACGTCCTTGATGATGAAGACGAACCCGGCCCGCTGCGTCCCTTCGCAGGCGATCGGGAAGCTCGCCACGTTGTACCACCCCTTGAGGTTGGGAAAGCTCAGGTCCTCTTCGACCTCGGATTGCATCCCTTCCAGGAAGCGCGCGGCCTTTTCCGTCGGCTGGTTGTAGCCGAACAGCACCTCCTCTATCTTCCTCCCCTGGAGCGCCTCGTAGCCCCCCGGGAAATACTCCAGTGCCCGCCGGTTGCCGCGCGTGATCACCCGCTCCGCGTCGGTGACCAGGATCAGGTCGGCGACGGCGTCGGAGACCGCCTGCCATTCGACCTTGGCTCGATGCACCGCATCGTGGGCGCGCCGCTGGCTGCGGCGCTCCTCCGCCTCGCGCAGATCCCTCTCCACTACCGGCGCCAGCCGCGCCAGCTGCCCCTTCATCAGATAGTCGCTGGCCCCGGACCTCATCGCCGCCACCGCCAGCTCCTCGCTGATCTGCCCGGAAACCACCACGAAGGGGATGTCCAGGCCGGTTTCCTGCAACAGTTCCAGCGCCCCCGGCGCGCTGAAGCGGGGGAGGCGATAGTCGCAAAGGATGATGTCCCACGGCTCGCCCTCCAGCGCCCGGCGCATCTCGGCGGCCTCTTCCACCCTCAGATGCTCGGGCTGGAAGCCGGCGCGCTCCAGCTCGCGCAGCATCAGCCGGCCGTCCTCCTCGCAATCCTCCACCAGCAACACCTTGAGATGTTTCAGCATGAAACCGCCTTCCTCTACAGCGTGAAGTAGAAGGTGGCGCCGCGCCCGGGAGCGCTCTCCGCCCAGATCCTGCCGCCGTGGCGGCTGACGATGCGATGCGCGATGGCCAGCCCGACCCCGGTCCCCTCGAACTCGTCGGCCCGATGCAGCCGGTGAAAAATGGAGAACAGCTTTTCGGCATAGGCCATGTCGAAGCCGACGCCGTTGTCCCTGACGAAATAAAGGGTCTCGGCGTCGCTCTTCAGGACGCCGAACTCGATGCGCGCCTCCTCCTCTTTGCTGCTGAACTTCCAGGCGTTGCCGATCAGGATCTCCAGCAACTGCCTGGCGAGCCGGGGGTCCGCCTCGACGCTCACCCCCTCGGCCAGGACGAACTCCACCTGCCGCTGCGGCGCGGCGCGTTTGAGCTCCAGGGCGATCACCTGCGCCGCCACGCTCAGGCTCACCTGCTGCGGGCTCAGCTCGGAGCGGGTCACCCGGGAGAGCTGCTGGATCGCCTCGATCAGCTGCGACATCTTGCTCGCCGCCTGCGAGATGCGCGTCAGGTACTCCTGCGCCTGCTGGTCTAAAGTCTGCGCGTAGTCGTCCAAAAGCGCCTGGCTGAAACCGTTGATGTGGCGCAGCGGCGCCTGCAGGTCGTGGGAGATGGAGTAGCTGAAGGTCTCCAGCTCCCGCTGGGCCGCCTCCAACTGGCCGTTGCGCTCGGCGACCCGGCGTTCCAACTCCGCGTCGCGCTCAAGTTTCCGGCCCGCCGCGCTCTCTACCGAGATCAGCACCAGGTAGGCCGGGTTTCCCTGAAAATCGCAGCTATGCCAGGTGGTTTCCAGCTCCGCCGCCGAACCGTCCCGTTTCAGGTGGCTCCCGGTGCAGGTCAGATCATCGGCGCTCCCGGCGGCTCCGTTGAGCCGCTCCCCCTGCGCCAGCAGATGCCTCAGGCACAGTTCCAGAAATTCGTTGCGCCGGTAGCCGTAGAGCCGCAGGGCCGCCTCGTTCACCTCCAGCATCCTGCCGGTCTCCCGGTGGCAGACCCACATCGGCTGAGGGTTGCCAAGGAACAACTCGCGGTAGCTGGTCTCGCTTTCTTGCAGTGTCACTTGGCCCCCCCGTGCATCGGATTGATTTTTTCCCCGGCTGCGGGCTAGAGTAAAGCATGTTAATTCTTAACTCAACCCTAATCTGCATCCCGACCTAATCCGCGTCTTCCTCGTCCTGCGGCTGGGCGGGGAGCAGGAGGGTGAACACGCTCCCCCGATCGAGCACGCTCGCGGCCCAGATGTAGCCGCAGTGGGCATCCACCGCCTTGCGGCAAAAGGCGAGCCCCAGCCCGGTCCCCCGGGTCTTGCCCAGGCGCCGGTTTCTCGCCTGCACGAAACGGTCGAAGATCGAGCCTAGCGACTCCTGCGGAATGCCCACCCCGGTGTCGCGCACCGCGATCCTGACGAAGCTCCCCTCCCTCGGCAGCTCCCGCGCCTGATAGCTCTGCTCCGGGATCTGCGGCGTCACCTCGCCGACCTCCGTCACCAGGTCGACGGTGACCTCGATCTCGCCCCCCTCGGGGGTGAACTTCACCGCGTTGGAGAGGAGATTGCCCAGGATGCGGCTGAAGGAACTGCGGTCCACCGAGACCCCGGGGAGCCCTTCCTGAAAGGTGCAGTACAGCTTCAGATCGCCGCGCTTGGCCAGGGTCTGGAACTTGCCGACGCTGCGGGCGACCAGCCCCGCCGGGTCCTCCTCCTTGAAGTGCAGCCGCATCTTGCCCGCCTCGAACTTGTGGATCCCCAGCAGGGTGTCGATCATCTCCACCATCTCTTCGCAGCTCTCGATGGCCGCGTCCAGATATTCGCGCTGCTCCTCGTTCACCGGCCCGAGCCTCGCCTCGCGCACCAGGTCGATGGAGCCGACCACGGCGGTGATCGGCGACTTCAAGTCGTGGGAGAGCATGCTGACGAAATCCTCCTTCTCCTGCTCCAGCTCCTTCAGCTTGGAGATGTCCCGGATGATCTCGACGCTCCCCACCAGCTCCCCCTGGCCGTTTCTGAGCGGCGCGGCGCTTGAGAGCACCGGGATGTCCCGGCTGCCGGCCAGCATGGTGTAGCCCACGTCCAGGCTGGGCTCGCCGGTCCTGAGCACCTTCCTGCTGGGGAGTTCCCCCCCCGGCACCTCGGCATGCAGCGCCTGCTCCAGGGTCTCGCCGATCAGCTCGCCCCCCTCCGGGCGGAGCACCGTGACCGCGTGGCGGCTGGCGGTGACGATGCGTCCCTCCATGTCCACCGCCAGGAGCAGGTCGGCCATCCCGTGCAGCACGGCCTCCATCTTGCGCCGTTCCTCGTCCAACTGGCGCGAGAGTTTGTCGTTCTCCTTGCGGGTCTTGTCGATGTCGATGGCGCGCGCCACTTTTTGCAGCATGTCGTCGGTGGAAAACGGCTTGGAGATGTAATCGAGCGCCCCCTTCTTCATGGCGTCCACGGCGATGTCCTCGGAGCCGTGGGCGGTCATCATCACCACCGGCGTCTCGGCGCCGCGGATCCGGCTCAGCACCTCCAGCCCGTCCATGCGCGGCATCTTGATGTCGAGCAGGATCAGGGCGAACGCCTCCCGGCGGATGATCTCCAGCGCCTCCACGCCGTCCTGCGCCCGCACCGTCCGGTAGCCGGCGTCCTCCAGTTGCAGCTTGAGGATCAAGGCGATATCCGGCTCGTCGTCCACTATCAGAATCCTATCCTTTTCCATCTCCCTCCCCTATGACCGGCACCGTGAAACAAAAGGTATTGCCCGGTTCCTTGGCCGCCGTATAAAAAATCTGCCCGTGATGGCGCTCGACGATTTCCTTGCAAATCGCCAGACCCAGCCCGGAGCCCGACTGGCCGTCGCTCCCCTGCAACTGCTGGAACTTTTTGAAAAGCTTGTCGCGATCCGACCACTGAATCACGTTGCCCCGGTCCGACACCGAAACCACCAGGTAATTCCCCTCCTGCTTGGCATTCACCATCACCACCTTTCCCTCCGGGGAAAACTTGATGGCGTTGGAGAGCAGGTTGGTCATCACCTGGATCAGCCGGTCGCTGTCCCCGTAGACCTGCGGCAACTGCTGGGGGATGCTGTTGATGATGGTGATCCCCCTGCCGATGGCGTAGCTGTTGATCTCCTCGACCGCGTAGACGGTGATCTCCCCGATGCAGGTCGGCTTGAACTTGAAGGCCATGCCGCCCGATTCGATCCGGGAGATGTCCAGGATCTCGGTGATCAGCCTGATCAGCCTCTGGGTGTTGCGATAGCAGACCGTCAACAGTTGCCGCTCGGTGTCGGTCAGCCACTTGCCCCGGTTGAGCAGCAGCTGCAAGGAGCCCTTCATGGAGGTGAGCGGGGTCTTCAATTCGTGGGAGACGGTGGAGATGAACTCGGTCTTCATCCGATCCACCTGTTCCTCGGCGGTGACGTCCCTGATGGAGAGCACGATGCCGGCGAAGCTCCCCGACTCCTCGGCCAGCGCGGCCAGGTTCACCTGCAGGCGCTTCCCCTTCAGGTCCAGCGCCTCCTTGCCGGCGGCGCTTCCCCCCGACGCCGTCAGCTCCCCGATCCGCGCCGAGAGCGCTTCGAAGCCGCCCAACTCGCAGATCCGCTCGATCGGCTGGTCGATCACCCGGTGCGGCACCAGCTCGAACATCCGCTGCGCCGCCGGGTTGAAGAGCACCACCCGGTTGTCGCGGTCGGTGACCACCACCCCCTCGGCCATGCTGGTCAAGACCGCTTCCAGCCTCCCCATCTCCATGCTGAGGTCGCGGGTGCGCTGCTCCACCATCTGCTCCAGCTGCCCGTTCAACTCCTCCAGATCGAGGGTCTTGCGGGTGATGACGCTGTCGCGCTCTTCGAGAGCCCGCGCCATCTTGTTGAAGGACGCGGCCAGCGCTCCCACCTCGTCGCTGTGGCCGTCCTCCACCCGCTGATACAGGTCCCCCTGCTCGATCTTGCGGGCGCCGGCGGCCAATTGGCGCAGCGGCCCGGTCAGCTGGCGCGAGGCCACGAAGGCCAGGGCGAAGGAGCAGAGCACGCCGACCAGGGCGGAGGCCAGCAAGTTGTCCCAGTTTTCCCGGCGGATCTTCCGGAAGCGCTCGGTCGACACGGCCACCGAGAGCGCACCGACGAACTCCCCCCTGCCGTTGAAGATCGGGTCGATGGCGGTCTCGAAGCCGCGGCCGCCTACTTTCGCCTCCCCCCGGTACACCTCGCCCCGCTCCAGCGAGTCGAGCACCTTGCGGGGGAGCAGCGAGGCGTCGGCGAGACTCCCGGCGCTGCTGGAGGCGATCATCTGACCGCGCTGGCTGATGGTCACCTCCACGTCGGAGCCGACCACCTCTTTCAACTTGGCTGGGAGCCCTGGACGTCGATTGAGGACGTCACCGGCGACGATGCAGCCGAGCACGCCCCCTTCCTGGTCGAACACCGGCATGACCACCATAATCACCAGCGCGTCCTCCTTCCCCTGCCGCTCGCCGCAGTAACCCTGCGCGCCGCATGCGCACAGCAGTTGGGAAGGGAGCAACTCGGTGGAGAGCATCACCCGTTTGCCGGCCAGCGCCTGATCCGCCACCTGCAGCTCCAGCGGCGTGCCGGCGCCGGCGCCGTCCAGGCGGGCCAGCACCCGCTTGTCGGCGTCCAGCACCGCCAGGAACTCCAGGGAGGGGAGCACGGCATGCCAGCGGCGGAGCCTCTCGGTGAGCTTGGCGCCGTCTCGCTGCAGCATCTGCCGACGCAACGCGTTGGACAAGGCGACCTGCTTCAGCGAAAACTTGACGATCTCCGCGCCGTCGAAGAACTGGCTGCGGGCAAACTTCAGATTGGCGTCCAGGTCGCGGTCGATCTCGGTGCGCAGCGAGGAATTGAGGGTCTTCTGGGTGGAGTAGAGCAGCAGGGAATAGGAGACGAGCAGTATGGCAAGTATGGACAGGAGCAGTTTGCTGCGTATGCCAAAGCGAGGTTGCATGGCCATCCTTTTTAAACAGCTTCGGATCGTGAGCGCCTCAAGGAGCGCCCGTAATCGAGTCCTTCACCCGGCCTCGATCTCGATCTTACCTCCGCCTCACTCAGCTTTGAGGTTGCGGGTCATGAGCTCCAGCACTGCTTCGCGGGCCGGCTTGTCATGATAGAGCAGTTGATGCATCTTCTCGATGATCGGCATCTCCACGCCCAGCTTTTGGGCGAGGTTGAAGGTCGATTTGGTGGTTTGTACCCCTTCGGCGACCATGCGCATCTCGCCCAGTATCTCGGCGAGCTGCCTCCCCTGGCCAATCTGCATGCCGACGCTGCGGTTGCGGGAGAGGTCGCCGGTGCAGGTCAGCACCAGGTCGCCCATGCCGGCCAGACCGGCGAAGGTCGAGGCCTGCGCGCCCATCGCCGCCCCCAGGCGCGTCATCTCGGCCAGGCCCCGGGTGATCAGCGCCGCCCGGGTGTTGCAGCCAAAGCCCAGGCCGTCCGAGATGCCGGCGGCGATGGCGATCACGTTCTTGATCGCGCCCCCCAGTTCCACTCCCACCACGTCGTCGTTGCGGTAAACGCGGAACAGGTTGCTGGTGAAAGCCGCCTGCACCCGGACCGCGACCTGTTGCGACTCGGAGGCGACCGCGACCGCAGTCGGCATTTCCAAAGCCACCTCGCGCGCGAAGCTCGGGCCCGAGAGGGCGGCGAAGCTGGCGCCCAGTTCCGG
Source organism: uncultured Geobacter sp. (assembly GCA_903925075.1). GTDB lineage: Bacteria > Desulfobacterota > Desulfuromonadia > Geobacterales > Geobacteraceae > Geomonas. Next base: position 25,476 of record CAIYDQ010000144.1, read on the forward strand.
CGGGAGGATCTCCTGATAGATCTGCGACACCATGGCCAGCGTATCGACCTCGATCCCCTTGGAGGCGCTGACGATGGTCACTCCGGCGGGGAGGAAGGGGAGGGAGTTGGTCATCACGCGGCGCACCAACTGCGAGGGGACCACGCACAGCACCATGCTGCAGCCGGCGTAGGCCTCCTCCAGGTCGTTGGTGAAGGCGAGACGCGGGTCGAGCGCGATGCCGGGGAGGAACAGGGAGTTTTCCCTGCTGGCGCGCATCTCCAGCACGAGCTCCGGCTCGTAGGCCCAAAGGGTCACCGCGTGTCCCTTCTTGGCCAAAAGGTCCGCGAGCGTCGTTCCCCAGCTACCGGCGCCGATAACGGCTATTTTTTCAAGCATGTGAACTCTCCGGTTGTGGCGAGGTTTTTTCGCTTTCAGACCAGTCGGACTGGTCGGAGCGGTCCGACCGGTCTGAAAGCGCCGAGGCCCTCAGATTGATGGCACGGCGGGCAACTGCTGGTCGCGGGCCAGCACCGCCCGGGCGCTTTCCACGCTTTCCGCCGCCAGCCCGCGCAGAAAAGGATGCAAGTGGTGCGGCAGCGGGTTTCCCGCCAGGCTTTCGGCAAGCGCCACCACCTTTCTCGCCAAACCGCCGTCCTTGCCGCACCGGCGCAGCAGGTCCGCGCTCGACAGGAGCCTCTCCCGGATCAGCTCCAGGTCCGGACCCAGGAATTCCGTGCACACCCGCTCCAGCACCGGCTCGCCGGCCTCGCAGCGCCGATACTCTTCGGCGAGGTCGTAGACCCGCTTGGCCGGCGCCAAGCGCCCGGCGAAAAAGGGATCGGCGAACAGCTCCCGGCAGATCTCCTCCCCCCCCTGGTAGCTGAGGCCCCGCAGCGGCGCGTACTCGGGAAAGCTCGGCCGGTAGGGGGCGGGGGTCAGGTCCTCGCCCGCGAACATGCCGCGCCGCAGGTAAAAGTCGGCCGGCAGATAGCTGAGATCGGTGCTGCGATAGAGCGCGTCCCGCAACAACTCCAGCACGTGGCCGGGCGGCACCTGGTGCAAGTCGTCCTGCAGGGAGAAAGCTTCCAGCTCCCTTTCGAACTCCTCCTCGCTCAGCCGCTCCGCGCCCCAGGCCGCCAGCAATCCGCGCCGTTCGTGCACTTGCAGGTAGAGCGTCTCGATCTTTGCCCCCTCCTGCCATCGGGAGACCAGCAAGGAGCGGTAGCCGTCGCAGTCGGGGGCGCTCGCATAGCCCGCGTGGAACGGGAGCGCCGCGCCGGCGGGGGGTGGCGCAATGCCCAGGAAAGAGAGACGGCGCAGATTTTTTCGCGACTCCCCGCTCAGGGCCGGGTCGCCGTCCAGCAGGTAGCGCGCCAGCACGCCGGCGGCCAGCGGATGCCGAATCCTCCCCAGCGCCGCCAGTGCCGACTGCACGATCTCCCGCTCCTCGTGCCAAAGGATCGCCTCCAGCATCCTGATCCCCTGTGGCTCCGCGCCCTTGGCAAGCTCGGCGATCACCATCTTCTGCACCTCGGTCGGGCAGGCGAGAAAATCGTCCAGAAAGGAGATGATGCCTTCCTCGGCGAGCTTGCCGGCGCCCACCAGCGCGCCGCAGAGCGGACTCCCGGCCGGGCTGAAGGCGCCGTGGAACGCCGCCGTTTGCACGTCGACGCCGTACCCCTCGAGCGCTACCAGCAGCGCCGTCTTGCCGTCGTCGCCCAGGTCGCGGCGGGTCATGGCGATCTCCATCAGGCGCTCGAGCCAGCATTCGGTCGCGAAGAAGTCGAGGATGTAGGCATAGCGGGTGATCCGCTCGCCGGACTGCTCGCGCTCCAGTTCCCGCAGCAGCGGCCTGAGGGCGCGCGCGCCGGCCTGCCGGAACCTGGCCCCGATCCGCTCCATCTCCTCGAAGGAAACGGCGTCGTCCTTGAGCCTTTCCAGCAGTTCCAGGATGGCGCGGCGCTCCCGGAGCGAGCCGTCTATCTTCCTGCCTCCGTTCATCGAGAGTTCTAATCCTCCGCCGGTTCCGGCATGTCCAGCTCGTCTTCCGGCAGGACCTCGTCGGTCTCCTCTACTTCTTCCTTCTCGGCCAGGCGCGCCACGGCCACCACCCTCTCGTTCTCTTCCTTCACCATCAGCCTCACCCCTTGGGTGTTGCGCCCGATGATGGAGAAGCCGGCCACCGACACCCGGATGATCTTCCCCTGGTCGGTGATCAGCATCAGGTCGTTCTCGTCGGAAACCTGCTTGATGTCCACCACGCAGCCGTTGCGCTCGCTGGTCTTGATGGTGATGATCCCTTTGCCGCCGCGGGACTGGCAGCGGTACTCGCCGATCTCCGTCCTTTTGCCGTAGCCGTTCTCGGTCACGGTGAACAGGGTGGAGTCGGTGAAATGCTCGTTCAGGATCGCCATGCCGATCACCACGTCGTCCTCTTCCAGGGTCATGCCGCGCACCCCGCGCGAGACGCGCCCCACGGTGCGCACGTCCTCTTCCTTGAAGCGGATCGACTTGCCGTTCTTGGAGGCGAGCAGCACGTCCTGCCGGCCGTCGGTGAGCGCCACCGTGATCAGCTTGTCCCCCTCGTCCAGGTTGACGGCGATGATGCCCCCCACGCGGGGGTGCGAGTACTCCATGAGGCTCGTCTTCTTGACCACGCCGTGGCGGGTCGCCATCATGATGAACTTGTCCTCGACGAACTCCTTCACCGCCAGGATGGTGGTGATCTTCTCGCCGGCCGCCAGGTTCAAGAGGTTGACGATCGCCTTGCCGCGCGCCGCGCGACCCGCCTCGGGGATCTCGTAGACCTTCAGCCAGTAGACCTTGCCCGCGTCGGTGAAGAACATCAGGTAGTCCTTGGAGGAGGCGATGAACAACTGCTCCACGAAATCCTCTTCCTTGGTCTTCATGCCGGTCTTACCCTTGCCGCCGCGGCGCTGGGCGCGGTACAGGGTGACGGCGTTTCTCTTGATGTAGCCGGTATGCGAGATGGTGACCACCATGTCCTCTTCGACGATGGTGTCCTCAAGCGAAATGTCGGCGGTCTGCAGCACGATCTCACTTCTTCTCTTGTCGCCGAACTTCTCCTTCAGCTCGATCAACTCGCCGACGATGATCTTCAGGATCTCGCTCTCCGAGGCCAGGATCTCCTTCAGCCGGGCGATGTACTTCAGGATCTCGCGCAGCTCGTCCATGATCTTGTCCCGCTCCAGGCCCGTCAGGCGGTGCAGCCTCATGTCGAGGATCGCCTGGGCCTGCAGGTCGGAGAGGCCGAAGCGCGCCATCAAGCCGCTCTTGGCCTCCGCCGGCGAGGCGCTCGCCTTGATGAGTTCGATCACCTCGTCCAGGTTGTCCAGCGCGATCTTCAGGCCTTCCAGGATGTGGGCGCGCGCCTCGGCCTTTTTCAGGTCGAAGATGGTGCGCCTGGTGACAATCTCCTTTCGGTGCTCCACGAAGAAGTCGATGGTCTCCCTCAAGGACAAGACCCGCGGCCGGCTGTTGACGATGGCCAGCATGATGATGCCGAAAGAGCACTGCATCTGGGTCTGCTTGTAGAGGTGGTTCAGGATGACGCCGGGGTTCTCGTCCTTTTTCAGTTCGATCACGACCCGCATCCCTTCGCGGTCGCTCTCGTCCCTCAGGTCGGAGATCCCCTCCAGCTTCTTCTCCTTGACCAGCTCGGCGATCTTCTCCACCAGCCGCGCCTTGTTCACCTGATAGGGGATCTCGATCACCACGATCGACTGGCGCTCGCTCTTCTTCTGGGTCTCGATCACCACCCTGGCGCGCATCTGGATGATGCCGCGGCCGGTACGGTAGGCGGACATGATCCCTTCCCGGCCGTAGATGAAGCCGCCGGTGGGAAAGTCGGGTCCGGGGATCAGCTCCACCAGTTCCTCGAAGGAGAGCTGCGGGTTGGCGATCACCGCCACGATGCCGTCGATCACCTCCGAAAGGTTGTGGGGCGGTATGTTGGTCGCCATGCCGACCGCGATGCCGGAGGAGCCGTTCACCAGCAGGTTCGGGAACTTGGAGGGGAGCACCAGCGGCTCCTTCAGCGAGTCGTCGTAGTTGGAGCCGTGCTCGACGGTTTCCTTCTCCAGGTCCGCCAAGAGCTCGTGGGCCAACTGCTCCATCCTGATCTCGGTGTAACGCATGGCGGCCGGGCGGTCGCCGTCGATGGAGCCGAAGTTCCCCTGGCCGTCCACCAGCGGATAGCGCAGCGAGAAATCCTGGGCCATCCTGACCAGCGTGTCGTAGACCGCGGTATCGCCGTGCGGATGGTACTTACCGATCACGTCGCCGACCACGCGGGCCGACTTCTTGTACGGCTTGTTCCAGTCGTTGCTCATGTCGTACATGGCGAACAGGCAGCGCCTGTGTACCGGCTTCAGGCCGTCGCGCACGTCCGGCAGCGCGCGGCCGACGATGACCGACATGGCGTAATCCATGTAGGAGCGTTTCATCTCGTCTTCGATGTTCACCGATATCTTGTTCAGTTGATCAAGCATGAAAAGTCCTTTTGGTAATAAATCTGGCGAAAGGCTAAGGGCTAAAGGTAAAACCCGTTTTCCCAGCCTTTCGCCTTTCCCCTTAGCCTTTCGCCCTTAGCCCTTAGCCGGTTTTTCCCTATATATCCAGATTCGACACGTTCAGCGCATTTTGCTCGATGAAGTCGCGCCTGGGCTCGACCTGGTCCCCCATCAGCACGGTGAAGATCTCCTCGGCAGCCACGGCGTCCTCTATCTTCACCTGCAAGAGCACCCGGTTTTCCTGGTGCATGGTGGTTTCCCAAAGCTGCTCCGGGTTCATCTCCCCCAGCCCTTTGTAGCGCTGGATGTAGAGCCCCTTCTTGGCGGTTTCCAGGAAGAAGGAGAGGATCTCCTCCTGCTTGCTCGTTTCCAACAGCAGCTTCTCCTCGGCTCCCATCACCGCCGCCGGGGCCGTGCCGATCACCGACTTGACCCGCTTGAAGCTCTCCATCAACATGCCGTATTCATAGGAGTTTATGATGCCCAACACCTGCTGGTCCACCCTGACCCGGATGTTGCCCAGGCTGAAGAGGACGCTCCCTTCCTGCACCGCGTAGTCGATGCCGGCGAAGGCCTCCTTCAGTTTGGGGAGGTGCTTGGCCAGATCGGCGATCTCCTCCACGCCGTTCTTGATGTTGCAGGTGAGGAACATGCGCAACAAGAGCTCGTTGATCCCTTTCTTCACCACCTTGTCGAACAGCGAGTTGTAGTCGATCAACTGGTTCAGGATCGGGATGATCTGCTTGCCGCGGTACATCCTCTCGTCCGCGCCGAGCCTCAGCGTCATCTCGTCGGTCCCTTCCTCCAAAAGATAGTTGTTGAGCGCCGCCTCGTTCTTCAGGTACTGCTCTTTTCTGCCGCGCTTGATCTTGTAGAGCGGCGGCTGGGCGATGTAGAGGTAGCCGCGCTCGATCAGCTCCATCATCTGCCTGAAGAAGAAGGTGAGGAGCAGGGTGAGTATGTGGGAGCCGTCCACGTCCGCATCGGTCATGATGATGATCCGGTGGTAGCGCAGCTTGGCCATGTCGAAGTCTTCCTTGCCGATGCTGGTGCCAAGGGCCGAAATCAGGGTCCTGATCTCCTGCGAGGCGAGCATCTTGTCGAAGCGCGCCTTCTCGACGTTGAGGATCTTTCCCTTCAAGGGGAGGATCGCCTGGTACTTGCGGTCGCGTCCCTGCTTGGCCGAGCCCCCTGCGGAGTCGCCCTCGACCAGGAACAGTTCGCACAGCGCCGGATCCTTCTCCTGGCAGTCGGCGAGTTTCCCCGGCAGCGTGCCGATCTCCAGCGCGCCTTTGCGGCGGGTGAGCTCGCGCGCCTTCCTGGCCGCCTCCCTGGCGCGGGCAGCGTCGATGGATTTCTCCAGGATGCGCTTGGCCATCTGCGGGTTTTCCTCCAGATAGACGGCCAGCTTCTCGTTCAGCATCGACTCGACGTACCCCTTCACCTCCGAGTTGCCGAGTTTGGTCTTGGTCTGCCCTTCGAACTGCGGCTGCGGTATCTTCACCGAGATCACCGCGGTCAGCCCCTCGCGCAGGTCCTCGCCGGAAATGGCCACCTTGACGTTCTTCAGGAGGTTATTCGCGTTGGCGTAGGTGTTCATGGTGCGGGTTAGGGCGGCCTTGAAGCCGATCAGGTGGGTGCCCCCTTCGTGGGTGTTGATGTTGTTGGCGAAGGAGAACACCTTCTCGTCGTAGGAATCGTTGTACTGCATGGCGATCTCGATATCGACGCCGCTTCGCTCGCCGCGCACGTAGATGGGATCGGGGTTCACCGGGTTCTTGTTCTTGTTCAGGTACTCGACGAAGCTCTTGATCCCCCCCTCGTAGAAGAAGTCGTGGAACTTTTCGCTCCGCTCGTCCTGGATCTTGATGCGCACCCCGGCGTTCAAAAAGGCCAGTTCGCGCAGCCGCTTGGAAAGCACGTCGAAGGAGAACTCGATGGTCTCGAAGATCTCGCCGTCGGGAAAGAAGGTGATCTTGGTGCCGCGCTTCTTGGTCTCGCCGGTTTGCGCCAAAGGCGCCAGCGGCACCCCTTTCTCGTAGCTCTGGGTGAAGATCTTGCCGTTTCTGCGGATCTCCAGGTCCAGGCGGCGGGAGAGGGCGTTCACCACCGAGCTTCCCACGCCGTGCAGGCCGCCGGACACCTTGTAGGAGGTGTTGTCGAACTTGCCGCCGGCGTGCAGCACGGTCATCACCACCTCGGCCGCCGATTTCCCCTCGGTCGGGTGCATGTCCGTCGGTATGCCGCGCCCGTTGTCCTCGACGGTCACCGAGCCGTCCAGATGAATGACCGCCTGGATGGCGTCGCAGTAGCCGGCCAGCGCCTCGTCGATGGCGTTGTCCACCAGCTCGTACACCAGATGGTGCAGCCCCTGTTCCGAGGTCGAGCCGATGTACATGGCCGGGCGCTTTCTTACCGCCGAGAGCCCTTCCAATACCTTGATCTTATCCGCACCGTAATCGCCGTTTTCTTCTGTATTCATCTTTACCTCTAGTTGAGAATCGTTCCCTCACTGATACGAAAAGTTCTGTCGTTTTCCGTCCCTTCCAAGGCGACGTTTTGCAGGGAAGTGGTGGTGATGAACACCTGCATCTCCCTTTTCCTCAAAAACTCCATGAGGTTCAGGTTTCTTTGCCGGTCGAGCTCGCTGGTCATGTCGTCCAAAAGCAGCACGGGCGGGGCGTCGAAGCAGTTGGAGATGAACTCGATCTCCGCCATTTTCAGCGCCAGCACGAAACACCTTTGCTGCCCTTGCGAGGCGAAATGCTTGGCGGGGCGCCCGTTCAATCCGAAATAAAGATCGTCCCGGTGCGGGCCTACTGCCGTCGAGCCGCGGTGCCTCTCCTCCGCCGCACGCGCCTTCAAGGCCGCGCCCAGCGCGCGCAGCGGGTGGTTCAGGAACGCCTGCTCGTCCACGCCGTGCAGCCGGTACTCTATCTGCACCGTTTCGTCGTTGCCTGAGATCTCGGAATAAAACCGCTGCAACAGGGCGCCTATCTCCGCCAGGTAAGCCCTGCGCCTGGCTATCACCACCAGCGCCGACTCCAGCAGCTTTTCGGTCCAGACCTCGATGCCGGAAGTTTCGTTGCTCTTCAAAAGGGCGTTGCGGTTCTTCAATATCTTGGCGTAATCGTGAAAGGCCGAGAGGTAATCCAGATCGCAGGTAAAAACCGCGCGGTCCAGGTATCTGCGCCTGAGATCCGGCCCGCCGCGCACCATGGATATTTCTTCCGGGGTGAAAAGCACCACGTTCAGGTTTCCGAAAAAATCGGCGAGCCTGGTGGCCAGCTTGCTGTCGATCTTGGCCTTTTTGCCCTGTTTTTCCAACAGGACCGATATTTCCCGTTGCACCCGGTCCCGCTCCACCACCCCCTTGACGAGGGAGAAGTCGGCGCCGAAGGTGATCAGCTCCGCGTTCTTCGCCTGCTTGAAAGACTTCATCGTAGCCAGGAGGTAGATCGATTCCAGCAGGTTGGTTTTGCCCTGTCCGTTGTTGCCGTAGAATACGTTGAACTTCCGGCCAGGGGCGAGTTCAAGGTTTTTCAGGTTTCGGAAGGAACCAAGTTTCAGCTTTATCAGTTTCATCGGCTCTTCAAGGCATGGTTGCCATCGGCCTTTCCAGTCTCGTAGGTCGCGTTGAGGTACGAAACGCGACGTCGCAAAGGTGCCACGGTGGGGATGTCGCGTTTCACGATGAAGCCGTTCAACACGACCTACGGGTGCTTTTCTACGATAATCGCCGTAATGATTGTAAAAATCAGGCTCGGGCAACCAGGCATCCTAGCACGATTTGCCTCTGCGCCGCTTCCTTTTCTTTTAGAGCCGCATCGGCATGATGACCGCCAGGAAGTCTTCCTCGGCCACCGCTTTCATGATCACCGGCGACAGCTCGTCCTTGAGCTTCAGCTCCACTTCGCGGTCCTCCATGACGGAGAGCACGTCGATCAGGTACTTGGCGTTGAAGCGCGCCGAGATGTTGTTCCCCTCGTACTGCGCCTCGATCTCTTCGCGCGCCTCGCCCAGCTCCGGGTTACTGGAGGAGATGATGATCTGCTCCGGGCTCACCTCGATCTTTACCCCCTTGAACTTCTCGCTGGAGAGGATCGCCATCCTTTTCAGGGAATGGAGGAACTTGTCGCGGTTGACCTGCACGTTGCGGTCGTTGTTGACCGGTATCACCTTGGTGTAGTCCGGGAAGTCGCCGTCGATGAGCCGCATGACCACCACCGTGTTCCCCTTCATGATCACCGCGGAGTTGTCCATGAAACCGAGCATGATCTCGGAGGACTCCTCCTCGACCATCTTCTTCAGTTCGAAGATCCCCTTCTTGGGGAAGATCACGCCTTTGCTCAGCTCTTCGCTGATGTTGCCGGTGATGGTCTTTTGCGACAGCGACAGGCGATGGCCGTCGGTTGCCACCATCTTGAGCACGCTCTCGCCCCCCTCTTCGAAGGCCTTGATGAAGACGCCGTTCAGGTTGTACTTGGTCTCGTCGTAGCAGATGGCGTAGGCGGTCTTCTCGATCATCTCGCTGAGGATCTCGTTTTTGAAGACGATGAAGCTCTCTTCCTTGATCTTCGGGAAATAGGGGAACTCGTCGGAGGAAAGCCCGACGATGTTGAAGCGCGCCTTGCCGCAGACGATCTCCACCCAGTCGTTGTCCTTGGTGGAGAAGTGGATCTCCTCGTCCGGCATCTCCTTGACGATCTCGTAGAGTTTCTTGGCCGAGACCGTGATCTTCCCTTCCCGCATCACCTTGGCGGGGTAGGAGCTCTTCATGCCAACCTCCAGGTCGGTCGCCGTTATGTAGAGCAGATCGTTTTGCACCTCGAGCAAGGCGTTGGAGAGGATGGGCATGGTGTTTCGCTTTTCGACGATCCCCTGGATTCTTTGCAGGGCTTTCATAAAACTCTCTTTGCCGATTCTGAATTCCATCTGCTCTCCTCCGCCCTCAAGCTTCTATTGTTATGTTTTTAATCTTTTAAGTAGTAGTAGATAGTGGCCTGTTGAAAAGTTGACAAGGTCCGCTTCTCATTGGAATCGCTGGGTTTTACGGCCGGGAAAACTCCGGTTGTCAAAGCACCGGTTTGGCCGGTTTATGCACAGGCGCTCGGCTTTCGTCGCGCGGCGTGCCGTTTATGCACAGTTTTCCACATTACATGAACAGCTTTTTCTTGATGTCTTCCACAGTCATTTTCAGCTCGTTGTCGGCCGTCAACTGCTTCTCGATCTTCTTCACCGAGTGGATGATGGTGGAGTGATCCTTGCCGCCGAACTTCTCGCCGATCTCCGGATAGGAAGCCTTGGTGAGTTCGCGGCAGATATAGATCGCGATCTGGCGGGGCACCACCAGGGTCTTGATCCTCTTGTCCGACTTCATTTCCGACACCTTGATGCGGAAATGCTCCGCCACGTGCTTTTGGATCATCTCGATGGTGATGTCGCGGGTCTTCTCGACGATGATGTCCTTCATCGCCTCGCGCGCCATCTCCAGGGTAATCTCTTTTGAGGTGAGGCTCGCCACCGCCTCCAGCCTGATCAGCATCCCTTCCAACTCGCGGATGTTGCTGGTCGCCCCTTCGGCGAGGAACAACGCCACGTCGTTGGGGAGGTTCTCCGCCTTCTTCTTGAGGATGGCGATCTTGGTCTCCGTGGAGGGTGGCTGGATGTCGGCGATCAGCCCCCACTCGAAGCGCGATCTGAGCCGCTCCTCCAGGCCGGGTATCTCCTTGGGAAACTTATCCGAGGTGACCACTATCTGCTTATGCGATTCGTACAGCGCATTGAAGGTGTGGAAGAACTCCTCCTGGGTGGCCTCCTTGCCGGCCATGAACTGGATGTCGTCGATGAGCAGCAGGTCCATCTTCCTGAACTTGTTGCGAAACTCGTCCATTTTCTTGTAACGCAGACAGTTGATCATCTCGTTCATGAATTTTTCGGAGGAGTAATAGCAGATCTTCGCCTTGGGGTTCTTGGCCAGAATCTGGTTGCCGATGGCGATCAGCAGATGGGTCTTGCCCAAACCCACGCCGCCGTAAATGAAGAGCGGGTTGTAGTTGGTGGCAGGCTTGTTGGCCACCGCCTGCGAGGCCGCATGGGCGAACTCGTTGCTTTTGCCGCAAACGAAGGATTCGAAGGTGTACTTGGGGTTCAAGTTCGGTATGAACTCGGACTTTCGGGCATCCTTTTCGGTTTCCTTCCCCTTCTCCTTGGCGGGCTTGTGATCTTTTTCCTGTTTTTGTTCCTTGTCCGGCTTTGATTCTTTCACGGCCGCGGGTTTCTGCTCGGCGATGTGGAATTCGATGTGGTACATCTCGGGGGTGACTGCTGCGATCGCTTCCTTGATCATGGACAAATACTTGTCGGTTATCCATTTTTGGAAGAATGAACTGGGGACTTCCACCACGATAGTATCGTTTGTCGCTCCTAAGAACTTCAGTGGGTCGATCCAGGTGCTGTAGGTCTGTTCGGTAAGCGTATTCTTAAGATTTGCCTGGGCATCCAGCCAAACATTTTCCATGGAGTGAGGCCTTTTTTTTAGCTGACTTTGCACAGCTTTATCAACAACTGTTGAAAATAAATTACTCGGGTAATTTCAGTCATTTATGATGGTTTGGACAGGATAAAGCGACGCTAATTTTATTGCAGCAGAAGGTTATCAGAGCTGCCTTTTTTTTGCAAGGCAAAACTTGGCTTTGCAAAAACGCCTTGACATAGATTGCCGTTTATGTTTAAGTTCGAAGCTTGCCTTTATAAGTAAAGCTACCATTTCGTTTAAGGAGTCAATAAAGATGAAAAGAACCTTCCAGCCGAGCAACATTTCCAGAAAAAGAACCCACGGTTTCCTTGTACGCATGGCCACCAAGAACGGTCGCCTTGTGATCAAGAGGAGAAGGGCCAAGGGGCGCAAGCGTCTCTCCGTCGGCGTCGCGACCAAATAATTCCCGCTTGTCCGGCTCGGATTTCCCTAAGAGTGAACGTTTGCGCAAGCGTCCCGAGTTCCTGCAATTCAACGCCGGAGCCTCGAAGATGCACACGCCCCACTTTCTGCTGCTTTGGAAGGGGAGGGACGTTGACGGCGCCAGGATGGGCTTTACCGTCAGCAAAAAGGTCGGCAACGCGGTAGTAAGAAACGGTATCAAAAGAAGGCTCAGGGAGTTTTACAGACAGAACAAGCCCCTTTTTCTGCAGGCAGAGATGAACATCGTTGCCAAAAAAGGGGCTGATCTGCTTGACTTTCACGGCGTTTCAACCGAGCTTGCAGCCGCTCTCGGGCGGCTGCGTAAAAGACATGCTTAATAGAATATTCATAGCCCTGATCGTTTTCTACCAGAGGTTCATCTCTCCGTTCAAGGCATCCTCCTGCCGCTTTTACCCTACCTGTTCGCATTACTCCTTACAAGCATTGAAAAAGCACGGCCCCGTCAAAGGGGGATGGTTGACTGTCGCCCGCATTCTCAGGTGTCATCCGTTTCATCCCGGCGGTTACGATCCGGTTAAATAGCCTCTTTCAGGAGAAATATTAATGGAAAAAAGACTCATCATAGCGGTACTGCTCTCCATAGGGGTTTTGTACGCCTACTCGTACATTTTTCCGACCTCCAAGCCTGCTTCTTTGGCGCCCAAGCAGTCCGTGCTCAGTTCCGCGTCCGGCGCGCCCGCTCAACCGGCCGCAGCGAAGGCTGCCGGCGCTGCCGCTTCCTACCTCCCGGCCTTGCCGGTAGAGCCAAATAGCGCCGCCAGCGCCCGCGACATTACCGTGGAGACCGATCTTTATAGCGCGGTATTTTCCACCCAGGGTGCCGGCCTCAAAAAGCTGGTGCTGAAGAAGTACAAGGAAACCCCCGGAGCCCAGGGGAAGGACATCGTGCTTGTTAACGAGTCCGCCCCCAACCGGTTTGCGCTGCTCAGCGATTCTCGGGAACTCGGCATACAGCCGTCGACTGTCTTCAACAGCTCGGCGTCCAATGTGACTCTCCCTGCCACCGGCAAGGGGACCCTGGAGTTTTCCACCGTCACCCCGCAGGGAGTGCTGTTCAAAAAAGTCTACTCTTTCTCCGGCGATGCCTATCGGATCGGCCTTACCGAGGAAGTGCACAACAGCGGCAACGGCAAAGTGGACGGCGCGCTGCACCTGCTGCAAAACGAGCGGGTCGCGGCCGAGCATAAGAAAGAGGGGAGATACGAGGTTTACGGTCCTTCCACTCTGACCGACAACAAGGTGGACACCGACAAGCTCGACAATCTGCTGAAGGCGCCTGCCCAGTACGACAAGAGCGTGATTTGGTCGGCGTTCTCCGACAAGTATTTCATGGACGCCGTCATCGCCGATAAGGGGAGCATCGCGGCGGTGCGTCTTAACAGAGTCGGGACCGATTTGCTGGTGAGGGACATCTCTTCGCCGCTTGTTTCCGTGGCGCCCGGACAGAGCGTCGCCGTCAACTACTCCGTCTATTACGGCCCGAAGGATCTGGACATACTGAAGGCTCAGGGCAACAGGCTGGAAGAGGTCATCGACTACGGCTGGTTCGCGCCGATCTCCAAGCCGCTTATTTACACGCTGAAGTTTCTCTACAAGTACACCGGCAACTACGGCTTCGCCATTATCATCATCACCTGCGTCCTGAAACTCCTCTTTTTCCCGCTCACCCACAAGAGCTACAAGTCGATGAAGGAGATGCAGAAACTGCAGCCGAAGATGGCTGAGTTGAAGGAGAAGTTCAAGAACGACCGCGACGCCATGAACAAGGCGGTGATGGAGCTTTACAAGACCCACAAGGTCAACCCCATGGGCGGCTGTCTCCCCATGCTGGTGCAGATCCCCGTATTCTTCGGTCTTTACCGCGCGCTCATGTACTCGATCGAACTGCGGCACGCGCCCTTCATCCTTTGGATTACCGATCTTTCCGCCAAGGACCCGTACTACGTGACCCCGATCATCATGGGCGTCAGTATGTTCATCCAGCAGAAAATGACGCCGTCCAACATGGATCCGGTGCAGGCCAAGATGATGCTGGCTCTCCCCGTCGTGTTCACCTTCATGTTCCTGAACTTCCCTTCCGGGCTGGTTGTCTACTGGCTGGTCAACAACGTGCTGACCATAACGCAGCAGATGTACATCAACAAGTCGGTCAAGGCCTGATCGGCCGCGGGTTAAACTTATGTACCTTCGCGACACCATCGCCGCAATCAGCACGCCGGTAGGGGAGGGCGGGATCGGGATCGTCAGGATCAGCGGCCCCGCCTCCCTGCCGATTGCCCGCGACATTTTCCAAGCTAAATCGAGCGGTGGCCTAAAAAGCCACCGTTTTTCTTATGGCAGCGTGCTGGATCCCGCCAGCGGCGCCTTGCTTGACGAAGCCATGCTGGTGTTCATGAAGGCGCCGAATTCCTACACCCGCGAGGACGTGGTGGAGATACAGTGCCACGGGGGCGCTCTTGTCGTGTCGCGCATCCTTTCCCTGGTGGTCTCCGCGGGCGCACGTTTGGCGGCACCGGGGGAATTCACCAAGCGCGCCTTTCTGAATGGTCGCATCGACCTGGTGCAGGCCGAGGCCGTCATGGACGTCATCTCCAGCCGCACCGATGCCGCCTTGTGCCTGGCCCAGCATCAAAGGGAGGGACTCCTGTCCAGGCGGATTGCCGTCGTCAAAGATGGCATCCTCTACGCCCTGGCCTACGTCGAGGCGTTGATCGACTTCCCCGAGGAAGACATCGACGTGGCGGTGGACACCGACGTGCTCGGGCGGGTGTCGCCGGCAGTGGCCGAGCTTGATGCGCTGATCGACGGTTTCGACGCAGGCAAGGTGCTGCGCGACGGGGTCTCCGTGATGATCGCCGGTAAGCCCAACGTCGGAAAATCGAGCCTGCTGAACACCCTGCTGAAAGAGAATCGGGCCATCGTCACCGCGGTCCCCGGCACCACGCGCGATCTGATCGAGGAAGTTGTCAACATCAACGGACTGCCGGTGAAACTGCTCGACACCGCCGGCATCCGGGATTCCGACGATCTGGTGGAGAAGGAAGGAGTGCGGCTGTCCCTCGCCAGGATACCCGTGGCCGATCTCGTGCTGTTCGTCGTAGACGCTTCAACTGCCTTCACTGTGGAGGACGAAGCCATCCTTCAGGCCATTGGCGGCAAGTGTCTGATCGTGGTGCTCAACAAGAGCGATCTCCCCCGCGCGATAGAGCTTCCCGTCGGACTCACCGCTCAGACCGTTGCCATATCGGCTTTCGACGGCAGCGGTATACCTGAGTTGCGCGACGCCATCGCGGCCGCCTTCATGCATGGCGCGGCCATCGACGGCAGGGAATATGTGGCGGTGTCGCGTGCCAGGCATCGCGACGCGCTGCTCAAGGCCCGCGAGTCTTTGCGCAGTTTCGTCGCCAATTTGAGTGCCGGAGTGAACATGGAGCTGTTGCCGATCGACCTGCGCGATGCCCTGAACGCGGTAGGCGAGGTGACCGGCGAGACCACCGTTGACGACGTGCTGGACCGCATTTTCTCCAGTTTCTGCATCGGTAAATGACTGATTGTTCCACGTGGAACAATCAGCATCGGGGCCTGCGGTTTTGTAGGTTGCGTTGAACGGGTTCATCGTGAAACGCAACGTCGCGCTGATGCCACGGAGGCAACGTCGCGTTTCGTACCTCGACGCGACCTACCAGGCTTTTCGGCAAGAGCACAATTGTTCCACGTGGAACAATAAGAGTGAATGGAGCATGGCTTGATAGTATACGACAAGAAATATGACGTGATCGTGGTGGGCGCCGGGCATGCCGGGTGCGAGGCGGCGCTGGCCGCAGCCCGCATCGGCTGCTCCACGTTGCTGCTGACCATCAACCTGGACGCCATCGCGCTGATGTCTTGCAATCCGGCCATCGGCGGCTTGGCCAAGGGCCACCTGGTGAAAGAAATCGACGCCTTGGGCGGCGAGATGGGGCGCAACATCGACGCCACCGGCATCCAGTTCCGGCTGCTGAACACCAAGAAGGGACCCGCAGTACGCGCCTCCCGAGCCCAAGCGGACAAACAGCTCTACCGCCTGCGCATGAAAAACGTCATGGAGCGGCAGGACCGACTGGACCTGAAACAGGGGGAAGTGACCAATCTGCACCTGGAAGAGGGGCACGCCGCAGGTGTGGATACCAGGGGCGGGGTCAGGTTTCTGGGCAAGACGGTGGTGCTCACTACCGGCACTTTCATGCGCGGTCTGATCCATATCGGTCTGGTGAACTATCCGGGCGGCAGGGCAGGGGACCTTCCTTCCATCGGACTTTCCGAGCGATTGATGGACTACGGCTTCGACGTCGGCCGCCTGAAAACCGGGACGCCGGCCAGGCTGGACGCCCGGACCATCGACTTCAGCCGACTGGAGCCTCAGTACGGCGACGAGCGGCCGATCCCTTTTTCCTTCGACAACGACCGCATCGAGCAGCCGCAGGTCCCCTGCCATGTCGCCTACACCAACCCCAAGGGGCACGACATCATCAGGAGCGGGCTGGATCGCTCGCCGCTCTACGCGGGCATCATCGAGGGGATCGGCCCCCGTTATTGCCCTTCCATCGAGGACAAGGTGGTGCGTTTCCCTGAGAAGGATCGGCACCAGACCTTCCTGGAACCGGAAGGGCGGGAGACGGTCGAGGTGTATCCGAGCGGACTTTCCACCTCGCTCCCCATCGATATTCAGTGGGCCTTTTACCGGAGCATCGAGGGGTTGGAGCGGGTGGAGATCATGCGCCCGGCCTACGCCATCGAGTACGACTACGTCAATCCCATCCAGTTGCACGCCTCGCTGGAGACCAAGCTGTTGGGCAATCTCTACCACGCCGGCCAGATCAACGGCACCTCGGGATACGAGGAGGCGGCGGCCCAGGGGTTGATGGCGGGGATCAACGCGGCGCTGCGGGTGCAAGGGAAGGAACCGCTGCTTTTGGGCAGGGGAGACGCCTACATCGGGGTGATGATCGACGACCTGGTGACGCTCGGCACTCGCGAGCCGTACCGCATGTTCACCTCGCGCGCCGAGTACCGGCTGCTGCTGCGCGAGGACAACGCCGACCTCAGACTGCGAGAGCAGGGGCACGCCGTGGGGCTGGTGCCGGAGGAAACCTACGCTCGGTTCGTCGCCAAGAAGGAGCTGATCGAGACCGAACTGGAGCGCCTGGGGAAGGAGAGAGTCACGCCGTCGGCGGCGGGCGAGGAGTTGCTGACCGAGTGGGGTCTGCTGGGGATGCAGAACGCCATCAGCTATGTGCAGCTGTTACGCCGGCCGGATTTTACCTGCCAGGAGTTGGCGCGCGTCTATCCCCGGATCATGGAGTTGCCTGAAACCGTGAGGGAGCAGTTGGAAATCCAGATAAAGTACCAGGGGTATATCGGCCGCCAACTGGAACAGGTGGCGCGGGCGGTGAAGCTGGAGGGAGCGAAAATACCGGTCGAAATGGATTACCTGGCCATCCCCGGACTCTCAACCGAGGTGCGTGAGAAGCTCGCCCGCTTTCGTCCCGACACGCTCGGGCAGGCGTCGCGCATACCTGGCGTGACGCCGGCGGGCATCACCATCCTGTCGATAGCTCTTAAGGCGAGGGGGGGCAAATGAACCAGGCGGCCAAGGATCTGCTGGCTTCAGGCGCCAAAGAACTCGGCGTCTCGCTGAGCCCTGCGCAACTGGCGGCCCTCAACCTGTTCGCGGAGGAGCTGAAAAAGTGGAACAGGAAGATCAACCTGACCGCCATCAGCGACGATCAGGGGATCGCGGTGAAGCATCTGGTCGACTCGCTGAGTCTGTTGAAAGTGGTGGCGGGGAGGGGACGGTTGCTGGACATCGGTTCCGGCGGCGGCTTTCCCTGCATCCCGGTGAAGATCGCGCTCCCCGATCTGGATATGGTCTCCGTGGATGCGGTGGTGAAAAAAATCAGCTTTCAGAAACAAGCGGCGAGGCTCTTGCGTCTGGAACATTTCGAAGCCATGCACGTGCGAGCCGAGACGCTCTCGGAGCGATACGCCGACTCCTTCGACTGGATAGTTTCCCGGGCCTTTTCAGACATCCCGTCTTTTGTGAGCATGGCGATGCCGCTTCTAAAGGAGCAAGGTCGCATCGTCGCCATGAAAGGAAGAAATGCCGCCGAGGAAGTGGCCGCCGCCAAGAGTGAACTTGCCGACATGGGAGCGCAGGTCGAGTCCTGCCAGGATTTCTGTCTTCCGGGGAGCGGAGACGCCCGTTGCCTGGTGGTGATAATAAAAAATAGATTAGTGTAGATTAATTCGATCCCTAATGAGCAAAATGCGCCCTTTAACGGGTCCGTGTTGCGGATTGAGGTCAATGGTTGCCCTGGGCCGAGAAAGTCCGCTGTGTGGGAAATATGGCAGCCTATTTTTTGAGCAGATCGCGGCGATTTTGAAGAAATCGTCCGTAACTTTTTTAAAGCCGACCGGATTTTTATAGATCTGCGGTAACTGCTCGACACTCTTTTCCGTAGGTCTCGTTGAGGTACGAAACTCGACGTCGCAACGGTGCCGCGGTGGCGATGTCGAGTTTCACGATGAAGCCGTTCAACGCGACCTACCGATGGGCTGAGCTGGTAGCTCATGCGGTGAATTAGTTTTCACCCACGAGATGCGGCGGATGCCTGTAGTCCGAAAATCGTGACGCCCCCCTTGCGGAGAAGCGAGCGAGCAAAATTTTTGACATCGACCCCCTTTATATGTTAAAAGTGAAAACTTTTATTGTTTTCTTCAGGTTGGTGCAGCGTTGACCTGTAGTACTTACTTGCAGGCGAATTGCTTGCGCGTCATTGATTATTTCCAGCAGCAGCAATAAGGAGGTAGCCCCATGTTCCAGGGAAGTATCGTTGCCATTGTCACTCCGTTTATTAACGGCGCGGTCGATGAGGAGAAGCTGCGCGAACTGGTGGAGTTCCAGATCGAAAACGGCACCGACGGCATAGTGCCCTGCGGCACCACCGGCGAGTCCTCGACGCTCGATTACGTGGAACACGACAAGGTCGTTCAGATCGTCATCGAGCAGGTGAACAAGCGGGTGCCGGTCATCGCCGGAACCGGCTCCAATTCCACCCACGAGGCGATCGAGATCACCAGGCACGCCAAGGAACTGGGCGCCGACGGCGCTTTGCTGGTAACCCCTTACTACAACAAACCGTCTCAGGAAGGGCTCTACCTGCACTATAAGGCGGTCGCCGACGCGGTGGCGCTGCCGCAGGTGCTTTACAACGTGCCGGGACGCACTGCGGTGAACCTGCTCCCCGAGACTGTGGCCAGGCTCGCCCAGCACGCCAACATCGTGGCCATCAAGGAGGCGACCGGTTCGCTTCAGCAGGCGTCCGAGGTCTTGTCGCTTTGCGGCGAGAACATCACGGTCCTCTCCGGCGACGACTTCATCACCCTCCCCATGATGGCCTGCGGCGCCAAAGGGGTGATCTCGGTCACGGCCAACATCATGCCCAAAGAGGTAGCGGCGCTGGTCGACGCCTTCAACGCCGGCAACATGGAAGAGGCGAAGAGACTGCACCTGTACCTTTTGAAGATCTCCAACGCCATGTTCATCGAGACCAACCCGGTGCCGGTGAAGACCGGAGTGGCGCTGCTGGGGAGGTGCCGCGACGAAGTGCGTCTGCCGCTGGCTCCGCTGGCCGACGCCAACCGCGTCAAACTGACCGCGATCATGAAGGAATACGGGCTCATCTAAAGATATCGGAGCGAAATCATGATAAAAATAGCTGTTTGCGGGGCTGCGGGACGGATGGGGGGGCGGATCATTGCCGCCATCAAGGAAGCGGCGGACGTGGAACTTTCCGGCGCCTTGGAGCGTCCGGGGCATCCGATGATCGGCCAGGACGCCGGCTATAACGCGGGTCTGGGCGCCATCGGCCTGACCATCAGCGACGACCTGAACGCCGTGGTGCAGGGTTGCGACGTGCTGATCGACTTCACGGCGCCCAAGGTGTCCCTGAAAAACCTGGAGGTCTGCGCCCTTTTCGGCAAGTCCATCGTCATCGGCTCGACCGGCTTCACCCCGGAGGAGAGGCTCTTCGCCGCCGAGCTGGCGCGCGAGATCCCGGTGATCATCGCCCCCAACATGTCGGTCGGCGTCAACGTCTGTTTCAAGGTTTTGGCCGACGTGGCCAAGATCCTGGGGGACGACTTCGACGTGGAGATCGTGGAGGCGCACCATCGCCTGAAGAAGGATTCCCCCTCCGGGACCGCGGTCAGGATGGGCGAAGTGGTGGCGGGCGCCTTGGGGCGCGACTACCAAAAAGTCGCCAACTACCATCGCGAGGGGATCTGCGGCGAGCGGACCCATGACGAGATCGGCATGCAGACCATACGCGGCGGCGACATCGTCGGCGAGCACACCGCCTACTTCATCGGCATGGGCGAGCGCATCGAGATCACCCATCGCGCCCACACCCGCGACATGTTCTCCAGAGGCTCCGTGCGCGCCGCCAAGTGGGTGGTAAGCGCCAAGCCCGGCGTCTGGGACATGCAGGACGTGCTGGGGCTTAGATAGACTTCGTAGCAGGCAGGATTCGGACACCTTGCCGAGCAGTTCGAAAAGGCCAGCGCATGCTGACATCCGAAGATATTGAAACGTTGCGCGACACTATCGTCGAAGGTGTTCACCCGCTGCAGATATTTCTGTTCGGACCCTACGCCGAGGGTCGTGCAACAGACGACAGCGACGTCGACGTAGTGGTCGTGATGGACACCGAGCTTTCGCAGCACCAGCGAAACGTTTCGGTAAAGCGGCTGTTTCCTCGTCGGCATTTTTCGCTGGATGCTTTCGTCTTTGCACCGGTGGAATTCGCCAAATACAAGGATGTGCCAGGTACCTTGATATATACCGCTTCCCATCAAGGAATGCCGCTTTATGGATGACTTGACGAACGCTACGTTTTCCCTTGAGGACAAATATGGGAGTCTCCGCAGACAAAGCTATTCTTGATCGCTGCCTTGCGGCTATTAAATCGGTAGATCCCGATGCCGAGATTGTTCTTTTTGGCTCTCGCGCTCGTGGCGACGCCGAGCCCGATTCGGATTACGACCTTCTAGTGCTTACGGGCGGTGATGTTGGCCTGCAACACGAAGAATCCATCCTGCGGGCCTTGTTTCCAATCGAAATGGAAACGGGAGCAGTATTGACGTTTCTTCTGCATAACAAGCACACATGGAATTCACCGATTTACCGGGCGATGCCGATCCGTCA
Source organism: uncultured Geobacter sp. (assembly GCA_903925075.1). GTDB lineage: Bacteria > Desulfobacterota > Desulfuromonadia > Geobacterales > Geobacteraceae > Geomonas. The sequence continues at coordinate 46,216 of CAIYDQ010000144.1, forward strand.
GAACATAGACAGAGAGGGCATCGTCTTGTGACCGGAGAGATAAGTGATTAGCACCTTGACTGAAAAAATCGAGATTTCGGAGGAACATCTGTAATGGCACTCATCAACGACAACTACCTCAAACTCAAAGCGGGCTACCTTTTCCCGGAAATCGGGCGCCGCGTGCGGGCTTTCGCCGCAGCCAACCCGGAAGCGAAGGTCCTCCGGCTCGGCATCGGCGACGTTACCCAGCCGCTCACCCCGACCATACTGAAGGCGTTCCACGACGCGGTGGACGACCTGGGGAGCGAAGCTTCTTTCATGGGGTACGGCCCGGAGCAGGGGTACGACTTTTTGATCGAGGCGATCATCGAGAAGTCCTACAACCCGCTGGGCGTCGAGTTGAAGAGCACGGAAATGTTCATCTCCGACGGCTCCAAGTGCGATTGCGCCAACATCCTCGACATCTTTGCGCTCGACAACACCGTTGCCATCGGCGATCCGGTTTACCCGGTCTACAACGACACCAACGTGATGATCGGCCGCAGCGGCGAGGCGGACGAAAAGGGTTACTACCAGGGGTTGGTCTACATGCCCTGCACCGAAGCAAACGGCTTCTTCCCGGCCTACCCGGAGGAGAAGGTGGACATGATCTACCTCTGCTTCCCCAACAACCCGACCGGAGCCGTCGCCAGCAGGGAGCAGTTGAAGGGGTGGGTCGACTACGCCCTGGCCAACGACTCGGTCATCCTCTTCGACGCGGCCTACGAGGCGTTCATCACCGATCCCTCCATCCCGCACTCCATCTACGAGATCGAGGGCGCCAAGAAATGCGCCATCGAGTTCCGCTCCTTCTCGAAGACGGCGGGCTTCACCGGCGTGCGCTGCGGCGTGGTGGTCGTACCCGAAGAACTGGAGGGGACCACCTCGGCCGGCGAGAAATACAGCTTCAACAAACTCTGGTTGCGTCGCCAGACCACCAAGTTCAACGGCGCCTCCTACCCGGTGCAGAAAGCGGCGGCGGCGGTCTACACCGAAGAAGGGTGGAAAGAGACCAAGGCCAACATCGACTACTACATGGAAAACGCGCGCCTCATCCGTGAGGGGCTTTCCGAGGCCGGCCTCACCGTCTACGGCGGAGTGAACGGTCCCTACATCTGGCTCAAGACCCCGGCGGGCGTGACCTCCTGGGACTTCTTCGACAAACTGTTGAACGAGTGCCACGTGGTCGGCACCCCCGGCAGCGGCTTCGGGCCGAGCGGGGAAGGGTACTTCCGCCTCTCCGCCTTCTGCAACCGCAACAACGTGATCGAGGCGGTGGCCAGGATAAAGAAGAACCTGAAGTAGTAATTGAAGTTGGAATATATTGAAGAACCGGGTACAAAAAGGGCGGCCGAAAGGCCGCCTTTGCTATTGCAGCAACACATGTGATTTTCGCATTTTCAGGACGAGATTCTGATTCAACGCCCCAACAGCTTCATCATTTCGCGGTTGAAGGCCGGCAGGTCGCCCGGCTCGCGCGAGGTGATCAGGTTGCCGTCCACCACGACTTCGGCGTCCTGATACTTCGCTCCCGCTTCTCTCAGCTCGGTCATTACCTCTTTATAGCAGGTGGCCTTTCTGCCCCTTATCAGGTTCGCGGAGATGAGGATCTGCGGGCCGTGGCAGATGGCCGCCACCGGTTTGTTGTCGGTGAAGAAGGAACGTGCGATCTCCTGGACCTTCGGGTCGTTGCGGATCGCAGCAGGCGCCTTGCCTCCCGGGAGCATCAGGAGGTCGTAGTCGCCAGCGTTGATCTCGGCGAACAGCTTGTTGACCGGAACTTCGTAGCCGTGTTTGCCACGGATCGCATCGCGCCTGTTGGAGGCGACGTCCACCGTGAAACCCGCCTCGCGCAGTCGGTAAAGGGGAACCAGCAATTCGGTATCTTCAAAATTATCCGCACTTAAAATCAGGGCTTTCATAGTACTCCTCCCGTCGGCGAAAATTTTCGCCGTTCGATTGCCAAGGTTGCCCTTGGGCTGTGAAGCAACTAGCAGCCAGATCTGTTCCGGCAAAGCGACATACTCAACCTCTCCGCCTTGCCGATCTTATTTTACCATGGAAGGCGCCTCTAAAAATAGGGGGCCGGCCGGCAGACGATCAGACAATCGCGCTAATTCAGCATATTGCGGAAATGTTACGAGCGGCGGACGGCCTGAGGGGGAAGATGTGCGAGCATCACTGCTTGCGGAGGCCGGAGAGGGGAAGGCGTCGTCCGCTTCTAAACAGGCTGAAAATGAAATTCATTTACACGACAAAGCTCGATATGTTAGCCTAAGTAAAGGGGAGTGAAGGAGTGAAGGTCACGACCGGCAGTTTGGAAAGGTGGAGTAATAGTTTAGAGAGGTGGAGAGATGAGTTATTTGGTAATCGGTTTCTTAGTCGTATCAGTCGCACTAATGGCATACCAGTTCAGAACCTATTTCGCCAGCAAACACAAGTAGCGACCTGGCGGACCTCCGGTAAGCATGCGAGATTCACTTGATGACGGTGAACCCGCTCTGCGGATCCCAGCGGTATCCCTTGCCGCTCCAGATCGCCTCGATGATCTTCCAGTCGAGGCCGAGTCCCTTCATTTCTTCGCAAATATAGTAGGCGGGCATGATCTCGTCGTCGTCGATGCGGCCGTCGCCGTTGGCGTCCGCCCAGTGGTAGGCGCCGATCAGTATGCTGTCGTTGCCGCCCACGGTTTCGGTGCGGTTCGCACCCCGAGCGGCCACCACGATCTCTCCTTTTAGCTTTTCCTCCTTGTGTAGCGCCGGCGAAGCCGGTATCTGAAGCGTGTAGGAGACGGTGACCGAGGCGCTGCCGCCGGGAACAAGCCACTTGATGCCTGAGCCGGGAGCCTCCGCGCCGGAAGCCGTTGGCAGCGCGCTCACCATCCGTAACGCGTCGGGAAGCTTTTCCTTGAGGATGAAACCGAAGTCCTCCCCCTTTTGTCGGGTCACCTTGATCTGCACCGGCACGATTTCCCCGGGGGCGGCGAACCGCGGCACCCACCGAGTGGCGACGGGCGCCGAAGCCGGTCGTCCGGTGAAGAGATAGATCGCCAGAAATAGCAGCAGCAGGGCTGTCGCGCCCGACGGAAGTAGCCAACGGCTGCGGCCGACGACAGGGGCGACCGGCTCGTCCTCCGGGGAATCGCCCGCCTCGTCCGCGCGCAGTATTTCGGCCAACTCGACCTCGAGAGCGCCGGCCAGCTTCTCGGCGTTTTCCCGCTTGATGGAGGGATAGCGGTTGTTTTCCCAGCGCGAGATGGTGTCGGTGGTGACGCCCACCACGTTCGCCACGTAGAGTTGGGTCAGCTTTTTGTTCTCGCGCACGCTCCTGATCAGCGCCCCGTCAACGGCGAGGTAGGGTGCGGTCAACGGGTCTGTCTTTCCGGAAGGTTGCTCCATGTAGCTTGCGCTCCGTCAAAGATCGTTGCGTTTAGCGGCCGGATCGCGCCCCCCGTGCGCCTGAAGACAAGGTCCAGGCGGGTTGCGGCCGGCAAATGGACCCTACATCGGGTCGGATTGCTATAGATGTCGATAGCGGCGGGCCTGCTCAAATGGTATTTTCTAGCACAGTTCGGCTGGAAAAAACCAAAAAGAAAAGGAGCATGACCATGAAAAAGCTGATCGCCGCCGTAGCCCTGATGATGTTAAGCGCAGCAGCCGTATTGGCCGCTGACACCATTACCCTCCCCGCCAAAAACGGAGACATAACCTTTCCCCACAAGAAACACCAGGAGATGCTCAAAGACTGTAAAATCTGCCACGAGAAAGGACCCGGGAAGATCGAAGGCTTCGGCAAGGAGTTTGCTCACAAGACCTGCAAGGGATGCCACACGGATAAGGGCGCCGGCCCGAGCAAGTGCTCCGAATGCCACAAGAAGTAATCTGCCGGTCGGCAAAAAGAAGGCGACCCCGAGGTCGCCTTCTTTGTATTCCCCGCACCTGCCCACGCCCGCCCCTGCCCACGCCCGTCCCTGCCTGTCCATGCCGTCCATGCCGTCCATGCCGTCCAAGGGGCAGGTCAAAAAAACCCCTACGTCGAGGCGAAAAGCGCGTCGATGGCGTCGAAGTCCAGCCCTTCGTCGGCCAGCGAGCGGATCAGGTCGAGCTTTTCGGTGTCTTCGGCGGTGATCTTGGAGACGTCTTCGGCGATGACGCGGTAAAGCTCGGCCGTGGAGAAATGATCGGTCCGCAGGTAGGGGATGTTGCTGCGGTCGATGATGCGCTGGGTGATGGTGCTGACCGGCGAGAGCCCGGGGATGATCAGCCCGGAAATCAAGGGCCGGTATTCCGGCATCTGATAAAGGTTGGCGAGCGTCACCAATAATTCGTCACGGCTGCTGGTGACCAGCAGCAGCGAGGACTCCCTCAGCATCTCGGTAACGCGCTGGGTGGAGGCGGCGCCAATCTGAACGTGGTGGATGATGCGGCTGACTTCGCGGCGGTTGCCGTGCAGCGGCAGGTCCAAAAGCCGCGAGATGCGGCGCAGCGTCGGGTTGGCAAGCACCTTCTTGTAATCGAAGCCGCCGATTACCGAAAAAGGCTGATCGGCCAGGGCGCGACGCAGGTAATCGAGCGTTTGCTCGCGCTTTTCGGCGAAGATCTTGTTTACCAGCACCGCGCGCACGTCGGCGCCCTCCAGCTTGAAAAGCGCGGTATTCATGGCGATGGTGTCGATGACGTTGCCGACCCCGCCGCCGGTGACCATCAGCACGGGCGCGTCCAGCATGCGCGCGATCTGCGCGTTGGAAAGCTTGAGCACGGTGCCGACGCCCGGATGACCCGACCCCTCGATGATGATCAGATCGCACTGTTTTTCCAGTTCCGCGAAGGAATCGAGTATCTGTTCCCTCAACGCGGGGAGGGAGATTTTGCCGTCGATCGCCAGCCGGGAGGTGTCGGGATAGACCACCACCGGCGACATGTAGCGCAGATCCTTAGTGAGGCCGAAGACCTGCGCGATCAGGGCCGCATCCTTGTCCACCGAATGACCCCGCAGCATGGCGGGCTTGGGGCCCAGAGGCTTCATGAAGCCGACCCTGCCGTATTTCTGCTGGGCTCGGTGCAGAAGCGAGATGCAGACCGTGGTCTTGCCGATGTTTTGCCCGGAGGCAGCGATGAATATCTTTTTTGCCATGCTGATCCCCTGGTTGACAGGTGCATTCGGTCATCGGCGGACGGCGCGAGCCAAAAGCCGCCCGGATTTGACCAGACCCATAATCGTACGCAGGCGCGGAGAAGTCAAGCCTGAAGCCGGGGTGGAGAGGACGCACGGGGGAAAGAGGCGAATTATTCGGGTATTGTCAGGCGCCGGCCAACGGGTGTAACATGTCTACTCATGAATGCATCGGAAATTGAAGAAAGGATTGTCTATTACAGCGAGGCGGAGGAACTGGCCAACCGCTGCACCCACGGATTCGGACTTCTGCTCAGCCTGATCGGCGTGATCGCCCTGCTCGGGCTGGCCCTTGGCCAGCACGACGTCTACCGCGTCGTTTCCGCCAGCATTTACGGCGGGGCGATGGTGACCTTCTATTGCTTGTCTACGGCCTATCACAGCGTCCGTAAGCCGTATGTCCGCTACGTCTTTCGCATCCTGGATCACGTCAGCATTTACCTGATGATCGCCGGGAGCTACACCCCCTTCGGGCTGGTCACCTTGCACGGTCCTTGGGGATGGTCGATGTTGGGGGTGGTCTGGGGATTGGGCACGGTGGGGGCCATCCTGAAGATATTCACCATCCACCGGCTGCGCGTCATCGGCCCGCTCCTGTACATCGGGCTCGGCTGGAGCGTGGTGATCGCCCTCAAGCCTCTGTCCGCGGCGCTGGCCGGCCAGGGACTGGCGCTGCTCTTTCTCGGCGGCGCTGCGTACACCGTCGGCGTCGTCTTTTATCTCTGGGACCGCCTCCCCTTCAATCACGCCATCTGGCATCTCTTCGTGCTGGCCGGAAGCGCCTGCCATTTCGGCGCCATCTTCTATTACGTAACGCCGCGCCACCTTTAAATTAAACCGACGGCGGGGCGTCCGCCAGGTGCCAGGGGCATTTCTTCTGCATCTGTGCCATGGCGTGCAGATAGACCTCCGCTTTCTCCCTCATGGCCCGGCAATAGTCCGGATGGGGCTTGCGGGTGTGACCGGTCATGTCGTAGTGAGTGGCGAAGCATCCTCCGGCGCAGGTGTAGCGAATCCAGCAAGCGCGGCACGACAGTCGGCTCTCTCCGGGACCGTCCAGGGAGTCGCGCAGCGGCAGGCAGTCGTCGCAGCCGGCCTGCCCCATGGCGAAGTGGTTGCGATCGGCGAAAGCTATGCACGGGAAAACCTGGCCGCGGCTGTCGATGGCGAGGGTGCTCCTGCCGGCGCCGCACGGCATGGCGGCGCGGCTGCCGCGCCTGAGCCTGGCGATGTCGTCCAGCAGGTTGGAGAGGAAGGGGATTTCGCTCAACTCACGGTAGCAGCTGATGGCGTCGACGTAGTAGGCCAAAAATTCTCGCAGCTCGGCGATCTGCCGCTGCGGCGGAACCACCAACTCCCGGTAGCCACTGTCCTCCTGATAGCCGGTTTCGTGGCAGTACTCCAGCTCGATGCGCCGCAAACCATGGACGCTGAGCTGGCGGAAGGTGTCGAGATAGGAGTCCGAGCGGGAGGTCAACGTGGCGCGCAGGGCGAGCAGCTTGGGATTGGGGAAGGCTCGGATGTTCTCCACGATCCGTAGCCAAGTTCCCTCGCCGGAAACGCCAGGCCGCTGCAGATCGTGGATGGCCTGGCTGCCGTCCAGGCTCACCCCGATCTCGGAAAAATGACTGGCCAGGAACTGCGCGGCCTTTCCCTCAAGGAGCAAGCCGTTGGTGTCCAGGGTGAAATGGAAATTCTTGGCAAGGCGCGCCTCCTGCCGGCGCAACTCCAGGGTGATCCTCTCCAGGGTGATCCTCTCCAGGGCCGGAAAATTGAGCAGCGGCTCGCCGCCGTAGAACTTTATGAAGATGTCCGTTTCGGCGGAGGCTTCGGCCAGCGAGACGATCAGCTCGGTAACGAGCCGCGTTTCCCGCCGAGCCATCAGCCGCGGTTCCCTTCCGAAGCTTCCCCCCCGGTTCCAGCAGTAGCAGCAGGCCATGTTGCAGGTTTGCGCGAGGTAGAGGGAAAAAGAGCTCAAGGCGCTGCCGTCCCGGGCTTGGTCGGTGAGGCGCGGGGCGAGGCGAGATTCCTTTCGCTCCGCGTGCACGAGGTCGCGCAGCTCGCCTGCCAGCACCGCCTGCTCCGCTATCGCAGTCCGCGGCAGTCGATGCAGGTTACTCCAGGAAGCTTGCCGGCCGGTCGGCAGGGCGAGTTCGGCAAACAGGCTGGCAGCGGACTCGCTCAGCTGGTAAAGTCGCGCCGAACAAGGGAAGAAGAGAAAATATTCGCCTTCCGCCGTAAAGGCGTGAAAGTCGATCATGACCATCCTTGTGGGGGGATTTATTCGGCAAGCCTTCGTCCGGCAAGCCTGTCGCAAAGAGCGCCCCAGCCGGCTCCGGCGGGCCAAGGCCGCCGGAGCCGGCCGGAGCTTGCCGGATCACTTGGTGTCTTTGTAGACGGTGAGCCGCGAGGGAAGCCTGCGGACGGAATACTTCCCGTCCTGGTCGCGGATGAACCAGATCCTGCCGGGGTGCCGCACCTCGACCTGGACGCGCTCGGACAGGGTGATCCCCTGTTGGATGAATCTGCTGCGCAGGACGGGGCTGATCAGGCCCTGGTCAAGTTGCGCCGCCTGCTCGGAGGGGACCGAAAAAAGCGAACTGTCCGGCAAGGAAAACATGGAACAGGCGCCGACGCCGGTGCGAGAGGCCAGGTGGTGGGATTCGGTCGTGCAGGTGTGATTCACCTGTATGGAGTCGATGCATTGCGGCAGGGGGCTCTTGGCGATGGAGCTGCCGCCTTCCGAGATCAATCTGATATGCCGGGAATGGCCGGCTCTTTTACGCTGCAGGTCCTGAAAAGGGTGCTGACTCATGGTGGTCCTCCGTTGTCTCGACGGGATCTCTGGATGCTGCGCACTGACTGTGTACCGCTCCGGGACGGCGCGGTTCCGGGGATGCGTGATTAGGGCGGCGAGCGCGCGACGCACATTAATTCCAACGCTTGAACCAACTCATTATCGGTAAAAATAATAAAATGTCAATTATGATTTCTTAATTTATGTTCAGGGAGACCCTCCTTGTCGATGGGGAGGGACGGGGTAGGAGCCGTTAAGTCAAGGGAACAACAGCGGTTTCCTTCGGCCAAACTTTGTTGGGTAGAGGGTGAGGAGCACTGCCGTTAAATTAAAGGTTGGGTGAATCAAAAAGCCCCTCCCCCTTGATGGGGGAGGGATGGGGAGAGGGTGGAACGCTGGTAATGGATCACTTCTTGTGGCACTCGTTGCATTTCACGGGTCCTTTCCCCATCTCGGTGTGGCATCCCTTGCAGGTTTTGTGCGCCCAATCCTTGCCCAGATCGGCGATCTTGCCCCCCTGGTCGGTTTCGTGGCACTTGGTGCAGGCCATCTCTTTCATTTCCTGGTGCATTTTGTGGGGGAAGGTGACGTTGCCGTTTTTTGCCGGAAGCTGCACCACCGCGCTGCCGGCGGCGTAGGCCAGACCTGTGCACAATAGCGACAGGGCAACAACTGCGATCATACGGTTCATTGGCGATCTCCTTTGCGTTGAGGTGAAATTTCCCAGCCAAGAGGATAGCCGTTCGGGCCGGTATTGCAAGTATCCGTCAAGCTTGACGAAAAGGCTCAATCAGGTGCGCGCATGAAACCCGCCAACGACCTCATCAACATCGCCATCGGCGATTTCGCGCTCCCCGTGCCGGCTACCGGCAGCATCGAGGCGCATTCGGGCTTCGGGCGCGCGGCCGCGGACGGACAGGAGATTCACCGGCGGCTGCAAAAGAAACGCGGCCTGGCCGATCCCCGCTACCAGGCGGAGGTGCAGGTAAGCAGGGTCTTCGCCAGGGGAGGATTCCGATTCCAGATCGGCGGCAGGATGGACGGCATCTTCAGGCACGAGCTGCCGGCCATCGAGGAGATAAAGACCTGCTTCCAGGTCGGCGAGCTCAAGCGCCGCCTGGCCGGCCCGCCGCTGGAGCATCCGTACTCCCTGCAACTGCTTACCTACGGCTACTTCTACTGGCTGGAACACGGCCTCCTTCCCCTTTTGCGCTTCCAGCTGATCTCTTCCCGCAACGGGCGCAGCGAAGAGTTGGCGCTCGAGCTGGATCTGCAGGCTTACCAAGCCTGGCTGGAGCTGCGCCTGGACGAACTGGTGCTGGCAGCCGAGCGGGCGCGCAAAACGACGCTGCGAAGAAAGAAGATCGCCGCCGACTTCGCCTTTCCCTTCGCCGCGCCCCGCCCCGGCCAGATCGAGTTGATGCAGGAAATCGAACAGGGGATGGCGCGAGAGCGCCCGATGCTGCTGCAGGCGCCGACCGGGTTGGGCAAGACCGTGGGGGTGCTGCACCCGGTGTTGAAGGAGGCCCTGGGGCGGGGGCAGAGGGTGGTCTACGTCACCCCCAAGAACAGCCAGCATGCGGTGGCGGAGGATGCCGTGCAGCGCTTCCGGGAGAGCGGCGCCAAACTGAGGTCGCTCAGCGTCACGGCGAAAGGCAAGATCTGCTTTAAGAACGAGCCGATCTGCACCCCGGAGTACTGCGAGTACGCCCGCGATTATTACGGCAAGCTCGCCCGCCACGGGCTCGTGGAACTTTTGGCCAAGAAAAGGAAACTGCAGGCGGCGAGCTTCCGGGAGCTGGGCGAGCAGTACCGGGTCTGTCCTTTCGAGCTGCAGATCGACTCGGCCATGCTCGCCGACGTGGTCATTTGCGATTACAACTACGTCTTCGCCCCGCGTTCGGCCTTGGGGCGGGCCGGGGGGCTGGAAGTCGAGCAGGTCGGCAAGCCGAACCTGGTGATCGACGAGGCGCACAACCTGCCGTCGCGCGCCATGGCCTATTATTCGCCGGGACTCTCCTGCGCGCTCCTGGAGTCGATGCGCGAAGGGGTGCGCCTACTGCCGGCGCCCTTCCGGAGCGAGGCCGAGGATCTGCTGGAGCGCTGCCTGCAGGCGGTGTCGGCGTGCTGCGCAGGCAGGAGCGCCGCCCGCATCGAACCTCCGCTCGACTCCTTTCTGGAAGTGGACGGGGCGCTGCGCGCCTTCTTGTCGCGCTATCTGGAGGCCGAGCTGGAGATCGGGCAGCAGGACCCGGTGCTGCGGCTGAGCTTTTACTGGTCGGAGTTTGCGCAGACCCTGGAACTGGCGGCCGGCGCCGAGAAACAGGAGTTTTTCGTCTCCTGCCAATCGGGACAGGGAGGGGGGAGCGTGAAAATCACCTGCTGCGACGCCTCCGCCCTGATCAAGGAGCGCTACCTCGATTACCGGCAGGTGGTGGCCTTCTCGGCCACGCTGAAGCCGTTCGAGTATTACGCCGCGCTGAGCGGGCTGGACCCCGCCCGGGTCAGGACGGCGGAGTTTCACAGCCCCTTTCCGGCCGAGCGGCGCAAGCTGCTGATCATCCCGCAGGTCTCCACCAGATACGCGCGCCGCGAGCGCAACTACGCCAGGATCGCCCAGGCGGTGGAAAGGATCAGCGCGCTTCGTCCCGGCAACTATTTCGTCTTCTTCCCCAGTTTCGACTTTCTGGAGCGGGTGGCCCAGCTGTTTCGGGCGCCGCAGGGGTTCGAGCTCCTCAGGCAGGAGCGGGGCATGAGCGGAGCCAGGACCCGGGAGATCCTGGACCGGCTGCGGGTGCCAGGGGCGCCGACGCTGGTCTTCGCCGTGCAGGGGGGCTCGCTGGCCGAGGGGGTCGATTACGCCGGAGAGATGGCGATCGGGGCGTTCGTGATCGGTCCGCCGCTTCCCGGCTTCGATCTGGAGCGGGAGGAGATGCGAGGCTATTATCAGCGCCGCTACGACGCGGGTTTCCAGTACGCCTACGCCATTCCGGCCATGGCCAAGGCCATCCAGTCCGCCGGCCGGGTGATCCGCTCCGAGACCGACCGCGGCCTGATCGTGCTCATGGACGACCGCTTTCTGGAAACCATGTACAGCAGCGCCATGCCGGCCGACTGGTTCCGGTCCGCCGCCTCGGAGCTGGTTTCGGGGGCCATCCTGCAGGAGGTATCCAGCTTCTGGTCGCGTTGAACCGGCGGTTTTTCGAGCCGAATCGCCTTTTTTGCATTCAGGACCAAAAAAGGGTTTAATACCCGGTTGCATCGCTTGAAGACGTGTGAGATAGTGCGCTTTGCGCATAGCTCATAATCCAAGGCAAGGGGGCGCTCATCAAATGGCCGTATCCATGCACAAGGTAAAAATCGGGCAGATAGTCTCCCGCAAGGTGATTACCGTCACGCCGGACACGCCCACCAGCCGGGCCGTCTCGATCATGGCTTCCTCCCGGATCAGCTGCCTGGTGGTGGCCGAAGCGGGAAGGCCGCTGGGGATCTTCACCGAGCGGGACGTGGTCAAAGGGGCCAGCCAGGGTGTGCCCTTCGACAACCGGCCGATCCGCGAACTGATGTCCAGCCCGGTGGTCACCATACCCGGCAGCTTGAGCCTCTACGAAGCCTATAATCTGCTCCTCACCAACGGCATCCGCCATCATGTGATCGTCGACCGCGCCGGCCGGGTGGCCGGGGTGCTGAGCCAGTCCGACCTGATCGATCACCTGGGACTCGAATATTTCGTGGAAATGCGCAAGATCGAGCAGATCATGAGCACCGGCGTGGTGACGGTGACGGCGGACCTGCCGGTGCGCGAGGCGCTGAGCCGGATGGCCGCCGGCAGGATCAGCTGCCTGATCGTGGCCGAGGGAGAGCGCCCGACGGGGATCCTGACCGAGCGGGACGTGGCCCGGCTGGTGGCCGCGGAGGTCGACCTGTCCGCCTTGCCGGTGGCTCAGGTGATGACCAGCCCGGTGCTCACCGTCTCCTCGGGGTCGACCGTGCAAAACGCGGCGCAGACCATGAAGAGCCACGGCATCCGGCGGGTGGTGGCGGTGGACGCCTCCGGCGCCATCGTCGGCATCATCACCCAGTCCGACATCATCAAGGGGCTGGAGGGGCAGTACATCGAGTCCCTGAAAAGGGTGATCCGCGACAAGGAGGACATCCTGCGGGACACCGCGAAGGAGCTGCTGGACAAAAGCGTCTACCTGGACGGCATCCTCAGTTCCTCCATCGACCTGGCCATCGTGGCCACCGACGTCGATTACCAGATCAAATATTTCAATCCGGTGGCGGAAAAAGTCTTCGACGCCGTCGCCGAAGACGTGGTCGGCCGCTCGATCGCCGAGCTGGAGAGCCTGAAGAGCGCCGTGCCGACGCGGCTTTTGAGGATGAGGGAAAGCGTGCGCAAGCATGGGGAATACCTGTTTCCCATGCGCATCGAGCGGGAAGGGTGCTGCCGCTTTTACGACGGCAGGGTGACCGGCATTCACGACCGGCTCAACCGGCTGGCCGGGTTCGTGATGATGCTGCGCGACGTGACCGAGCACAAGCAGTACGAGGAGGAAATCAAGCACCTGGCGTATCACGACGCCCTCACCGGGCTTCCCAACCGCGTGCTTTTGAGCGACCGGCTCGCCCAGGCGCTGACCCAGGCGAACCGCAACGGCAGCCAGGTCGCGCTGATGATCCTGGACCTGGACAACTTCAAGGACATCAACGACACCCTCGGTCACAACATGGGAGACCTGCTGCTGCAGCAGGTGAGCGGCAGGCTGAAGGAACTGGTGCGCAAGAGCGACACCGTGTCGCGCATGGGAGGAGACGAGTTCGTGCTGCTGCTTCCCAAGATCGCCACCTCGGAGGGCGCGGGCGCCATCGCCCGCAAGATCGTCAAAGGCTTTCTGCAGCCTTTCGAATGCGCCTGCGCCACCTTGCAAATCACCCCCAGCATCGGCATCGCGGTCTTTCCCGACGACGGCACGGACGAGGAGAGCCTGCTGAAAAAGGCCGACATCGCCCTCTACCGGGCCAAGGAAGAAGGGAAGAACACCTTCCGGCACTATGGGAACTATCTTTAAATCGCAAACGGTTTTTTAAAAATGGAAAAGCTCGACGGTTTCTGCTAAAGATACCTACAATTTCGCTGAACCCCTGGAGGAAGCAGTCATGAAAAAAGTTGTGATAGCCGATGACAGTATTGCTGTGGCGCGCCAGTTGGAGAAGATCATTGCCGGTTCGGGCGAGTTCGAGGTGGTGGCCCAGGCGCGAAACGGCCTGGAAGCCATCAAGATGTACCAGTTGCACCACCCGGACATCATCTGCATGGACATGAACATGCCCGGCATGGACGGCATCACCGCGTTGCGGACGCTGGTGGCGCTGGACAAGCAGGTCAAGGTCGTGATGGTCACCTCCTTGGGCGGGGTGGGGGACAAGTTCACCGAGGCGATCAGGCTGGGCGCCAAGGGAGTGCTGTCCAAGCCCTTCGAGGCGGAGGACCTGCTGAAGATCCTGCGCGGGCTGTGACGCGAGGAAGGGTTGCCCGCGAGCGCGGGCGTGAGAGCTGATATGCGGGTGTGACTAAATAACAAGGAGAGGCAACCATGGCGGTCAAATTTTTCGGACAATATCTCCTGGAACGAGGAGCGGTTACCACCGAGCTTTTGCTGAAGGCGATCGAGCTGCAGGATTCGATCAACCTCAAGCTCGGGGAGACCGCGCTGGCCATAAAGTTCGTCACCGAAAAAGACGTGAAACGGATCCACGACGCCCAGCGCAGCGAAGACCTGATGTTCGGGGACATGGCGGTGAAGCTGGGGATACTGAACCGGGAGCAACTCGGGGAGATATTGGATCATCAGCAAAAGACCCATCTGCGCATAGGCGAGGCCCTGGTGCGGGTGAACGCCTTCGGCGCCGACAAATTGCAGGGGTACCTGGACGATTTCCGAGCCGATCAATCCAAGTACGCCACGGCCGTCGCCCTGGTTCCCTCGGGGATACCGCATCCCAAAGTCTAGGAGATCTGCGCCGACCTGACCGCCAAGATGTTCCTGCGCGTGGTCGGGGTGCAGTGCCACGTGGGCGAATGCACCCTGGTGGACCGCGCCCCCGGCGAGACGCTGGTGGCCGGCATCGATCTGCGCGGCGAGGTCTCGGCGCGCTACCTGTTGGGAGTGTCGGGCGAGTTGCGCGACCGGATCGCCATGGCGGTGCTGATGGAAAAGGACGTGAGCGGCGAGCCCGAAGACGTGTTGGAAGACACGGTGCTTGAGTACGTCAACATCGTCTGCGGCAACGTGGCCGCCAAGGCCGGGCAGAGCGGGACGGCAGTCGAGATCGAGCCCCCCTTCGCGCTCAATCCCGGGGCCGAAGGCATCCCGACGCCGGCGGACAGCTACGGGTTGTTTTTTCAACTGGCCATGTCCACCGGCGAGCGCGCCGAGCTGACCCTGTTCGTCAAGCGCTGAGCCGGGCGCGGGAAGGGGGCGGCGGCGATAACGGCGCCGGCGGCCAAGCATGAACGTGAAGAGAACGCGAAAAAGGGCCGCACCCCCGATGGGGGAAGCGGCCCTTTTTTCGTGTTCTGCCTGCAAAACCGCTTCATTCTCGGGGAAGGCCGCAGTTGTCGGTTGCGTTGAGGCACGAAACGCAACGTCGCGATGTTGGCGGCGGGCGAAACTAGTCCCGGCACCAATGCATCGTGGGCTGGATACAAAATTAACGTTATAAGTTAAATTTGTATTGACACCATGCGAACCCGCCTATAATGTCGGTTCATGTACATTCAACGAACGTTGGAAAAACTGCTTCCCGGCATACTTGCCACCTTTCCCTGTCTTGCGGTCACCGGCCCGCGCCAGTCGGGAAAATCCACCTTGCTGCGTCATGCCTTGCCCGATTATCGCTACGTCACGCTGGACGATCCGGCGGTGTTGGAGCAGGCGCAATCCGATCCGGTGTACTTCCTCGATTCTTTGGGGGACCGTTGCATCGTTGACGAAATCCAAATGGCCCCCGGCATCCTCTCCTACGTCAAGATAAGGGTCGACGAAGACCGCAGCCGCAACGGCCGGTTCGTCTTCACCGGCTCCCAGCAGTTCGGCATGATCCGCAACCTGGGTGACTCCCTGGCGGGCCGGATCGCCCTTCTGGATCTGCTCCCCTTCGCCGCGGAAGAGCTGAGGCAGGCAGTTCCGACGGAGGGGGGACTGGAGCAATTCGTCGCCGCCGCGCTCACCGGCGCGTATCCGCAGCTTTCGGTCACGCCGGGGATCGACCGGCGACTTTGGTACGCGTCCTACGTTCAAACCTACCTGGAACGGGATATCCGTTCGCTCTACGACATCGGCAGCCTCAGGGAATTCCATCGCTTCATGCAGCTGCTCGCGGTGCGCTGCAGCCAGATGCTGAACATGAGCGCGTTTGCTACCGATCTGGGGGTAAGCGTCACGACGATCAAACGCTGGTTGTCGGTGCTGGAGGCCGGACGGATCATCTACCTCCTGCCGCCGCACTTCAACAACCTGGGCAAACGGATCACCAAGATGCCGAAGGTTTATTTCCTCGACACAGGGCTTGCCTGCCATCTGGCCGGGGTACGCGACAGGGAGCAACTGCTTGAAGGGGCGATGAACGGGGCGCTGTTCGAGAATTACTGCCTGCAAGAAACGGTGAAGGCCTTCGCCAACCGGGGTGAACAACCGAGCATTTCCTACCTGAGGACGAACAACGGCCTGGAGGTGGACTTGGTGATCGAAGGGCCAAGCCTGCGAGCGCTGCCGGTGGAAGTCAAATTGAACCGCAGCCCGACAGCCGGGTTGGCCTCGGGGCTTACCCGCTACGCCTCGCTGTTCGAGCAAGCCAAGCCGGCCGACGGGTTGCTGTTGTGCCTGGCCGACGGGGACCGTCCGCTTTGCCGCGGAGTGACGGCCGTCGGCGTCGAGAGCTACCTGGAGAGACTGCAACTGTGGCTGGCGGCCTGAGGCGCTAAGCATTGTGAAACAGCCTGGGGATATACAACAAATCCCGAATCGAAATTCGTAAGCCAATGCCTGTGTGTCGCCGTTAATTGGCGCAAATATTGCATAGTACGCCAACAGGTTTAGGGTCTTGGCGCTAGACACCATTACCGTGACTCCCCCCGAGGAAAAGGGCCATGTCCATGAAGGATGCACTGGAAACGCCTGCAGCATGCAGAGCGAATACCTGATGAAGCCAGTCGCCCCCGGCATATACGAAGCACTTAATGACCAACTCCTGCGCGATACCCCTGGCGCGGCATCCAGAGCTGAGGACGGTTTTCGGCAAGATTGATCAGGAAGAACAGCCGGCCCGTTATTCCTCTTTTGTCGCAAAGGTGTTGGAACAGGCGCTCCGCGAAGAATCCGACCCGGAGAAACGCCTCGCTCTCTGCAATAATATTCTTGGGCAGGTTGCCAGTGAACCCAGTAGAAGCCATTTGGGAAAACACCGTCTGATCCCGGATAAAAATCCTATTCTACTCGAAATTACCCCGCCCCATTACGCCAAGTCAGGCATGCCTCGTCCCCACACTTCACTTACAGAAAGCTCTCTCTTCACCGGCTCACCTCAGGAACCACAGCTTGGACATGAACTGCTGGAAGAGATGCGCTCCGCAGATCAAGTGGACATCCTGATTTCTTTTGTCAAATGGTCCGGTCTGCGCCTGCTCATGCCGGCCTTTGAGGACCTGCGCGACCGCCACGTGCCGGTGCGGGTGATCACCACCTCCTACATGGGCGCCTCCGATGCACCGGCTGTTGAGTGGCTAGCCCATCTTCCGAACGTCGAGGTGCGCGTCTCCTATGACACCGAGCGGACCAGGCTCCATGCCAAGGCGTACCACTTCAAGCGCAATAGCGGTTTCTCCACGGCCTACATAGGCTCTGCCAATATGTCCCATGCTGCAATCACCAGTGGTCTGGAGTGGAACCTCAAAGTTACCTCCCAGGACATGGGGCACATCCTAGAAAAGTTCTCAGTCGAATTCGAGACTTACTGGAATAGCCGCGAGTTTGTCCCCTTTGATGCGGAGAATCCCAGTCTGTTCCGCGCCGCCATTGACCGGGCGCGTAACTCACGGTCAAACGGCCCGACGGTCTTTTTCGATCTGCGCCCACATCCATTTCAGGAACGGATTTTGGAGGCGCTGGAGCGGGAACGGACTGCCCATGACCGCTGGCGCAACCTGGTGATTGCAGCTACCGGCACTGGTAAAACAGTGGTCGCCGCCTTCGACTTCAAACGCTTCTTCGTACAGAAACAAAAGCAGGCCAAGCTCCTCTTCGTGGCCCATCGTCAGGAGATTCTCCAGCAGGCCCAAGCCACTTTTGCCAATGTTCTCCGCGACCAGAACTTCGGCGAACTGCTGGTTGGCGAGTTTCAGGCCAGTCGTCTTGAGCACCTCTTCTGTTCCGTCGGCATGCTGACCAGTCGCCGCCTCTGGGAGCAGGTGGGGAGTGGGTTCTATGATTACATCGTGGTCGATGAGGCCCACCACGGCACTGCAAGCAGCTATCGGCCGCTCTTTGACCACTTTGCCCCACAGATACTCCTCGGCTTGACCGCCACCCCCGAACGGATGGATGGCGACAACGTGGCCGCCGACTTTTGCAATCGCTTTGCCGCCGAAATTCGCCTCCCGGAAGCTCTGGAGGAAAAACTCCTTTGCCCCTTCCACTATTTCGGTGTTGCCGACCCGATCGCCATCAACGGCGAGCAGTTCTGGCGCAACGGCAAGTACGACGCCTCTGCCCTGGAAAAAGTCTATGTGTTGGACAATGTACGCGCCAAGCAGCGCGCCGATGCCATTGTCACTGCGCTCTACCGCTACGAGCCCGATCTTGCCGCCATCAAAGGGATCGGTTTCTGTGTCACCATCAAGCATGCAGAGTTCATGGCGGAAACCTTCACCGGTCTGGGAATCCCTAGCGCTCCCTTTGTTTCCGGGGTAGATAGCGATCATTGCCGGGAACTGCTGGCAGACCTAAAAAATGGCCGTTTCACCTTCCTCTTCACCGTGGACAAATTGAGTGAAGGGGTAGACGTACCGGAGGTCAACGCGGTGCTGTTCCTGCGCCCCACCGAAAGCTTGACAGTCTTCCTCCAGCAACTCGGGCGCGGCCTGCGCCATGCACCTGGCAAAGACTGCCTCACCGTGCTCGATTTCGTCGGCCAGACCCACCGCCGTTACCGGGTCGACACCAAACTTAAGGCGCTCCTCCCCCGTCACCGCTTTTCCATCGACAAGGAAGTCGAGCAGGATTTTCCACACCTTCCCGCCGGGTGCTCCGTTCAGCTTGACCGCCTCTCTCGGCAGTACGTGCTGGAGAACATTAGGGAGAACCTGGGCAGGTTGAATGTGCAGGTACCCGACCGGTTGCAGACCTTCACCGTTGAGAGCGGACTGGAGCTGACCTTCGGCAATTTCATCAGCTCTCACGATTACGAACCGGAAGTGTTGCTGGCCAAGGAGTCGTGGTCAGAGTGGAAAGCGAAGGCCCAGTTGGCGCCTATCCCAATGGACCCGGATCTGGCGCGACTGAAGAAGACCCTGCTACGCGTTGCATTCATCAACGGTCCAGCGGAGATTGCCCTGATGCGGCAGGTCCTCGCTAAGGTTGCACAAGGTGCTGTTGACGAGGCGCTGGCGCTGACAGGTGATGCCGTCATGTCGATATACTACCGGCTCTGGGGCGACAAGGGGAGCAATCTCGGCATCGGCTCTCTGGACGACGCCTTCCGCCGTCTCACACGGAATCCGTCGATCCTGTCCGACCTAGATGAAATCCTTGCCTGGTCGCAGGATACCACCGAAGTCAGCGGCCTGATTCCGCAACTCCCCTTTGCTTGCCCGTTGGAATTGCACGCTCATTACGGCGGCAAGGAGATTCAGGCGGTCTTTGGTCGGGCAAATCTAGAGACCGCTGGGCAGACCGGCGTTGGCTCATTTCATTTTGCTGACGTCAAGACCTATGTGCTGCTGGTCACCTTTCAGAAGACAGAAAAGGAGTTCTCTCCGAGCACCATGTATGCCGATTACCCCATCAGCAGGGAACTCATGCACTGGGAATCGCAGGCGAATACCGCGCAGCATCACACCGACGGGCAGAACCTGATTCACCACCAGGATAGGGGGTACACGATCCTGATCTTTGCCCGCGGCCAAAAAAAGCGCAACGGTGCCACAGTGCCGTTTACCTATCTGGGGCCGGTGGATATGGTCAGTTACGAAAGCGACCGGCCGATCAAGATGGTGTGGCGGCTGCGGCATCCGATGTCGGTGGAGATGTTCGAGGATAATCGGCGGGGTGGTTAGCAGCGTAAACTCCAAGGTCTCAAGCGAGATCTCAGGAAAGGCAGGCATTGATCCATCTTCGACATGTCAAGCCGATGTACATGTGGGATGATGAGCGCGAAATCAAGCTGATAACGGCGGAACTGAAGCCAGAAAATGAGCGAAGACCGGTTGTCGCCACAATTTCCCCCCAGTCTGGCCGAGACGGTCTCTGCGGGGGCGGTGAGTGTTGGCAGCAGTGGAAACCGTCCCCCTCCGGCCTGAACGCATGAACACCAAAAAGTACCGCATCCCGACGGGGGTGACGGCCTTTTTAGCTTGATTTAACAGGTTTTTCAGCGCAAAGTCAAAAAATGAAAAATACGCTGAAAAAACGGATATCGGAAATCGACGGCAGCGCCCAACGGCAGTATATCGATGCCAAATCGGTCTTTACTGCGTTGGAGGAGGCAACGAAGAACGCGGCGGAAGTGCGCGGCGGGATGCTCTGGAGGACCCAAAACGGCACGGATTACCTGATCCGCACCACAAAAAATAGAGGACAGAAAAGCCTGGGACCGCGGTCGGAGCAAAACGAGACGATTTATAGGGAGTTCACCCAGAGAAAGCAGAGAGTGGAAAAGAGAGTTTCCGATCTTCGCAAAGAGTTGGAACGGCACCGTAAGCTGAACAAGGTTTTCCATGTTGGCCGAGCCCCTGAAATTCTGGTGGCTATCTTGAACAAGCTTGCTGCTTCCGGCCTGGCCAATTATTTCACCGTGATTGGCACTCACTCGCTTTATGCGTTCGAGGCCGCTGCCGGTATCAGGTTTGAAGACGATAACGCGCTGGAGACAAGGGATATCGACCTGCTGTGGGACACCAGAAAGCAGCTGAGTTTCCTCGCTCAGATGAACGATATAAATTCGTCTTTCCTCGGGCTACTTCGGGAAGTGGATCCGACCTTTGAGCTACGCAGGGATCAGCTATTCACCGCCGTGAACAATCAGGGTTTTGAGGTTGACGTCATACGCAGAGAGGCAAAAGACGGCGATCCGCACCCGCTGCGATTGACCGACCATGAAGAAGAGTTCTATGCCGTCCAGGCGAAGCGAGCCGGGATTCTTTTGGATGGAGAGAAGTTTTCCACCGTGATTGTTTCCAGTACCGGCCGCATGGCAAGGATAAACACGATTTCGCCGGTTGTTTTCGCTAGCTTCAAAAGATGGATGTCCGGCCAGGAGAATAGAGAACATTTCAAGCGTCAGAGAGATATCACGCAGGCAGAGTTGGTGGAGGAAGTTGTTGCCGAATTTTTTCCACACTTGACGTGAAAGAGACCCCGACGTTGTCGGGAAACGGCGGGATTACCGGGCTTCGGCATGCAGTTTGAGTCCAAGAGCTGTAACGATTTTCAAGATGGTGCCGAAGCTTGGAACTCGCTCGCCTACCACGCGCACTCCCTCAACCTCCGGTAACCGGCCCACTCCTGGGAAACCCGTAGATGCCGGGAAAAGAGGGCCGGCAACTCGTGCAGCCCGGCCTTGACCAGCAGATCGGCGGCGCCGGGCGAAAGCGCGCCGCCGGTCTTCGACTCGGCAGCCTTCCCGCAGGCCAGGATCAGCCGGTACAACCGCCCGTCCAGGACCAGCTCCTTGCCGGCCTCGGAAAACTTCGCCGCGCCGCGGGCGGCGATCTCCAAACCCTCCCGGTCGGCGTCCCCAAAATACAAAAGCCGCTCGTGCCCGAACTCGGCCATGACCGGCAGTATCCCTTCGACCACGGAGGCGAAGCCGTTGCCTCGGCCGTAAACGACGAATCCCCAGACGCCGGCTTCGCGGTTGAACCTCTTCACTACGTCGTAGGTGGTCGAATTCTCGATGCATAACCCGGGAAGGCTCCGGCTCCCGGCCGGTCCCGGCTCCCAGGCGGCAGGCTCCGGCACGTAGTAGCAGGAGAGGGCGGCCAGGGTGATCAGGCTGGACTTGAAGGCCTGCGCGCAGACCAAGGTGTCGAGCATCTTCTCGTCGCCGAAGATCTCCAGCGACCGCTCCCGCACGGGCACCGGCTCCCTGGCCTCGTTCCTGGTTTCCTTGAGCCACCGGTCGACCATGAGCCAGGGGGAGCCGGCCGGCTCTTTCCTGGAGGAGAGAAATCCCAGCTCGGTCGACCAGATGACGTCCTCGGCGTACTCCCTGACGGCCTTCGCCCGCGGCCGGTTGATCCATTTCGGCAGGTGCGGCAGCGCGCTCGCGTCCCACCCCGCCGCCATTTTGGGGAAGTCGATGCAGCCGGCCTCCTTGAGCGCGTCGAGCAGGCTGCGCAAAAAGCTCCGCTGCTCCCCCGCAGGAACCGTGGCCACCTGCGACAACACGGTCCAGATCCGCTCCAGCGGGGTCTTGCCGTAGGCAAGCGATTCCAAAAGCCTGGCCGTCTCAGGTCGCCGCATGCGGAACCTCCCGCAGGATGTCCATGGTGGTCATCTCGCCGTCGTTGTAAAGGGTCTTCTCGTATCTCACCAGCGGCTTGCCGGTGCTTTTGACGATGCCGTCCGCGCCCCCCTTCCTGATCATGATGTTGAGCGGAAACAGCCGGCGGATGTCTTCGTTCTCGGTCGGGGTGAAGGCCACGATCTGCACGCCGTACTGCCGGGTGAGGGCGATGATCAGCCGGATGAAGTCGATGTTGGTGCAGGAGCCGAACGGGTTGTCGAGCAGCATCACGTTGCCCCCTTGCCCCTCGACCGACAGCAGGTTGCAGATGGCCAGGTAGAAGAGCACCGCCCCGGAGAGCCTCTCCCCGCCGGACCAGGCGTTGAGCCCGGTGGGGTGCTCGATCCCCTTGTAGGCGGTGGTTGGCGAGGTGTCGGGCTTCAGGGTCTCGATGATGTACGCCTTGCCCAGCACGGCCGAGAGCGCGATGTGGATGATCTCGTCCCCGGAGGGGAGCACGCCGGCGATCTGGGCGATCTGGGTCACCTTCTCGGCGATCGCCTGCCGCGAGGCGTCGCTGTCGATCTCGATGCGGGTGCGGAACTGGATGAACGGCTTGCCGGACCACTCGGACCAGATGCCGCCCAGGGCCGGCACCTTGCTGCGGCTGGCCAGCTTGCTCAAGTACCCGAAGGCTTTCTTGACGTCCAGCGCCACCTGCTCGACGACCTTCTGCTCGTTTCTCTCGTGCTGGCTCAGCTCGAACTTCAGGGACTCGATGGCGTTGTGGATCCTGTCCTGGAAGCCGGGGAGGTCTTCCTTGAGCATGCCGCCGCAGCGGCGCTGCTCTTCCTTGATCAGCGAGCCCATGGCGGCGACCGGCGCGCAGAGGTCGTCGTCCAGAAGTCCGGCCAGCTCGATGTTGAGCTTTCTCAGCTCCTCGTCCAGCGACTCGCGTTCCCTCGCGGCCAGCTTCTCCGCGCTTTTCGCCGCCGTCAGCTCCTGGCGCGCTTCCTGGAAATCGGCGTAGGGCGCGTGTTCTCCCTCGGGCGCCTGGACGTCCGGTGCCAGGGTCGCCAGCAATTGCACCTGATTCTCGGCCCTGGCCAGCTCCATCCCCCTCGCGGCTATGGCTTCGGCGCGCGCCGCGACCGCCGCCGTCAGTTCCTCGATGGCCGCTGCCAATTCCTCCCGGCGCTCGCCCCCTTGCGCCGGCTCCAGCGAACAGGGGAGCACGGCAAGGTTGAAATGGGCTCTTTTCAAGCTCTCCTCTTCCCGGGCCAGGCCGTCTCTGGCAAGCTCGGCCTTGTACTGGGACTGGTAGGCCCGGTCCTTGCCGTCCAGCGCCTTTTGGTAATCGTCCTCCGTGGCCACGGGTCCGGCCGCCTCCCCGAGGGCGCGGGCCAGCGCGTCGGAGGTGACGCCGGCATGGCGCCGGTCCCAGCTCTGCCGGCGCTCCCGGTAGGCGTCTTGCGCCGCCTCGGACGCGGCCTGCATGCGCAGGTATTCCTCGTTGGCGTTGGCCGAGGCCAGCGCCCGGCTCTTGCCGGCATGCAGTTCCCTCGCGGAAGCGGCGTTCGCGGCCAGCGCCCGGAACGCGTCCGTGGCGGGCTTGCGCACGCCCCCCAGTTGGTCGAGCTCGGCTTGCACGCCGGCCGCCCGGGCGCGCCCCCGCTCGGCGGCCGCGCGGGCGCTCCTTTCGGCCCCTTCGGCCATCTGCGCCCGCTCCGCCAGCGCCTCCAGGGCGCGGCCGGTAGAGGCGATATCCAGGGATAGCCGGTGCAGGCGCAGCAGGCGCTGCTCGCGCCCCTGCTCGAACCTGGCGATGTGGTCGCGCACCAGCTTCACGAGCGGCTCCATTCTTTTGCAGGCCTCGCCCAGCTGCTCGACGGCGGCGTTGGCCTCGGCGACCCGGGCAAGCAGCGCGGCCCGCCGCTCGGTCAGGGCCTCGATCTGGGAGCGGCAGGCGCCGGCGGAGCTATCCAGCCGGACCAGGTCCCCCTGAAAGACGGCCTCGGAGCTCTCGTTGTATCCCCCCAGAAAGGAGACCAGCGCGTCGCGGGCCGCAGCCGAGGCGTCGCGCGACGCCTTGATCAGGGCGATCTTGGCGCCCATGGCCTCGATCTCCTCCCGGGCCGCGCCGCAGAAACGCTGCGCCGCTTCCCGGTCCGTGGCGAGCCTCGAGTCGGGGAGTACCACGAAGCCGCACTGCTCCCGGCTTTCCATGCCGGCGGAGTAGTCGGACACGGCCACCGGCGACAGCACGTTACAGGCCGCCAGTATTTCACGGGCCTTGTCGACGGCGCCCTGGCCGGACACGGCGACCCCGCCGACGCGCAGCGGGTCCTTGCGCAACTCGGCGTCGGATTCCTCGGGGGACCTGTTTTGCCGGGAGAAGACCTGCCAGTAAGAGTAGGCGTCGAGCTTCGCCGAGCGCAGGGCGTCGAGCACGGCCTCGACGTCAGCCGACGAGGGGTTGAGTCCGCCGTTTTTCTCGATCGCCTGGATGCGCCCTTCCCGAAGCGCGATCTCGCCGTCGAGCTTTCGCAGGTCGCTCTCGCAGGCGGCGGCGCTCGCTTTCAGCTTCGAGTCCAGCCCTGGCAGAAACAAATCGGGCGTATCCAGTTGAAAGACCACGGTGATGCCTCGCATGCCCGCCACGGAAAGCTGCTTCCTGCGGAACTCCAGCTGGGCTGCCGAGGCTTTTTCCCGCTCTTTGCCGAGCGCCTCCTGCTTTTCCTGCTGCCCCGTCAACTGGTGCTCGACCGACACCAGCTCCGCTTTCAGCCGCGTCTGTTCCGAGACCGCCGCTTCCTGCCGGGCCTTCAGTTCGGCCGCTTCGCCCTCCAAAGCCGCCAGCCGCTGCGGCGCCTGCCAGCCGTCCTGCGCGCCGGCGTCGTATCCGGGGATCGCCGCCAGCGACCGGGCGCGCTCGTCCTCGATCCCTTGCAGCATCGCCTGTTCCTTATGCTGTCCGGCGAGCCCGCTTTGCAGCTCCTGCCTTTGCTCGGCCAAGGCCTTGCCCGCCTGCGCCGCCTCCCTCTCCTCCGACTCCAGCCTCTTCGCGGTTTCCGCCGCGTCGGCCAGATCCCGGCCCAGGTACTCGGCCAGCAGTTGTTCGGCCATGGCCAACTCGTCGGCGAGGCTGCGGGTCGGCTCGGCCAGCGCGTCCAGCCGGAGGGCGAGATCGTCCCGGTGGCTTTCGGCCTGCCGCACCTCCACCCGGTCGACCACCGCCCGCATGGCGGCCAAGAGCTCGCTTCGGTCCGCCAGCCATTGCGCGGCCCGCCGGTGCTCCTCCTTGGCCGCCAGTGAGGCCAGCTGCGCCAGGCGTTCCAGCACCCCGCGCAACTCGGCCTGCCAATCGAGGAGCCGCTTCTTTTCTACGCCCAGCCGGGCCTGGTCGGCGCTCTGCAGGCCGGCAAGCTCCGCTGCCTTGGCCGATTCCACCGCCAAGGTGGCGTTGATGCGTCCCGCCACGCCCGAAAGGAGCGCTGCCGCCTTGGCGAACAGCGACTCCGCGTCGATAAGCTTCGCCGCCGCGGGCGCCATGCGGCCGAACAGCTCGCTGAGCGCGTTGTAGGCGGTGATCTGCGCCCGGGTGGTCGGGGCGAGGCTGATGGAATCGCGGTGCTGGATCAGCATGTCCCGCAGCCTCGCCGTGGAGCTGCTGTCCATGACCTCCTTGGTGATCAGGCCCAGCACCGCCTCCTGGCTGCAATAGCGGTTCAAAAAGGCGCCCGGGTCCCCCTCGCTCATGGTGAACATCTGCATCAGCCGGAAGACGTCGATGTTGAAGCCGAGCGAGCGCAGATAGTTCTGCCACTGCTCCATCTTTTCCGAGGGGCCGAAAAATTCCCGCCCCGGCTTGTCGAAGGTCTCCTTAAGGTACTTCTTGGCCTCGCTGACGGTCCGGCAGTAAAGCTTCACCCGCTGGGGAATGGAGGAGGTGATGGGGAGGTCGTCGATCCCCAGGTCGTCGTCGGCGATGAAGGAGAAAAAATAGCTTTCGTGTTCGTACTTCTCCCGGTTGGTGAACTGCGTGAAGCGGCCGATCACGCGGGTCCGGGGACGGCCGGCCAGCGACACCTGGCTGTTGGGGATGGACCACTCGGAGGCGATGAAGGCGATCTCGTTTTCCTGGAAGTAATACTCGAAGCGGCGGCCGGTGTTGTCCTTGTAGGTCATCAGGTCGTACTTCTGCGGCAGGAACAAGGAGAACAGCAGGTGGATCTGGGTGGTTTTGCCGCCGCCGTTGCCGGTTAAGACCAGGCTGTTTTTGGCCTCGGCGTCGCGGGAGAGGCTGTAGCCGAGGCCGTCGATGCGGGCTTCGGAGTAGCCGACCTTGGAGAAACGGACGGATAGGAGATTAGGCATCGGTCGCCTCCCCGCCGGCGGCGCCGGCCAACGCCTGCGAGGCGCGGCCTTTACCGGAGTCTCCGGCAAGTGCTTGCGAGGCGCGCCCTGCCCCGGTGCCTCCGGCAACCGCCTGCGATGCGCGGCCTTCCCCGGCGTCATCGGCAAGCGCCCGGGATGCGCGGACCGCCTCCTTGATGACGTCCACGATGGTCTGGGCGCTTTCGTCGGCCAGGAGCTTTCTAAGCCTGAAGAGCGTCTTGTAGGTGCCGCCGTCCTCGTCGCCGTCCCGCACCATCTGCCCCTGGGCGGCGAAGGTTTCGAAGGCCTCGATCAGCCGTCCGCGCAGGGTGCGGTGCCTGGCCCGCTCCGACTTGCTGCTGAAGGATTCCGCCTTGATCCTCTCCACGATCACGGCCGCCTCGGTGAATCCCTTGTACTGCGGGTCTTCGGATTTTGCCAGGGCGGCGGAGGAGCTAACCAGCAGGTCGTAGGCGTCGTTGACGGTCACCGTCTGCACGGCCTCCGAGACCAGCGACTGCTGGCGCTCGTAGGCGCAGGCGAGGATGGCGGCGTTGCAAAGGCCCCGGATCAGCCTCGCCTCGGAGCCCGGCTCCTTGAGCAGCTCGCTTCTTTTGGGCATGAAGATGGAATCACGCTCCGGCGCGATCGCCAGCACGATCCCTTCCATGACCACGTCGACGATCACCAGCCCGAATTGCCCCGCGATCTCGCGGGCCGCCGTCCTGGTCCCCCCGGCGTTGGTCTGGTAGGCCGCGATCAGGGCCTGGAGGCGTTGGGCGGGCGGTCGCCGCCCCGGAGAGAGTCCGGCCTCTATGATGGCGGCAGCGTCGCGGACCGCTTCGATCGTGATGTTCATGGGGCAATCTCCTCTCGGGCGATCAGGTAATCGTCGCCGCTGCAGGCGGCGCAGGCGTAGCGTTGGTAGCTGCGGGTGACGGTCAGCACCCCCTCGATCGGCTTTCTGTGCACCCAGGAGTTGGTCACCATGAGCGCCACGCAGACCGCCTCCTCGTAATAATCCTCGGCGCACAGATCCCGGGCGAGACGGGAGAGGGGGACGGGGGCAGAGGCGTCGATCGCCAACAGGGTTTGCCGCGCTTTTTGGACGGTCCGCGGGTCGAAGACGGAGAGCGCCTCGCTCTGCTCGTCGATGCACTCCAGGCCGGCGCTGTCGTCGCGCATCTCCTCCTGGGTGGTCGGCTTCAAGAGGATCTCGGTCGAGGCGACGGGATCGAACAGCACCGGGGAAACGGGCGCCGCGCAGCCGAAATTGATGGCGTCGCAGACCTTGGCGAACTCACCCTTGTCGGTGACCTGGTAGAAAAGCGGCAGAAAGACGTCGTCGCGCAGGGAAGGGAGCAGGATATGCCGGGAGGCGAACCCCTGGGACTCGATGCATTTGTGGTAGAGCCGGGGGAGTTCGATCATGACGGCCTGCAGTTCGCGGTACGCGGTGCGGGATTGCCGGATCACCAGCAGGACCTTTTCCGCCAGCGTCTGCTTGTCGCGCGGCAATGATTCGAAATTGTCGTCCAGATGCGCTTCCAGTTCCGTGACGCTGGTCATGGCGTCGTCCACTTCGTTCTGGGTGCTTTCGATGAGCGGCATGACGTCGGCCGACCACCCCTGGCGGCCGGCGTCGGACAGGATCTTGCGCCGGAACTGCTGGATTTCGACGCAGTACTGCTTGGTCACCCGCTGGTGCTCCAGGGCGCTTTGCAGCGCGGCGTGGTATTCGCCCCGCCTGATCTGCCTCTGGATCACCGCCGCGAACGCCGCCTGGGCGTCGCCGATCGACTGGGTCAGCGTTCCAAGATAGAGGCTCAGGCAGGCGGTGGTCGGCTTGACGTGGATCCCCCCCTTGCCGGTGGTCTTCTCGCGCTCCTCCAAAAGCGAGTGCTGAAAATCGTAAAAGAGTCCGCTCTCCGTGTTGAACAGACGGTCCACGTTCTTGCCCATTCCCTTCTTGCACAGGAGTTTGTCGACGATCCCTCTGCTCCAGGAGTCGATCTCCGAGCGCCATGGCAGCGCCTCGATCGCCTTCTCGGCACGCAGCGCCTCGAACTGCCGGTCCAGGTCGGCGGCGACTTTTTCCACCAGGTCGTGGACGGTCAGGTTGCTGTCTTCGATATCCAGCAGTTTCAGCGAGTCGATGACATGGCCGATGGCCATCAGGCCGACGGTGAAGGGGTCGATCAGGGAGAAGGGGGGAGAGGAGGAGTGGGCGACGATCTCGGCGATGGTCGACAAGGTGGCGATGGTCTGCGCGCGGGTGGTGAGGGCCGCCGCCTCGACCTTGTCGAATTCGGCCCGGTCGAGCGCCTGCGCGGACGCGTCCGGCACAAAGCCGAACAGCGACATCTGGTTGTTGTCGGCGGAGGCGCTGCTCATGCGGCGGCGCGGGAAGAGACGTTTTGGGGAAGCGGCATCGGCCCGTCCAATCGGTCGAAAGGTGAAGAGTGGTTTCCGGGCGGGCGCGGCGAGGCGCCGAGAACGAGATAGACGCCAATTGTAACGGCATTGTGGGATAGATTGCAACACTTCTAAGCGCCTGGCGAAGGAACAGATGCCGAACCTTCCCCTGAAAAGTGTGCCCCCTCTGCCGTTAAGTTAAGCTCGCGCCTGGCATCACTCCCTTTATGGGAGGGGCAGGGGGCACTGCCGTTAAGTTAAGCTTTGCCGAGGGCTCCCCCTCCCGCAAGGGGAGGGGGGACTGTTTTGGGGCAGAGAAATTGGTTTGCAGCCAGGGGGGGCGTTGCGTTTCGCGATACACCCGCTCAACGCAACCTACTGGGAAGGAGGAGCGTTAGCCTAGAGCCCCCTGACCCGCTCCAGGTACCTGTCGAACATGAAGCCGTTCATTTCCTTGAGTTTTCGCCGCACCCGCACCATCTCCGCGGTTTTGGGGGAGGCGGCGCGCAGATGCTCGGCATAGCGCAGATAGTGGAACCAGAGACGCGGCGGCTCCATCTCCCGCGCAGCCTCGCTCTTTTCCAGGGACGCCGCGAAGGCTTCGCTGTCCGCCGCCACTTCGATGAGGCTCAGGCTGAATACACCGCGCAGCCACCCCCACGCCGGGAGCCAGCCGGCCAGATCTTCGGGCTCGATTTCCTCGGAGTTTTCGATTTCGAGCGCGGACAACAGCTCCAGGATGGTTTTGTTGCGGCAGCCGGCGAGATCGACGGCACGGGGGTTTTCCAGGAAGGCGGCCAGGTAACTTTCCTTCGCTCGATAGGCGTCGCCCATCATGGTCAGGGCGTCGCCGCGCCACCCCAGGAAGCGCGCCCGCTGCTCGATGCCGCTTTTCAGCGCCAGGGAGAACCAATGCTCGGCTTGGTCGTACCTTTTCTTTTTCATCAGCAGTGCGCCGATATGAAATTGCGGCGGGACGTAGATCAGCTCGGGCTCGAGGAGTTCCCGCAACTCGGCCAGCAGCAGCTCCGAAACGCCGGCTGCCAGCAAGGCGGGGGTATCGCCCGCCAGTTCCGACCAGAGTCGATGCAGCCGGTCGCAGCCCACCGGGGAGCGATGAAAGAGCGAAAGAGAGTCGCGCCATTTGCCCGCCATGCGCAGCAGTTGCAGCAGGGTCCGGTCCTGCGGCTCATCCTGCAACAGATCCCGGTAAATCGCCAGCGCCCTTTCCGGGTCCAGGGCGCGCAGCGCGTCCTCGGCCTGGTTCAGCCGGATGGTGCGCCGGTTGTCGGAAAACAAGTCAAGCTGCATAAACGAGGCTCCCAAGACGTTTACGGGTAATAATGAATCAGACCAACTCCAGCGCCTGCAGTTCCGCCTTGAGCCAGGCGTAGACGATCGGCGCCGCAACCATGCCTCCCAGGCCGAAAATCGCCTCCATCACCAACATGGCGCTCAGCAGTTCCCAGGCGCTGGCCTTCACCACTGCGCCGACGATGCGCGCATTGGTGAAATACTCCAGCTTGTGCACCAGCAGCAAAAAACCGAGCGAGGCGGCGCCCACCCCGGGCGAGACGCCGAGGCTGATCAGCAGG
>CAIYDQ010000145.1 GCA_903925075.1 uncultured Geobacter sp.
ACGCGCTGAAACTGGAATGGAGTTTAACACATGCCGGTATTCAGGACGGGGTGCGAGATATCATCGTTAACGCCACGGAGAAAAGCAAAAAATAACCCGGCTGCCGTTTGCCAAAAAGGAGATGGAACAATGACCACCGCTGAGAAATACCGCAATGATTCTGCCTTCCATCGGCTCGTTGACAAGATGCTGGCTATGATCTATCAAAGCGAGTTCACACCCGGAGAAATGAGGGAGGCCGCTATTTTTGCCAGCATCCGATATGAGATGGAGAATGTCCGGAAGGTGCGGTATTTTTACCCGAATGAAGAGCGCGCCTTACAGACGCTCCAGCGCATAGCCACGGAAGAGCGCGACGGAATGAGGATTAAGAGGGGATAATAGCATGTTTGCCGGAAAGGAGAAGAGGATGGAAGAGAAAGACCACATAACGCTGAAATGGGGAACACTGAAAAGCTGGGACCTACATAGCGACACCACGATAGAACTATCGCAGAAGTATTTTTCTTTAGGGAGGTCGTCTGCAATGGTCCAACGCGACACTCCGGAGCAGAAAGAGCTGATTTGCCAGATGATTGACGAGTGCAACGCCGATACGATCTACCTGGAATGGGACGGGATCGACGCGACAAAGGAAGAGGCCAAGAAGTATGTCAGGGAATACCGCCGGATAAATTAACGCCGTTTGCCAATTCGAGACAGGAGGCCCACAATGCCAAAGCAAATTGATGAAAAGACATTAGCAATCCTTAGCCGCGTGACGGTAGACGGTAACGCTATTTTCCTTACGTGCGGCCAACTTACCCGCAAGGAGTATGTTGCCGTCAACGAGATCCTTGAGCACATCGGCGGGAAATGGAATAAAAAGGTGAAGGGCCATGTTTACAACAATGACCCGACCGACGCCCTTGAGCAGGTGTTGCTTCTGGGTGAGATCATCCCGCCGAAGAAATACGGCTATTTCCCGACGCCGCCGGAACTGGCAAAACATGTGATTGATCTGGCAGAGATCGAGCCGGGAATGACTGTTCTCGAACCGTCGGCGGGGCAAGGAGGCATTGCCGACTATCTTCCGGAGGGTTGCATCGTGGATTGTGTGGAACTCCTGCCGGACAACGTGAAGGTGCTGGAGGGCAAAGGCTACCGTGTTACGCCGGGGTGCTTCTTGAGCATCGAGACTAAACCGCTGTACGATCGTATCGTGATGAATCCGCCCTTTGAAAAACAGGCAGATATTTCCCAAGTATTACATGCATGGAAATGTTTAAAACCTGGCGGACGGCTTGTTTCTATTATGTCGGCAGGGGTGTCTTTCCGGGAAAATAAGAAGACGCTGGACTTCCGAGAACTGGTTGACTGTTACGGTTTTATGGAACATAACGACCCTGGCGCCTTTAAGGCGTCCGGCACGATGGTCAACACCGTAACGGTAGTTTTAAATAAACCTGTTTGACAGGAGGCCCAAATGCCCTGGTATTATGCGCCATGGATAAGCAACGTCG
>CAIYDQ010000146.1 GCA_903925075.1 uncultured Geobacter sp.
CGCCGAAACGATCCACCGTGCGGACCGCCTGCCGGTCCAGCGGCATGATCATCTTCTCCATCGACTGCGGCTCGTCGCGATTGAAGTTGAGCAACCCGCCCCAGCCGCGCCGTATGCCCACCACCCGGTAGCCGCTGTCGGCGGCGCGGTTCACCAGGGTCTTCAGGGCCGGATTCAACCCGGGCACGTCGCCGCCGCCCGTCAGGATGCCTACGGTTTTCTGCCTTTCCGCCATGAGAGACTCCTTATAATGAAGGCCTGCAGCATTAATTAGCGCTCACCATTATAGCGGACCGATTGGCCATTTCAAGGCGTAGCTCAACACGGAGCAAGGGAGCAAGGGAGAAAAACGGGACTTCGAGGAAAAAACCGCGGGCGAGGTCGACACGCCATTCCTCCGGGGTCACCCCAGGTTGCGGATGAAGGCGCTCAGATCGCCGGCGCTCAACGGGCGGGAGAAATAAAATCCCTGCATGAAACGGCAGCCGATGGAGGCGAGAAAATCCTTCTGCTCCTCCGACTCGACTCCTTCGGCGATGGTATCCATAGACAGGCATTTGGCCATGAACATGATGGTGGTGGCGATGGCCGCGTCTTCGGAAGAGGTCACCACGTCGCTCACGAAGGAGCGATCGATCTTCAGCGCCTGGAAGTGATAGTGCTTCATGGAGGAGAGCGAGGAGTAGCCGGTGCCGAAATCGTCGATCTGGATGCTGATCCCCATTTGGTGCAGACGCTCCAGCACCGCCAGCGATTCGGACTCGTAGATCATCAGCGACTCTTCGGTGATCTCCAGGGTCAGGCGATCCGGCGGCAACTCGCTTTCGTGCAGCGCCTTTTCTATCGCCTGCTCGAAATCGTCGTGCGCCAAACTGGAGGGAGAGATGTTCACCGCCACGTTGATGTCCAGCCCGTCCACTCGGTACCATTGGGCTGCTTGACGGCAGGCCGCCTTCAGCACCCATTCGGTCAAGCCCCAGACCAGACCCGCCTTCTCCGCCAAAGGGACGAAGCTCCCCGCTCCCAGCACGCCCAGTTGAGGATGGTCCCAGCGCACCAGCGCCTCCACGCCGATGACCCGCATATTGGCCGTGTCCAGTTTGGGCTGGTAAACCAGGAAAAGCTCGTCGCGGGCGATGGCGCGCAGCAGCCCCTGTTCCAACTGGATCCTCCGGTCGTGTTGCAGCTGCCATTTCCCGCCGTAAAAGCAGAACTGCGAGCGCCCGAGCTGCTTGGCCTGGCTCAGCGCCAGATCGGCCATCTTGAAAAGCTGCCCTGCCTCCTCGCCGTCGACAGGGTAAAGCGCGATGCCCATGCAGGCGGTGATCTTGAGCGGGTCCCCCGCGACCTGAAACGGCTGGGCGACCGTCTCCAAGATCCGCTTGGTGAGCACGCTCGGCCCGTCGGGTAGATCCGGCTGGCGCAGCAGCATGGCGAACTCGTCTCCGCCCACCCTGGCCACGAAGTCCTCGGCCCGCGCGCAACAGCCGACCAAGCGGCGCGCCGTCTCGACCAGCAGGGCGTCACCGGCGAAGTGGCCGCGCCGGTCGTTGATGGTCCGAAAACGATCCAGGTCGAGCAGCAGCAAGACGAGCGATTCCTGATGCCGCTTGGCGTAGCCGATCGCCTGGTTGACGAATTCATCGAAGGCCTGCCGGTTGTAGAGGCCGGTCAGGCCGTCGCGCGCCGCCTGCTCCCGGATGCGGCGCTCGCTGGCCAGGTGCCGCGCCTGGACGGTGGCGATCAACAGGTAGACTATGGCCGCCATGGAGAACACGCCCAAAATGTCGAGCGTGAAAGCCGCCAGCCATCGCAGTTCGGGACGGTCGGCGAACAGACGGTCGAAGAGCAGGCCGGCCAACAGCACCCAGCAAAGACTGCTGAGCAGATAGATGGCGGTGGTGGCCGCAGGGGTCAGACCGCCCAGCCATCGGAAAAATCCGGAAGCCTTGCCTCGGATCATCGGTTCCCCCCATGTCCGCCAATTGCCGCGTTGCCGCATTGCCGAGTTGCCAGTCGCAGCCCCTGCCGCATCGCCAGTCGCGGTCCTGCCCCGAGTTGCCAGTCTCGGCCCTGCCGCCGCGGCTGGCCGCTCAGAAACCGGCCGACTGCACCGGTAAAAAACAAGGCCCCCGACAGACCGTTAGGAAATGCCGGGGGCCTTGGCGCCCCACTCCGCGTAAACCTCGATTAATACCGTTTTTCGATGACGTCGTCCACCCAGGACATGGCTGCCGCCGCCGTGGGGAAACCTACCGTGCCGGTCAGCACCATCACGGCGTGGCGGACCTCTTCCGGCGTAGCGCCCGCCTCCAAGGCGCGTATCGCATGGCTGTGCGTGGCGCCGTGCGACATGATGGCGGCTGCCGCCGCCAGTTGAATCAGGTGCACGGTTTTTTCGTCCAGCGGCCCGGAAGTCTTGGCCGCGGCGCCCAGCGCCTCGACCGCCGCGACCACCTCGGGGTAGCGCTCTCGCAGCTTCAAGTAATGTTCGTGCGGTGTCCTCGGCATGTTGCTCTCCTTTTCATGAATTCGCTCGCCCTGAAGGGTTCATGTGCGACCGGTAGAGTGTAGCCGCATTCGGAGAATAGGCAAATTCAACCTGCGTTCAGAGCATGGTGATGCTGACGCCGGGACTCTCGCGGCAAAGCCGCTCCAGGCTTCCCCCCGGCGCGGCATAGGCGACCACCGTCTCATCGGCCAGAGCCATCATCAAACGGTTGCGATGGAAACACGACTCTTCGCAGGCATGAGTGACGCTTTCGGCGTAACGGCTGACGATCAACAGCCGACCGGCGTCGAGTGGTTTCCGTAACTCCGGTTCCAGCCGCGGCATGATGCCCCGGGCAAGCACCAGGATCATCGGCTGCGTTCCCGGCAGCAAGTGGCGAAGTACCTCCTTCTCGATGCGGGAATGGAACCCGGAGATGACGCAGCGCCCTTTTTCGCGCTGAGCGACGGCCCAGTCGCGCGATTTCGCCACCACCCGCGTCGGGCAGTTGCGCGAACAGAGAAAGGCGGTTTTAGGAAGGCCGAGCAGTTTCTCGTCGCCCAGCATATGCAAAGCCGGTTCAGATCTCATCTCCCCCCCTGTCAGCTCGCCAAACGCAGAGAAGTTCCAATAATACTGTTGTTTTAAAAAGACAGCGTGAAAAATATTTCCAAATCAAAAACAAATTAAATACGATTGAAAAAAATGACGTAACGTGATAAAAACACTGGACCTTGATCGCCCCTGGAGAGTCTGATGAAATTGAATGCACGCCACGGCTTTTACTCCCTGCTCATTACTATGATCTTTGCGATAACCGGCTGCGGCTCAAGTATAGTCAATACCGCGGCAATCGACTCGAATTCCCGCATCGCAGCCAAATTATCGTATCCGAAAACGGCAAATAAATCGGCTGCCAAGTTGACTCCCGACATCGTCAGTACCGTTGTGGTGACTGTCATAGGCACGGCCATGAACGGGCAGGCTATCCCGGTGGTCCGAACCACGACAACCATCGGCAGCGACAACGAGGACGGGGTCACCGTCAACGGCGTCTATGCCGGAACGGTGTCGGTCAACGTAACGGCTTTCGACGCCTGCAACGCCGCGGTTTACGAGGGCTTCGTCATGAACGTCCGCATTCCCGAAGGCGGCACGGGTGATGCCGGCACCATAGTCATGAGCGTCCCGCTGGTGAAATCCGCAGAAGGGAGTTGCTGGAGTTGCCATGAGACGACGCTCGACGCCACCGGTCAAGGGGTTCTCGCCGGCTACAAGCAGTCCGTCCACTACACCAACATCGCCTTTGCCGACGGTAAAAGTAACGCCGCCGGTTGCGTCGGCTGCCATGGCCCGTCCCATAACATCCCCGATCCTTCGGCCTTTGGCAGCTCCATTTTAGGGACCTATTCCTCCAATAGCGTGAGAAGCATCCGCTGCTTCGACTGCCACAAGGTAAACAACGACACCCTTGTCGCCAACCACAATGCCGTGTACGCAGCGAGCCAAATTAAATGTTCGGCCTGCCACGACTTCCACAACCCGCTGATCAAGACCAGTTCCTACCTGATGTTCACTGAAATAATCGTCAGCGGAAAAAGCTTCGCCTACAAATACTCGGATGGCGACCAGGGCACCATGACCTTCAAAGCGGACCATACCATGACCATGACGCCCAGTTCAGGGGAGAGCATGAGCGGGACCTGGTCGATACATGCGTCGGGGCAATTGATGACCGCCATGGATATGGGCACCCCCGACTGCAAGATGGACACGATGACCCTGACCGGCATGACCGACGCCAGCTTGACCTGCACTCACCCCGCGACTTCGAGCAGCGCCGGCGCCGGTTGCGAAACCGTGACCTTGACCGCGGCTCCGGTCCCCTGAAACCGCCAAGCCGCTTGACATCGGGAGTCGGAGCAAGTATCCTCAGCCGCTGCCGACGAACGAACAGCGGCGAGGCCCGGCGGAGACCCGGGCCACGCTGGCGCATACTACAATAACGATCGACAGGGAAAATATAGTGACGAAATCAGCAAGCGAGAAAGCAGGGACGAGTTCCTGCTCGCCGATCGACCTGAGCGGGGATGCCGGCTGGATCCCCTTCGATGCACCTTCACTGGTGGGAGCGTCTTTGCGCTTCGTTTCCGGCGACCCTGAGGGCAACCGCTTCCGTATGCGCTACTATCGCGACGGCGAGCAGCATCTTCATGCGCGCATCTGGTTCGGACCGGAGACCGGCGGCCCCCCCGGCCACGCCCATGGCGGATCGGTGGCGGCGGTGATGGACGAGGCCTTGGGGCTGGCTGCCTGGGCGGTCGGCTATCCGGTGGTGGTCGGCAACCTCAACGTGACTTTCCGCAGCATGCTGCCGCTGGAAAAGGTGGTCACCATGGAAAGCCGGGTCATTTCGGCCAAGGGTCGCAAGGTGATGGTGCACGGCCGAATTTTTTGCGGCGAAACCGTCTACGCCGAGGCGCAATGCCTGTGCATCACCATCCCGGGCAGAGAGCGAGTAAGTCAGCCTTAGCCGCAGCGGATCAAAAGCCCCCTCTCCCTTGAACCAGTGCACCTCACCCCAGCCCCCCGCCCCTGGCGGGAGGGGGGCTGGGGTGAGGGAATTGTCCACATTGCTGACGTGGCACCTGGTACATCAGATACGCGGCTCGTATCTGTCGCAGGGGGCGTTGGGCCTCATCTTGGGCACGTCCTGCACCGCATAGATGCTGCAACGTCCCTTGTCGTTGAATTTGCAATTGTCGAATTCGCACACCAGGAAAGCCCGGTCGTTGGGTCCCGTCAGCAACTGATCCAGTTTCTCCGCAATCTCCGGATTCTTGCCGACCGCAGCCGATAACTGCTCAAGCTTTACGCCCACATCTTCCTCCTTGAAACAACTACAAGTGAAATTATCCAGCCGCGGTGCATTGTACATCGCTCACTCTCAGAACGCTAGATCTTAAATGACACTGCCCCGGGCTGATTCCTCGCGACGATCTTTCCTACGTAGTCACAGAACCACACGAACAGCGGAGTTTATTCAATGAACGTTTCCGAAAAGCGGATAGTGATCGTCGGCGCCGGATTCGCCGGCCTCAACGCCGCGAAGGTGCTCGGCAAGGTCGCGGGCGTGGCCGTCACGGTCATAGACAGCAGGAACCACCACCTTTTCCAGCCGCTGCTCTACCAGGTTGCCCTGGCGGGCCTCAATCCGGCGGACATCGCCGCCCCCATCAGAGGGTTGCTGTCGCGCTTCGCCAACACGCGGGTGCACCTGGGGGAGGTCGAATCGGTGGATGCCGCTCGGCGGCGGGTGCTGGTCAAAGGGGGGGCGCCGCTTGAGTACGATTATTTGATCCTTGCCAGCGGCTCGAACCACGCCTATTTCGGGCACGAGGAGTGGGAGCAGTTCGCGCCGGGGCTAAAGACCCTGGAACAGGCCACCGAGATCAGGCGCCGCATCCTGACCGCCTTCGAAAAGGCCGAGACGTGCCAAGACCCGGACCAGCAACAAAGGCTCCTCACCTTTGTCATCATAGGCGGCGGCCCCACCGGCGTGGAGTTGGCCGGGGCGATAGCCGAGATGAGCCACTTCACCGTCGCCAAGGATTTCAGATCGATCGACCCGCGCATGAGCCGCGTGATCCTGATCGAAGGGGCGCCCCGCATTCTCGGCGCCTTCGCCCCCGAACTCTCCGCTTCGGCCGCCGACGCCTTGGCCGGTCTGGGCGTGGAGGTCCGCACCTCCTGCATGGTTTCGCAGGTGGACGAGCACGGGGTGACGGCTGGGGGCGAAGCGATTGCGGCTGCCACCGTGCTCTGGGCGGCCGGGGTCAAGATTTCCAGCCTGGGGGAGAGCCTGGATGCGCCGCGGGACCTGCAGGGGCGGGTCCGGGTCGAGCCCGACCTGAGCGTCAAGGGATTTGCCAACATCTTCGTGGCGGGGGACCTGGCCAATTTCACCGCTGCGGACGGCAAGCAACTGCCGGGGCTTGCTCCGGTCGCCTTGCAGCAGGGGCGCGCGGCGGCGCGCAACATCGCGGCCGATCTAAGGGGAGAGGCGCGCCAACCGTTTCATTACCTGGATAAAGGGATGCTGGCGACCATCGGCAAGAACAAGGCCGTCGGCCAGTTTCGCAAGCTTCGTTTCACCGGTTTTGTCGCCTGGGTCGCCTGGCTCTGCGTGCACATCTACTTCCTGACCGGCTTCGCCAATCGTTTCCTGGTGGTGTTCCACTGGGCCTGGTCCTACTTGACCTTCAAGCGCGGCGCGCGCTTGATACTTGGCAAGGACTGGCGCGTGTACCGCAGACGGCGCGGCGAGTAGCGAACGCCCTCCCCTCAGGGAAGCGGCTTCCCTCTCCCTAAGCCACCATGACACATGAGATAATTTCTCGACAAAGTTCCCAAATTCGGGCTCATGAGGCCTGTGATCAACAACTTAAGGCCAAATTCGGCATGCCGAATTTGGCCTTTTTTTAATCTTCCGTCGCACTGTTTAGCGCCCACGACCCCGCTGCCGTTACGGTCGATGCGGGCCGTAAGCCCCATCCCCCTTGATGCGCCTTTGCATCAAACAGTCCCCCCTCCCCTTGCGGGGAGGGGGAGCCTCGGCAAAAGCCTAAGTTTTGCGCCGGCGAGAGGTTCGGGGGAGGGTGAAAAGCTACGCCTTCTTCACCTTCGGGATGAATATCTGCTCGGGATCGAGCACGTTGTGGATGATGTGCAGCTCCTTCCTGGTCGGCGGCACGGTTTCGCCGCTGACCCGCGAGATGTCCAGGTCGAACTGGCACATGTCGCGGATCTCCGCCGGGGTCTTGCCCGCATGGCAGGTGTCGAGGTAGATCCGCCCCACCTCGTCGTCGAAACGGAACACTCCGGCGGTGCTGATCACCGCGGAGGGGCCGCCCCGGAAGGCGGAGCCGTACAGCTCGCGCCGGTGGACGAAGTCGCCGCCGGGCCATTTCTTCACCCGCCAGCCGGGGCTGGTGATGTAGCTTACCCGCTCGGTGAAGCGCCGCTTCTCGTGCACCATGATGAAGACGGTCCGCTTGGCGAAGGAGTTGATGTCCGGGTTGCCGCCGCTGCCGGTAAGCCGCAACTCCGGATTCAAATAGTCGCCGATGCAGGTGGTGTTGACGTTGCCGTACTCGTCCACCTCGGCGCCCCCCAGAAAACCCAGGTCGACGTGGCCGCGCTGGGCGATGCTGAAGGCGTCGTTGAGCCCCGAGGAGCGGGATGCCCCCATCTCGCAGCGGGCGTCGCCCACCGAGGTCGGGATCTCGGGCGGCCGGCCGTCCAGGGTCCCGGCTTCGAAGATCAGCTTCAGGTTGGGGGCGTGGGTCTTTTGGGCCAGCATGATCGCCACCATGGGAAGGCCGGTGCCGGCGAAGACGATCTCGTGGTCCTGCACCTCGCGCGCGGCGGCGCAGCAGAGCAGGTCGGCCAGCCCGTATTCTTCGGGATTTGCATACTGCGTATCCATATCATTGCCCCCTTTTCACGCCGGTGCTGTAGTTGAGCGCGGTGTTGGCCTTCAGGTTGAGCATCCGCGGCCAGCCCAGTTTTTCCAGATAGCTCATGTGGTCCTGGCCGTGGATCCACTCCTTGGCGAAGGCGTCGAACCCCTCCTGGGTGCGGGTCCCGGCGTAGAAATCCTTGAGGAAGGCGCCGTCCACGTCGTAGCGGCCGAACATGCCGGTCGGATGGGCGCCGAAGGGGCACTCCAGGATGTAATCCACCTCGAAGCTGGCGATGGTGTTGCGATCGCTTTCCCGGCGCAGGTACTCCTCCGGGACGATCTCCTCGGCGATGACGATGGTGATGTCGGCGGCGCGGGCTGCTTCCGGGTCCGAATAGAACTGGCCGCTGGTGCGCACCGTCCCCTCCTCGCCCACCTGCTGCACGCACATGACCGCCACGTCCACCTTGGCCGCGGGGACCAGCACCTGGGAGCCGGCGCCGTAGAAGGGATCCTCGGTGAACACGTATTTGTGGCTGGCGATGCGCTTGCCGTCCCTGAGCCCGGCCTTGCCGAGCGTGTCGTAGTCGGGGTTGTGGATGTCGGTGCCGAGCGAGGTCTGGGTGATCGCGTAGGGGGAGCCCGCCGCCGCCGCCGCGAAGCGGAACATCATCTCGGCGTGGCTGTAGTCTTCGACCAGGATCTCCTTGGTGCCGACCTTGCGGGAGAGGTTGGCGCCGTACTTGCCGTACAGCTCATGGCCCACCCAGCACGACTCCCAGATATCGACGCAGCCGGCGCCGACCAGAAACTCCGTCTGCGGCCCGCCGTTGACCTCGATCAGGTGGAGCCCCTTTCTCCCTTGGCGGATCAATTCATACACGAGGGCAAAAGGGCGACGCCAAATGGTGAAGCCGGAAAAGGTCAGACTGGAACCATCCTTGACGATCTCCGCGGCCTGCTGCAACGTGATGCGCTTGCCACTGCTCATGCCTACCTCCTTTTTTCGATAAATTTCTTTTTCAAGGTAAAGCCCGCCGCTACGAGGCGGCGAACTCCCGCAGGATCTCGCGGGAAATGATCAGCCGCTGGATCTCGCTGGTCCCCTCGTAGATGGCGGTGATGCGCGCGTCGCGGGCATAGCGCTCCACGGGGAAATCGCGGGTGTAGCCGTAGCCCCCCAGCATCTGCACGGCCTGGTAGCAGACCTTGTTGGCCGCCTCGGTGGCGAAGAGCTTGGCCATGGAAGCCTCCTTGGCGAAGGTCCGGCCGTTCTCCTTGCGAAAGGCGGCGTTCAGGAGCAGCAGGCGGGCCGCTTCCAGTTCGGTGTAGCCGTCGGCGATCATCCACTGGATCGCCTGGAAGTTGCTGATCTTCTGACCGAACTGCGCGCGGTCGGTGGCGTACTTGGTGGCGAAATCCAGCGCGGCCAGCCCCACTCCCAACCCCAGCGAGCCGATGCCGATCCGCCCGCCGGCCAGCTCTCCCACCGCGATGCGGAAGCCGTCGTTGAGTTTCCCCATCAACGCGCTTTTCGGGACCCGGCAATTGTCGAAAATCAGCTCGTTGGTCGCCGAGGCGTGCTGGCCGGTCTTCTCCTCCTGCTTGCCGATCACCAGGCCCGGCGCCCCCTGTTCCACCAGAAAGCAGCTGATCCCCTTCCCCTTGGGCGCGCTCTTGTCGGTGACGGCCCAGACCACGAAGACCCCGGCGTAGGGCGCGCTGGTGATGAAGATCTTGGCGCCGTTCAGCACCCAGTGGTTTCCGTCCAAAACGGCCGAGGTCGTCATCCCCGCCGGGTCGGAGCCCGCGCCGGTCTCGGTCAGGCCAAAGGCCCCCGCCGCATATTCGCCCGAACAGATGCGGGGGATATAGGCCTGCTTCTGCTCCTCCGTGCCGAGCGCCTGGATCACCTCGCAGACCATGTTGCTGACCGACACCGTCACCGCCGTGGAGGCGCAGGCGCGGGCGATCTCCACCATGGCGACGCTGAAGGCGATCACTCCCGCCTCCGAGCCGCCGTAGGCGGATTTCACGTTCAGCCCCATGAAGCCCAGTTCGGCCAGTTTTTTCAGGTTGGCCAGAAACGCCGGGCGGTCGTCCTCCCGGTCGAGCTTTGCGGCCAACGGCTCCAGCTCGGCCTTGGCGAAGTTGCGGGCCGTATCCTGGATCAGCTTCTGTTCAGCAGTGAGATCGAGTTGCATCTAGTCCTCCCGGGTTAACCGTTCGATAGTCTCCGCCAGTTCAAGGTGTGCTAAGTTTTTCGACTTTTTTTGCGTTACTCGGAAACCAGCGCCACG
This sequence comes from uncultured Geobacter sp., assembly GCA_903925075.1. GTDB lineage: Bacteria > Desulfobacterota > Desulfuromonadia > Geobacterales > Geobacteraceae > Geomonas. Next base: position 10,256 of record CAIYDQ010000146.1, read on the forward strand.
ATGGGGACGTCCAACTGCCGCCCCCATTCCTGCCACTCCTCGGCACTCCTGGTCGCGAAGGCGGCCCGGTACTGGTCGATGGTGGCGATGCCCAGGGCCTCTTCGGCGCGCTTTTTGAAATGCGGCTCCAGCGCCGCCAGGGCGACCCAGCCCGTCTTGGCCTGGTACAGGTTGTACTCGGGAGCGCCGCCGCCAAGGAGCGCTCCCGGCGCGGTGGTCCCGTAGGTCAACGGTTCGGCCATGGCCGCCGCCGCGTCGGAAAGAGCCACCTCGGCGTAGCCGCCCCCCTGACCGCGCTCGCGCCCTAAAAGCAGCGCCAGTCCGGCCAAGGTGGTCTGCGTCGCGCCGGCCATGTCCGCCAAAAGGGTGCGCGGCATATGCGGAGGGGTAAGAAGCCCGAGCGACGCCTGATAGGTCAGGTCGTGCCCGGCTTCGTTTTCACGGGGCGCCGGATAGCCGACTATGGCCACCTGGCAAAGCCGCGGGTATTTCTCGTGCAGAACGCTCCAGCCGAGTCCCAGCCGCTCCATGGCCGCCGGACGTGTGGCGCTGATCAGCAGGTCGGTCTCGGCAAGCAAAACGTCCAGGCGCTCCTTGTCGCCCGCAGCCTTCAGGTCCAGGCGCAACACGGTGTGGCCGACAGCCATGTCACGGTACCAGACGGCGCTGTACAGCTCCATCGGATCGCCGGCCGGAGGCTCGACCTTCACCACCGAGGCGCCCATCTCATGCAGGCGCTGGGCCGCCACCGGTCCCGGGAGGTTGAGCGCCAAATTCAAAACCTTGATGCCGTCCAGAATCTTCATGCCAGCTCCCCTCACTTTTCGATGCCGATGCGCGCCTGCACCCCGGCCTGGTAGTAGTGCTTCACCTCGACCATTTCCGTCACCAGGTCGGCCGCCTCGATCACCCGCGGGTCGGCGCTCCTGCCGGTCAGCACCAGCTCGGTGAGCTCCGGCCGGGCGGCGATCAGTTCCAGGATATCTTCAACGCCGATCAGACCGAACCAGGCGGCGCCGTTGATCTCATCCAGGATGACCAGGTCGTACTGGCCGCCGGTCAGCGCCCGGCGGGCCAGTTCCAGGGTCTCGCGGGCGATGCGGATGTCCTCCGGATCGAGCTTGTCCTTGAAGATCCAGCAGTCGCGGCCGGTCTGGTGGATGGTCAGCAGCGGCGCCAACCGCTCCGCCGCCAGGTGCTCGCCGTACTCCCCGCCCCCCTTGATGAACTGCACCATGCAGACCCTGAGCCCGCGCCCCACCGCCCTCAGCGCCAAGCCGAGGGCGGCGGTCGTTTTCCCCTTGCCGTTGCCGGTATATACCTGAACCTGCCCTTTCTCCAGTTCCATGCTAGGAGAGGAGCAGCTTCGAGATCACCACGCGCTGCACCTCGTTGGTCCCCTCGTAGATCTCGGTGATCTTGGCGTCGCGGTACATCCGCTCCACCTCGTAATCGACGATGAAGCCGTAGCCGCCGTGGATCTGCATCGCTTCCTTGGTGACGTAGGTCGCCGCCTCGGAGGCGAGCATCTTGCACATGGCGGACTCGATGGTGTAGTTCTTCTTGGCGTCCTTCAGGCAGGCGGCCTTGTAGGTCATGAGCTTGCTGGTCTCGATCTTGGCGTACATGTCCGCCAGCTTGAACTGGATCGCCTGCAGTTCGCAGATGGGGTGGCCGAACTGCTTTCTCTCCTTGGAGTAGGCCAGGGCGCGCTCGAAGGCGCCTTCGGCGATACCCAGCGCCTGCGAGGCGATGCCGATGCGCCCGCCGTTCAAGGTATCCATGGCGATCTTGAACCCCTGCCCTTCCTGGCCGAGCAGGTTCGCGGCCGGGATGCGGACGTTGTCCAGGGCGAAGGCGGTCGTGTAGCTGCCGCGGATCCCCATCTTGTTCTCGTTCTTGAGGATCACGACGCCGGGGGACTGCAGGTCGATGATGAAGGCGGAAACGCCCTTGTGCTTGAGGCTTTTGTCCGAGGTGGCGAAGAGCACGCCGGTTCCCTTATAGCCGCCGTTGGTGATGAAGATCTTGGCGCCGTTCACCACGAAGTCCTCGCCGTCGCGCTTGTAGTTGGTGGTGATGGCGCCCGCGTCGCTCCCCGCGTCCGGCTCGGTCAGGAGGAAAGAGCCGATGACCTTTCCCGTGTTCAAGTCGGGGAGCCATTTTTTCTTCTGCTCGGGGGTGCCGAAGGCGTAGATCGGATTGCAGGCCAGGGAGGTGTGGGCCGAGATCAGCACGCCGGAGGAGCCGCAGGCCTTGGAGACCTCCTCGACCACGATGGCGTAGGAGAGCATGTCCAGGCCGGCGCCGCCGTACTCCTCGGGGAGGTAGCTGCCGAGAAAGCCCATCTCGCCCATCTTCTTCACCAGCGCGTCCGGGATCATGTGATCCTCGTCAATCTTGATGGCGATCGGCTTGATCTCCTTCTCGACGAAATCGCGCACCGAATCCCTCAACACCTTGTGGTCCTGGCTTAATTCAAAATCCATCGTATCCTCCCCCTTGAATGCGGTTTGGCAGGGTCGCCCCTTCGGCTCCCCGCCGCCGTTAAGTTTTTTTTGTGCCTTTTGTGCGTTTTTGTGGCAATCGGCCGTTGGTTTTATTTCCCCTGGAACTGGGCCTTGCGCTTCTCGATGAAGGCGCCCATCCCCTCCTTCTTGTCTTCCGTGTCGCACAAAACGCCAAAGAGCGAACTCTCGTAGCGGAAACCGTCCTCCTTGGACATGTTGAGGCCGTTGACGATGGCGCTCTTGGCGTAGCCGACGCAGACGCTGCCGTTCTTGGCGATCTCCCGCGCCAGCTCCATCGCCTTCTCCGCCAACTGCTCCTGCGGGAACACCTCGTTGACGATCCCCCAGGCCTCGGCTTTCTGGGCCGTGATCATCCTGCCGCTGAAGACCAGCTCCTTGGAGCGGTTGGGACCGATCAGCCGCGAGATGTTTTGCGTCCCGCCAAAGCCGGGGATGACGCCGAGGGTGACCTCGGGGAAACCGAGCCTGGCGTTCTCCGAGGCGTAGATGATGTCGCAGGCGAGCGCCAACTCCAGCCCGCCGCCCAGCGCGTAACCGTTGACCGCGGCGATCACCGGTTTGCTCATCTTTTCGATGAAGAGCAGCACCCGCTGCCCTTTTTGGGCGAACTGATGCGCCTGATAGGCGCTCATCGCCGCCATTTCCTTGATGTCGCCCCCGGCCACGAACGCCTTCTTGCCGGCGCCGGTGAGGATCACCACCTGCACCCCGGCGTCCTGTTCCAGGCCGTAGAGGACGCATTCCAGCTCCCCCAGCACCTGGCTGTTCAGGGCGTTCAGGCTCTCCGGCCGATTGATGGTGACCCGGGCGATGCCGTCGGCGATCTCCGATACGATGCTGGTGGTTTCCATGCGGTCTCCTTTGCCGATCCGCCGCAAGCGGCGTGAGTAGCTGGTTGTTAAAACCCCTTGCCCGTTCTCAAACCCTTTCGAAAATCACCGCCACCGCCTCGCCGCCGCCGATACAGAGCGAGGCCAGACCGTAGCGGGCCTGCCGCTTGTGCAGCTCTCTCACCAGGGTCGCCGTCAGCCTGCCGCCGCTGGCGCCGATGGGGTGGCCGATGGCGCAGGCGCCGCCGTTCACGTTCACCTTGGCCGGATCAAGCTCCAGATCCTTGATGGCGATCATGGTCACCGCGGCGAAGGCCTCGTTGATCTCGAAGAGGTCGATGTCGCCGGTTTTCAACCCGGCCCGCTGGCAGGCCGCCTTGATGGCGCCCACCGGCGCGTCGGTGAACAGGTCGGGGTGCAGGCTGCAGGTGGCATAGGCGACGACACGCGCCTTGGGGGTCAGACGGTGGCGCTTGAGCGCCTGCGGCCCGGCCAAAAGGGAGAAGGCCGCGCCGTCGTTGATGCTGGAGGCGTTGGCGGCGGTGATGGTGCCGCTCTTGCTGAAAACCGGCTTCAGCGCGGTGAGCTTGGCGAAATCGACCTTGAAAGGCTCCTCGTCCTCGCTCACCACCTCCTCGCCCTTGCGCCCCTTCTTGACCACGGCAGAGATCTCGTCCTTGAAGACGCCGCCCCGGACCGCTTCCTGGGCCAGGTGATAGGAGCGGATGGCGAACTGGTCCTGCGCCTCCCGAGTCAGGCCGTGCTTGGCGATGGCGTCTTCGGCGATCTCGCCCATGTGCCGCCCCGAATAGGGGTCCCGCAGGCCGTCGTAGATCATCAGGTCCAGCAGCTCGCCGCTCCCCATCCGGTAGCCGTAGCGGGCCTTCTTCAGGATGAAGGGGGCAAGCGACATGTTCTCCATGCCGCCTGCTATCACCAGTTCGGAGTCTTCCAGCCTGATGGAGCCCGCGCCCAGCATCAGGGATTTCAAGCCGGAGCCGCAGACCTTGTTGATGGTCATAGCGTGAGTCGCGTCCGGAATGCCGGCCGCGCGCATCGCCTGGCGTGCGGGCGCCTGTCCCGTGCCGCCGGCAAGCACCTGGCCGGCGATCACCTCGCCGACCTCGGCCGGGTCGAGCCCCGTGCGCTCCAAAAGCGCCTTCATCACCGATCCGCCCAAAAGCGGCGCCTCCACCTCGGACAAAACGCCGCCGAAAGAACCGAAAGGCGTTCTCAGCGACTCCACAACAAAGACCTCTTTCATCGTTGTCTCCAGCAGCAGAAATTTGGCCCCAAGATACATTCAGTTTACGTGCATGTCAAGCATATATAGAACGCATTTTTAGCAAACGATGAACTATTTTAAATCATGGCACCGATACCGGCAGCAGGGAGGTATTCAGGAGGATAAAGCGGTTTGACTTGAGGAAAACGGCCCAGGGCGAGTTCTTACGTAAAGGAAAGGCTTGATCGTCGGCGCCTATTTCCGTAGGTCGCGTTGAGGTACGAAACGCGACGTCGCAACGGTGCAACAGTCGCAATGTCGTGTTTCGCGATGAAGCCGCTCAACACGACCTGCAGAACCGGCTTGGCGAACGAGGGAGTCAGTCGCCGATGGTGACGTTGCGGCAGCGGGTTTCCCTGATTTTTAGCGCGCCGCCCACCCCCAGGGCGGCGAAGCAGAGCATCAGCAGAAATCCGAAGTGGTAATCGGTCGCCGCGTAAACCCGCACGCCGTTGGTCATCCGGCCGTCCCAGGCGAGGTCCATGGCCCAGCCGAAGAGCGGCTGCATGACGGCCGCCCCGAAAAATATGCCGGTGTTGACCAGGCCTACCGCCATGCCCGCCAGAGCCGGCGCCACCACCTCCTTGGCGTTGGCGAAGATGACCACGAAGCCGCCGGAACTGAAGCCGATCAGGGCGAAGAGGGAAAGCCCCACCGGGCCGGGCCGCCAGGGGAGAAAGGCGAGTCCCAGGCAGGCGAGCGCGTAGAGCAGGGTGCCGGAGAGGATCACCGGCTTGCGGCGCCCCATCCGGTCCGACAGCCAGCCGGCCAGCATGGAGCCGACCGCGAAGCCGGCGAGCGCGGTGGTGGTGTAGCCGGCTCCCGCCGAGCGGCTCAGCCCATGGATGTCGCGCAGAAACGGTATGGCCCAAAGACCTATGAAGGCGAGCATGCCGCCGACCATCCCCATGCCCACCCAAAGCCCCGGCCAGGCGTCCCAGGTGCCGAGCACGCTTTTCAGATCGCCCCACCAGTGCAGTTTACGGGGAGAGTGGCTCGCCTTTCCCTCCATTTCCCGCAGCGAGGGAAGCCCCATGTCTTCCGGGCAATTGCGCACCAGGAGCGCCGTCAAAAGCGCCAGGGCCAAGGTGAGCGCGCCCAGGGCGACAAAGACGGTGCGCCAGGAGTAGCTGCGCAAAAGCGCGGCCAGAGGGCCGGCGGAGGAGATGGCGCCGATGTTGCCGAGCAGCAGGGTCAAGCCGCTGATCATGCCGAAATTGCGGTCGGAGAACCAGACGCTGTTGCTCTTGAAAAGACCGACGAAGACCACGGAAACCCCGAGGCCGACCAGGGCGCGTCCGAGCGAAGCGGTGGCGAAGCTGCCGGCCATCCCGAAGGTGAGCGAGCCGATCCCGGCCACCAGGCTGCCGGCGGTGACCGTGGCCCGCGCCCCCAGCGTGTCGGCCAGGACGCCGGCCGGAATCTGCATGGCCGTGTAGATATAGAAATACATGGCGGCCAAAGAGCCCAAGGCAGCGCCGCTGGTCTTGAACGCCGCCATCAGGTCGGCGGAGATCACCGCCGGCGCCATGCGGTGGAAAAAAACCAGCATGTAGGTGACGACCAGGATCGAGTAGATGGTCCAGCGGGCGAGGATGAAACGGCTGCGGTTAAAGGAAGGCAAGCGGACCTCCGTAACGTGCGCAAAGGGCGTGCCGGCCGCTAACAGCGCGGCGTCACGGAGAAGGATCGGGAATGCGGAAAGACGGTTCTTCCCTGCGGGAGCGGAAAGAATCCAAACGGTGAGAGATCGTACAACAAGGTGAGAAAATATAAAACATCTTTTTACAACTTCGACGCATTCTGCGCATGCCCATCTGCGGGAAGGAAGGGGGGCGGGGAAGGCTCCACGTCAGCAAACGTGGCCAATCCCACCACCCCTCACTGACAAACCCTACCCCAGCGCCGCCCACTCGGCCGGCAGCTTCTGTCCCGGCAGCTCGCCCTGCTTCGCCTTGGCGTCGGCCAGCCCCGGACGGGCGTACTCCGGGTGTCCCTGCGCCTCGGTGCGGCCGTTGATGATGGCCTCGGAACGAAGCCTCTTGCCGAGCGTCTTTTCCAACTGGCGCCCCAGCACCAGCACCCGGTCCAGGTCCCAGCCGTGCTCGATCCCCATCTCGTCGATCTGCACCAGGGTGTCCTCCAGCGTCACCAGGCCGACGTAGCGCGGATCCTTGTAGTAATAGTCGCCGGTCCCCTTGACCGGACAGTCGTCCAGGAAGTTGGCCGGCTGCCCGCCCAGCCCGCCCAGGGTCGCCTCGAAATGGGTGATGCCGGCCTGCAACGCCGCCAGCACCGAAGCCGCGGCCAGCCGCTTGGTCTCGTGGAAATGGGCGATGTGCAGGCTGGTGTCGGGAAGCGCATCCAGCACCATGGAGAAATAGCGGTAGACGTCGGGCGCCGAAGCGCTGCCGTCGTGATCGGCATGCTCGACGTCGTGGGCGCCGATGGAGAGCCAGCGCTTGCTGAATTCAACCGCGTCGGCAAGCTCGGTGGCGCCGCCGATCGGGCTCCCCCAGATGGTGGAAACCGTGCCGCACATCTTCAGCCCGGCGTCGTTGCACTTCTTGATGCTGCGCTCCGCCTCCCGCCAGTACTGCGGCAGCGTGCAGCCGGAGTTGGCGAAGTGGTGCATCTCCTCGGTGGAGACCATCATCAAGAGCCGGTCCGGCCCGATCCCCTGTTTGCTCAACTCCACGGCGCGCTCCACGGCGCTCTCCCGGATGGTGATGGCGGTCAGGCAGATCTCGGAGTAGTCGATCCCCCGGGCGGCGCAGCGCCGGCGAAAGCCCTCGCCGCGCAGATGCCGCAGCAGTTCCTCGGCGTCGCGGAACTGCGGCATCAGGTGCGGGTTGCCCAGGTTGGTGACCTCGATGTTGCGGCAGCCGGCAAAGATCAGCTCTTCCAGATAGTAGATCTTGGCGGCGGTGGAGATGAAGGTCTCTTCGTGCTGGAAACCGTCGCGCACGGTGATGTCGCCGATGGTGACCTTGCGGGGGAGTCGGGGGAAAATCTTCCAGTAATCGTATTCGGTCATGCCGCTGACACTCCTTTGGCAGAGTTCGGTTGAGATAAACGGATATGTGGACCAGCGCTAGGACGCCGGCGCTACCTCCTCCAACTGCAGCTCCCGAATCGCCCATTCCCGCAGCTTGAACTTCTGGATCTTGCCGGAGGCGGTCATCGGATAGGCGTCGACGAATTTCACGTAGCGCGGGATCTTGTAGTTGGCGATCTTGCCTTGGCAGTACTCGCGCACCTCCTCTTCGCCCATGGCCACCCCCTTTTTCAGGACGATGGCCGCCATCACCTGCTCGCCGTACTTGCGGTCGGGAACGCCGTAAACCTGGATGTCGGAGATGTTCGGATGGGTGTAGAGGAACTCTTCGATCTCCCGGGGATAGATGTTCTCTCCCCCGCGGATGATCATGTTCTTGATCCGCCCGGTGATCTTGCAGTAGCCGTTCTCGTCCATCACCGCCAGGTCGCCGGTGTGCAGCCAGTTCTCCGGGTCGATGGCGCGCGCCGTCTCCTCGGCCATCTTGTAATACCCCTTCATCACGTGGTAGCCGCGGGTGCAAAGCTCCCCCTGTTTGCCGGGGGCGAGCGGCTCGCCGCTCTCGATGTCGACGATCTTCACCTCCACGTCGGGAAGCGCGCAGCCGACGGTGGCCACCCTCAGCTCGATGGGATCGTCGGTCCTGGTCTGGGTGATGACCGGGGAGGACTCGGTCTGGCCGTAGGCGATGGTGATCTGGGAGGCGTGCATCTGGGTGATCACTTTTTTCATCACCTCGATCGGGCAGTTGGAGCCGGCCATGATCCCGGTCCTGAGGCTCGTCAGGTCGAACTTGTGGAATTCTGGATGCTCCAGCTCGGCGATGAACATGGTGGGCACGCCGTGCAGGGCGGTGCAGCGCTCCTTTTCCACGGTCTGCAGCACCTTCAAGGGATCGAAGATCTCCACCGGGACCATGGCGGAGCCGTGGGTGACGCAGGCCATCACGCCCAAAACGCAGCCGAAGCAGTGGAAGAAGGGAACCGGGATGCAGAGGCGGTCGTTTTCGGAAAGCTCCATGCACTCGCCGATGTTGAAGCCGTTGTTGACCACGTTGTAGTGGGTGAGCATGACCCCCTTGGGAAAGCCGGTGGTGCCGGAGGTGTACTGCATGTTGATCACCTCGTGGCAGTCGAGCGTGGCCTCCACCGCCGCCAGCCGCGCGTCGTCCGCCTGCGCTCCCAAGGCGATGATCCGGCTGAAGTTGAGCATGCCGGCAGGCTCGCCCTCGCCCAAAAAGACCACGTTCTTCAGATAAGGGAGCTCCGCGCTGACCAGCTTTCCGGGCTCGGACCCCGCCAGTTCGGGCACCACCTCGTTCAGGGTCTGAACGTAGTCGGTGTCCTTGAAGCGCTCCACCATGAAGAGCGTGGTGGAGTCGGACTGGTTGAGGATATAGCTCAGTTCCGCAGATTTATAGCTGGTGTTGACGGTGACCAGCACCGCGCCGATGCGGGCGGTGGCGAACTGGAGGATCACCCATTCGGGGACGTTGTAGGCCCAGATGGAGACGTTGTCCCCTTTGCCGACCCCCATCTGCAAGAGCCCCTTGGCCACCTGGCGGGTGAGTTCGCTGAACTGCCGGTAGCTGTAGCGCAGGCCGCGCTCGGGATACACCAGCGCGTCGTGGTCCGGATAGCGGCCGGCTATGTGGTCGAGCAGCGAACCTACCGTGAAATCGAGCTGTTGTGACATGGAACCCCTCCTTCGGAAAATGTAAACTACTACCCCTTCCCGACCAGCGCCCGGGCGACCTTGGAGCCGAAAGGACGGTCGAGAAAGGAGGAAATGTACGCGCCGGCGGCGATCAGCTCACCCAGGTCGACGCCGGTCTCGATGCCGAGCCCGTTCAGCATGCAAAGGAGATCCTCGCTGGCCACGTTGCCGGCGGCCCCCTTGGCGTAGGGACACCCCCCCAGGCCGTCCACCGAGCTGTCGACCACGGCGATCCCCAATTCCAGCACCGACAGGATGTTGGCCAGCGCCAGGCCGTAGGTGTCGTGGAAATGGACCGCCAGCCGCTCCCGCGGCACCCGGGCGGCCACCGTCCTGATCATGGCCTGGGCCTTGGCCGGGCCGGCCAGGCCGATGGTGTCGCCGAGCGATATCTCGTAGCACCCCATCGCCAGAAGCCTCGCCGCCACCTGGGCCACCGCCTTGGGCGACACCTCTCCCTCGTAGGGACAGCCGAGTACGCAGGAGACGTAGCCGCGCACCGGGATGCCGTTGCGGCGGGCGGCGGCGATCACGGCGCCGAAGCGCTCCAGGCTCTCGGCGATCGAGCAGTTGATGTTCTTTTGGGAGAAGGATTCCGAGGCCGAACCGAAGACGGCGATCTCGTCCACCCCGGCGGCCAGCGCCGCCTGGAAACCCTGCATGGTCGGCACCAGCGCCGAATAGCTGACCCCCGGGCGCCGGGTGATGCCGGCCAACACCCGGGCGTTGTCGGCCATCTGCGGCACCCATTTGGGAGAGACGAAACTGGTGACCTCGATGGCGGAGAGCCCGGCGGCGGAAAGCCGGTCGATCAGCCCGATCTTCACCTCGGTAGGGACGATCACCTGTTCGTTCTGCAGGCCGTCGCGCGGCCCCACCTCGACCATCTTCACCCGTTTCGGGACTCTCATGTCGTCACCCGTTCCCCTTCCTCGGCAAAGGCCAACAGTATCGCGCCGTCGTTGACCACCTCTCCCGGTCGATAGAAGACCTCGGCCACCACCCCGTCGCGGGGCGCGGTGATGGTGTGCTCCATCTTCATCGCCTCCATGATCAAAAGCGGCGCCCCGCGCTCGACCCTGGCGCCGGCCTCGACCAGCAGCGCCACGATCTTGCCGGGCATGGGGGCGGTCAGGCTGCCGCCCGCCCCTTCCTGCTGGCCCAGATGCGCCAGCGGATCGTGCAGGGTGAGCCGGTGGCTGCTGCCGTGGGTGACGATGGTCAGATCGTCCCCGTGGCGCACCACGCTCGCCTTCACCCGCATCCCTCCCAGGTCGGCCAACAGGTCGCCGGCCTCGTCCAGTTTGCCCCTAACCAGCATCGGTCCGCCGGAGAGGTCGAGCTGATAGCCGTCGGGCCGGTAGTGGGCGGTGACGGCCACGCTCTGCTCCCCGTCGCGGAAAAGCAGCACATGGTGGTTGTCGCCGTTCACTTGCCAGCCGGTGGTCAGGTGCCAGGGAGACCAGCGGTCGGCGCAGGCGGCGGCCGCCGCGGCCGCCTCGGCGCTGCGCCTCAAGAGCACGTCCAGGCAGGCCAGCGCCAGCACCCGGTCCGAGGCCGGCTGCGCCTCGGGGAACAGGGTGGCCCGGTGCCGCTCGATGAAACCCGTGTCCAGCTCCCCCGCCGCGAAGGCGGGATTGGCGGCGACCTGGGCCAGAAAACCGATGTTGGTGGTGACCCCCACCACCTGGTAATCGGCCAGCGCCGCCCGCAGGCGCCGCACGGCCCCGGCCCGGTCCGTGTCCCAGACGATCAGCTTGGCGATCATCGGATCGTAATGGATGCTCACCCTGTCGCCCTGGCGCACGCCGGTGTCGATGCGCACGTGGGCGCTCTCCTGCGGGGTGCGCAGATGGGTGAGCTCGCCGGTGGCGGGGAGGAAGTCGCGCAGCGGGTCCTCCGCGTAGATGCGGGCCTCGATGGCGTGGCCGCAGACGGCCAGATCCTCCTGGCGGCAGGGAAGAGGCGCTCCGGCGGCCACCTTCAACTGCCACTCCACCAGGTCCTGCCCGGTGATCATCTCGGTCACCGGATGCTCCACCTGCAGCCGGGTGTTCATCTCCATGAAGTAGAAGGAGCCGTCCTCGTCGAGCAGGAACTCCACGGTGCCGGCGCCGACGTAGCCGATCGCCTTGGCCGCGGCCACCGCCGCCCCCCCCATCCGCTCCCGGAGCCAATCCTTCATCCCCGGAGCCGGGGCCTCTTCCAGCACCTTTTGATGGCGGCGCTGGATGGAGCAGTCGCGCTCGAACAGGTGGATGGCGTTCCCCAAGCCGTCGGCAAAGACCTGGATCTCCACGTGGCGCGGGCGGGTCAGGTATTTTTCCAAAAGCACCCGATCGTCCCCGAAGGAGGCGCTCGCCTCGCGCTTGGCGCCGGCCAGGGCGTCGTCGAAGGCCTGGGCCTCCCAGACCACGCGCATCCCCTTGCCGCCGCCGCCGGCGGTGGCCTTGATCAGCACCGGATAGCCGATGCCGCCGGCCGCCTCCCGCAGAAACGCCGGGTCCTGATCCTCGCCGTGATAGCCCGGCACCAGCGGGACCACCGCGTTCTCCATGATCCTCTTGGCGGCGCTCTTGGAGCCCATGGCCCGGATCGCCTCCGCCGGCGGCCCGATGAAGACGATGCCGGCGGCGGCGCAGGCCTCGGCGAACTCGGCGTTTTCGGAGAGAAAGCCGTAGCCTGGATGCACCGCCTGGCAGCCGCTGGCAAGGGCCGCCTCCAGGATCAGTTCGGGGCGCAGGTAACTCTGCTTGGCCTCGGCCGGGCCCAGCCGACAGGCCTCGTCCGCCATGGAGACGTGCATGGCGCCGGCGTCGGCGTCCGAGTAGACCGCCACCGTGCGGATGCCGAGGCGGCGGGCGGTGCGGATGATGCGGCAGGCGATTTCGCCCCGGTTGGCGATCAGGATTTTATCGAACATGGTAATTGATTTCTCCCCGTTACTCGGTTGCTCCGTGTTTGGATAATTCCCTCAGCCCGCGATCCACCCCGGCTTGCGCTTTTCCAGGAAGGCCGCCAGCCCTTCGCGCCCCTCGGCCGAGGCGCGCCGGTCGGCGATGTGGGCGGCGGTCTCGGCGATCAACTCGTCGTTCACCGGACGCCCCGCCACCAGCGGGATCATGCGCTTGGCCTCGGACATGGCCGTGGGCGCGTTCTTCAGAAGCGTCGCGGCGATCTGGGAGCTGCGCTCGAAAAGCGCCGCCTGATCCTCGACCACCTCGTTCACCAGGCCGAGCCGGCAGGCCTCGCGGGCGTCGAAGGCCTCGGCGGTCTGGAAGTAGCGCCGGCAGGCGCGCGCGCCGATGGCGGCGATCACGTAGGGGGAGATCACCACCGGGATGATGCCGAGCTTCACCTCGGAAAGGCAGAAGGTGGCGCGCTCGGCGGCCAGCACGATGTCGCAGCAGGAGGCAAGCCCCACTCCGCCGCCGTAGGCGACTCCCTGCACCAGGGCGATGGTCGGCTTGGCCAGCGCGTTCAGGGTCTGCATCAGCCCCGCCAGCACCAGGGCGTCGCTCATGTTCTCTTCGCGGGTGTAGCTCGACATGCGCCGCATGTAGTTCAGGTCCGCGCCGGCCGAGAAGCTTTTGCCGGCGCCGGCCAGCCGCACCACCCGGACCCGCTCGTCCCCCTCCAGCCGTTTCAGCTCGGCGGTCATGTCGACGATCAGTTGGTCGTCGAAGGCGTTGTGCAGTTCGGGGCGGTTCATGGTCAGGGTGGCTATCCCCTGCTCGTCCAGTTGGCTTAGTATGTTCGGCTCGCTCATGGCACCACCTGTTGTCGGGTATTTTTTTACATTCTGAAGACGCCGAACTCGGTTTTCTCCGGCTGGGCGTTCATGGCCGCGGAGATGGCGAGCCCCAGCACCATCCTGGTGTCGGCCGGGTCGATGATGCCGTCGTCCCAGATGCGGGCGGAGGCGTAGTAGGGGTGCCCCTGGCTGTCGTACTGCTCCAGGATCGGCGCCTTGAAGGCCTGTTCCGCCTCGGCGCTCCAGCTCTCGCCGCGCGACTCCATGCCGTCGCGCTTCACCTGCGCCAGGACGCTCGCCGCCTGCTCCCCGCCCATCACCGAGATGCGGGCGTTGGGCCACATCCAGAGAAAGCGCGGGGAGTAGGCCCGGCCGCACATGCCGTAGTTGCCGGCGCCGAAGCTGCCGCCGGTGATGACGGTGAACTTGGGGACCGCGGCGCAGGAGACGGCGGTGACCATCTTGGCGCCGTCCTTGGCGATCCCCCCCGCCTCGTACTTGCTCCCCACCATGAAGCCGGTGACGTTTTGCAGGAAGATCAGGGGGATGCCCCGCTGGCTGCAGAGCTCGATGAAGTGCGCCCCCTTCTGGGCCGATTCGGAGAAGAGGATGCCGTTGTTGGCGACGATGCCGACCGGGTACCCCCAGATATGGGCGAAGCCGCAGACCAGGGTGGTGCCGTAGAGCTGTTTGAACTCGTCGAACTCGGAGCCGTCCACGATGCGGGCGATCACCTCGTGCACGTCGTAGGGTTTGCGCTTGTCGGCCGGGATCACCCCGTAGATCTCCTGCGGGTCGCAGACCGGCTCCGCCGGCTCGCGCAGGGCGACGCTCGGGCGCTTCACCAGGTTCAGGTTCCCCACCACCCGCCGGGCGATGGCCAGGGCGTGGCCGTCGTCCATGGCGTAGTGGTCGGTCACCCCGGAGATGCGGCAGTGGATGTCCGCCCCCCCCAGATCCTCGGCGCTGACCACCTCGCCGGTGGCGGCCTTCACCAGCGGCGGCCCGGCCAGAAAAATGGTCCCCTGGTTGCGGACGATGATGCTCTCGCCCGACATGGCCGGCACGTAGGCGCCGCCGGCGGTGCAGGAGCCGAGCACCACCGAGATCTGCGCGATCCCCGCGCCGGAGAGCCTCGCCTGGTTGTAGAAGATGCGGCCGAAGTGGTCGCGGTCGGGGAAGACGTCCTCCTGGCGCGGCAGGTTGGCGCCGCCCGATTCGACCAGATAGACGCAGGGGAGGTTGTTTTCCTTGGCGATTTCCTGGGCGCGCAGGTGCTTCTTCACGGTGAGCGGGAAATAGGATCCCCCCTTGACTGTGGCGTCGTTGGCCACCACCATGCACTCCTGCCCCTTGATGCGGCCGATGCCGGTGATGATGCCGGCGGCCGGCACCTCGCCGTCGTACATGCCGAAGGCGGCGAACTGGGAGAGTTCCAGGAAAGGGGAGCCGACGTCCAAAAGCTGCCTGATGCGCTCGCGCGGCAGCAGCTTGCCCCGCTCCAGGTGCTTCTTGAGGGCCCTTTCGCCCCCCCCCAGCGAGATCTTCGCCACCTTCTCCCGCAGGTCCGCGACCAGAGCGCTCATCTGCTCGGCGTTGCGGCGGAATTCCTCGGCTGCGGGGTTTATGGCGCTCTTCAGAACTGTCATGTCGGCCTCTTCTCCTCGTGATCTCGGCGATCCGGTTATTGGTTCTGTTTGCTGGTGGGGGAAGCCCTCTATAGTCCGGCGATGAAGCCGGCCATTTCCCGGACCACCCGTTCCTTGTCCTGCAGATGGGGGCTGTGGCCGCAGCCGGGAATCAGCACGGTCTTAGTCGGCCCGGAGACCCCGCGGCGCACCGCCTCCACCTGGTCCAGGGTGCCGTATTCGTCCGCCTCGCCCTGCACGATCAGCACCGGGCAGCGCACGGCGGGAAGGCTCGCCTCGATGTTCCACTGGTCGAACTGCGGCAACAGCCACTCGTCCCGCCAGCCGCAGAACATCCGGTCGGTCTGCTCGCCGTGGTAGCGGCTGAGCCTTTGCCGCAGGTCGGCAGTTTCGTAGAGCCGGGCGGCTTCGCGGATGCCGATCAGCGTGGCCTCCTCGACGAAGACGTGGCTCGCCTCGGCGATCACCGCCCGCGGCCGCTCGGGAAAGCGCGCCGCGTACAGCAGGGCGATGGTGCCGCCGTCGCTGTGGCCGATCAGTATCGGCGCCCGCAGGTTGCAGGACTCCACCACGGCGGCAAGGTCGGCGATTTCCTCCCGTTGCAGGGCCGGCGCGTCCGGCCGCCTTTGCAGCGGCTGCGAGCCGCCGAAGCCGGGCCGATCGTAGACCAGGGCGGGGAGGCCGGTGGCGGCCACCAGCAGGCGCGGGAAATCCCGCCACTGCTCGATGCTCCCGAGTCCCTCGTGCAGAAAAACCATGGTGTTCGCGTCGCCTTTGCTCCCCTCGGCAAGAGAGATGCTCCTGGCCCGCAGGCGGTTCGCGCCCGCCTCAATTTCGAATGTGCGCTCCTCAAACATCGTGTCACTCCTCCACCGTCAGCCGCGCATGGTCGCGCGGCATCGCTTGATAACTCCCATGGAAGGCAACATAACCCAGTTTCCGTAACCGGAAAAGAAATTTAATCCTCGTTATCTATCCGATTCCGCGTACAGCTCCCGGCCGATCAGCATGCGCCGGATCTCGCTGGTGCCGGCGCCGATCTCGTAGAGCTTGGCGTCGCGCAAAAGGCGCCCGGCCGGATAGTCGTTGATATAGCCGTTACCGCCCAGGCACTGGATCGCCTCCAGCGCCATCCAGGTCGCCTTCTCCGCCGCGTACAAAATAACCGAGGCCGCGTCCTTGCGGATGTTGTTCTTTTTGCCGCACGCCTTGGCCACGGTGTAGACGTAGGCCCGGCAGGCGTTCATGGTGCTGTACATGTCGGCCAGCTTCCCCTGCATCAACTGGAACTCGCCGATCGAGCGGCCGAACTGCTTGCGCTCGTGCAGGTAGGGAACGACCACGTCCAGGCAGGCGCGCATGATGCCCAGCGGCCCGCCGGACAGCACCGTCCGCTCGTAATCGAGGCCGCTCATCAGGATCTTGACCCCCTCGCCCACCGCGCCCACCACGTTCTCCACCGGCACCTCGCACTCCTCGAACACCAGTTCGCAGGTGTCCGAGCCGCGCATGCCGAGCTTGTCCAGTTTGGGCGAGGCGGAGAAACCCTTGAAACCCTTCTCCACCAGGAAGGCGGTGATGCCGTGGGAGCCGCTGTTCATGTCGGTCTTGGCGTAGACGAACACGGTGTCGGCGTGGGGACCGTTGGTGATCCACATCTTGGAGCCGTTCAGGATATAGCGGTCGCCCTTCAGGTCGGCCCGCAGGCGCATGCCGACCACGTCCGAGCCGGCGCCCGCCTCGCTCATCGCCAGGGCGCCGACATGCTGGCCGCTGACCAGCTTGGGGAGATAGCGGCGCTTTTGCTCGTCGTTGCCGTTGCGGCAGATCTGGTTGACGCAGAGGTTCGAGTGGGCGCCGTAGGCAAGACCGACCGAGGCGGAGGCGCGGCTGATCTCCTCCATCGCCACCACGTGCTCAAGATAGCCCATGGCCGCCCCGCCGTACTCCTCGGGGACCGTGATCCCCAGCAACCCCATCTCACCCATTTTGCGCCACATGTCCATGGGGAAATGATTGTCGCGGTCGATATCGGCGGCGCGGGGAGCGAGTTCGGCCTTGGCGAAGCTGCGAACGGTTTCGCGAAGCAGATCGGCGGTTTCCCCCAAATCGAAGTCGAGCGTAGGGTACGTGTTCATGACTTGCGCCTCCTGTAGCCGGTTATGCTGCCTGTTGGTGGTTGCCGAGCTGCCGACGCCTCGCGCCGCCTTCCCACGCCTTCAAAACTTTTGTTTGATCACAATAAACCCAGCTTACGTTTATGTCAACCACAAATATAACATAATTATATCGACCTGCTCGAATCGACAAAGCGCCCGCGAAGCCGGGCCGGGGCGGGGCGGCGGGAGAGAGCGAAATGGCGGCGACTGGCGGGCTAACGTAAAGTGGAGGGGTGGGCGGCGGGACGGGAAATGACGCTGTTCTACCGGTTGCGTTCCCAGCGGAACGGGAGTGGATTTAAGGATCGGACGCCTTCCGGCAGGAGAGCCGTGTAGGTTGCGTTGAGGTACGAAACGCAACATTTCCTGATGGCGACGGGCGCAGTGTTGCGTTTCACGATACACCCGTTCAACGCAACCTACCGAGAACCCATTTACTCGGTCAGAAGAAATCCGACGCTAGAGCTTAACGTAGACGCGGGCAGCCGGCGGTCGGTCAGACGGGGTCTCCCCCACGCTTTCGCCCCGGAAAGGTGTCGACGCCGGCGTGCTCCCCCACCATCTTGTAGATCCGGATATCCTCCCACGGCTCGTCCAGCACCTGGGAAACCGACAGGTCGTCCCAGGGCTCGTCCAGGATGCCGTCGTGGATCGCCCAACTCCGGCCGTGCGCGGTCTGTTCCATGCCGGGGAGGCGAAAAGGGGTGGAGCCGTTCAAGAGCCGGCAGAGCACGCCGCCGGGACGAAACTCCTTGTCGATCTCAAGCATCATCCGCCGGCCGTTCAGGTAGTCGAAACCGTACTTCTCGTAGCGGATGGCGTTGTCGTAGGTGAGCGGCTCGGCCACGATCATGTCCATCCCCAGCGCGTCCACGAAACGCTCGAACTCGGCGAAGAATTCCGGGAACATCTTCAGCCCGCGGCTGGTCTGGTTGGGAAAGAGCCCGGCCCGCATCGCCCGCTCCTCTTCCGGGAGGTTGCGCCCCAGGGTGCAAAAGCAGTTGTCGTTGCCCCCCTCGTCGAGGTCGACGGCGAAGCGCGGCGCCGCCGGGTCGTTGATGATGCAAAAGGAAAGTTCCATCTGACGGAAATGGGTGTCGGCCAGGTCGAGGAAAAAAACGGTGCGCCGGTCGGCCGGGTCGGAGCGGACCTCGATACGCGCCAGCCCCATCCCCTGCGGGGCGACGATGCGCACCAAAGGCCGCCCGTCCGCGGCGCGCAGGCTTCCGGGCGCGATCCGCAAAAGAGAGAGCAGACGCGGCGGTATCAGCCGGTGGTAGATCGACTCCTTCTCCGGATTGGCCAAGGCGTTGATCTCTCTCAGGCTGTAGAGCTGTTGGCCTGCTAACGACAACAGCGGCTGGTTTCCTGGTAGCTTGCTCATGATGGCGCGATCATAGCGGGAAACTTCCGCCGTTGCAACCCCGGCGTTTCGCCGACGCACCGCGTTCATGTTTCCGCAGGGGCGAATCGTCTATTCGCCCTCCCGCCCGCTGGAGCCAGGGCGAACACAAGGCTCGCCCCTACGGCAATCATCCGCGGAGCAACCGGAACTTGTGAGTCGCCGTTCTTGGCATTTACGTCAATTGCCAGCCGCCTGACGCCGCCCGCTCTGGCCTCGACGACGCCGCTAAAGCCCATTTTTCCCCTTCTCCGGTCTTGGAAGCCGGCTCCACCCTCCCCTTTCGGCTGCTTACGTTCAGGTCAAGGTGATAATAAAACATTTTTTTAGGCACGGCAAAATTGTGTTTGAATTTTTTTTTTTAGCTGCTATAGTGCCCCCCAGCTGAGATGGCTGAGGAAAAGCCGACAGCCGAAACGAAGTTGAGCCGGCGCGACGCTTACCGCTCGTTTACGTCAACCGAAGCGGCGGCGACCGCGCAGCGGCTCAGAAAAACTTTGTTTTAACACTCTATGACAAACCACGCCGCCAAGGAGCTTTACCGATGGTCCAGCTTTCCTGCTCTGACATCCAGTTGAATTTCGGCGGGGTTCGCGCCTTGTCCGGCGTATCCTTCGAGGTGAAAAAGGGGGAAATCTTCGCCATCATCGGCCCCAACGGCGCGGGCAAATCCTCCATGCTGAACTGCATCAGCGGCGTCTATCGCCCGCAGGTCGGCAAGGTCAGCTTCGAGGGGGGCGACATCTCGTCGCGCTCTCCCGCCGAGCGCGCCAAGATGGGAATCGCCCGCTCCTTCCAGAACATCGCCCTCTTCAAGGGGATGACGGTGCTCGACAACCTGCTGATCGGCCGCCACCTGCACCAGCACGCCGGCCTGATTCAGGGGGGGCTCTTCTTCGGGCCGGCCCGCCGCGAGGAGATCCGCCACCGCGAGTTCGTCGAGGAGATCATCGAGTTCCTCTCCATCCAGGGGATACGCAACAAGGTGGTGGGGACGCTGGCCTACGGCTTCCAAAAACGGGTGGAACTGGCCCGGGCCCTGGCCCTGGAGCCCAAGGTGCTGCTCCTGGACGAGCCGATGGCGGGGATGAACCTGGAAGAGAAGGAGGACATGTCCCGCTTCATCATCGACACCAACGAGGAGCGCGGGGTGACGGTGATCATGATCGAGCACGACATGGGGGTGGTGATGGACATCTCCCATTCGGTCTGCGTGCTCGATTTCGGCAGGAAGATCGCCGGCGGCACGCCGGAAGAGGTGCAGCAGGACCCCCACGTGATCAAGGCCTACCTGGGCGAAGAAGACGCCTGACCGGCGCCCGCGCAGATGAGTTTCCGTTGACGACAGATCTTGATGAACCGCGCCCCGGGCGCCTGGACCCCGGTGCCGCAGCGACAGAAGAGGAGTTTCCGTTGACGATAGATCTTGATGTGACCACCTTTCCCAAGCTTTTGAAAAGCAATGCCGACTCCTTCGGCGCCAAGCGGACCGCGCTCAGACAAAAGGCGTTCGGCATCTGGCAGTCGGTCAGCTGGCAGGATTACTACCAAAGCGTCAAGTCGCTCTCCCTCGGGCTCGCGAAGCTCGGGCTGCAACGGGGCGACAAGGTGGCGGTGATCGGCAACAACCGGCCGGCCTCGCTCTACGCCCAGCTGGCGGCGCAATCGGCCGGGGCCGTCTCCGTCGCCCTCTATCCCGACGCCACCGCCTCCGAGGCCGGACGGATCCTGCGCCTTTGCCGGGCGCGCTTCGTGGTGGCCGAGGACCAGGAACAGGCCGACAAGATCCTGGAGTTGAGGGAGTCGCTGCCGGATTTGGCGGCCATCGTCTACTGCGACCCGCGCGGCATGCGCAACTACCGGCACGAGGGGTTCCATTCCCTCGCGCAGGTGCAGCAGATGGGACGCGAGCTGGATCAAGCGCAGCCGGAGCTGTTCGAGCGGCAACTTGCCGCCGGACGCGGCGACGACGTCGCCCTCATCTGCACCACCTCCGGCGCCACCGGCGAGCCTCGGGCGGCTCTCCTCTCCCACAAGAACCTGTTGAGCATGGCTCAGGGGCTGAACGCCGCCGACCCCAAGAAGGCCGGCGACGAATTCGTCTCCTTTCTCCCCTTCGCCTGGTTCGGCGAGCAGATCTTCTCCATGGCCGGCGCCCTGGCGGTGGGCTACACGGTGAACTTCCCGGAAAAGCCGGAAACGGTGCTGGCCGACCTGAGGGAGATCGGCCCGCAACTGATGTTCTCCCCGCCCAGCGTCTGGGAGTCCATCGCCGCCGGCGTGCAGGTGAAGATCATGGACACCACCCCCTTCAAGCGCTTCATGTACCGGCGCTGCATGGGGATCGGGCAGCGCGCCGCCCTCCTCAAGTTCCAGGGGAAAGCCGTGCCGCTCTCCTTGCGGCTTTTGAACCGGTTGGCCCGGGTCTGCCTGTTCCGGGCGCTCAAGGACCGGCTGGGCCTCTCCCGGGTCAGGATCGCCCTGACCGGCGGCTCCGCCCTGGGGAGCGAGGTGTTCGCCTTTTTCCACGCCATCGGCGTCAACTTGAAACAGGTCTACGGACTTACCGAGCTCTCCGGCGTCGCCTGCATGCACCGCGACGGCGAGGTGCGCGACCACACGGTCGGCACGCCGCTTCCCGGCACCGAGATCCGCATCTCCGCTGAGGGGGAGATCCTGGCCAGGGGCGACGGCGTCTTCCGGGGCTATTTCCAGGACGAGCAGGCGACCGCCGCCGCCTTCAGCGACGGCTGGCTCAAGACCGGAGACGCGGGCGAGTTGGACGAGCGGGGGCAACTGGTGGTGAGCGACCGGTTGAAGGACGTGATGGCGCTCTCCGACGGCAGTTCGTTCGCGCCGCAGTTCGCCGAGAACAAGCTGAAGTTCTCCCCCTTCATCAAGGAGGCGCTGGTGGTGGCGGGGAAGCCCTCGGGCCTGATGGCGCTGATCTGCGTCGACGGGCGCGTGGTCGGCAAATGGGCCGGCGACCAGAAGCTCTCCTATACGACCTACTCCGACCTGGCCGGCAAGGACGAGGTCTACGGCCTGGTCGAAGGAGAGGTGGCCGCGGTGAACCGCACGCTGCCGGCCCTTGCGGGGATCAGCCGCTTCGCCGTCCTCTATAAGGAGCTGGATGCCGACGAGGGCGAGTTGACCCGCACCGGCAAGCTGCGGCGGGAAGCGGTGGCCGGCAACTACTCCGAGCTGATCGAGGCCATGCGCGGCGGCCAGGAAACGGTGCATATCGACACCGTTATCGATCTGCAAGACGGCAAGAGCGCCAGGATTCAGGCCCGGGTCCCGGTCAGAAACGTAGGGTAACGGGGTAAACCAATGGATTTCACCTTTCTCTTGCAACTGCTGATCAACGGCCTGGTGGTGGGCAGCATCTACTCGCTGGTGGCCACCGGCTTCGTGATCATCTACAAGGCGACCAGCGCCCTGAACCTCGCCCAGGGCGAGCTCCTGATGGTCGGCGCCTACGTCTGCCTGGACCTTTTGACCAAGCACAACGTCCCCTTCTTCCAGGCGATCCTGATCACCCTGGTCTTCTCGGCGCTCCTGGGGCTGGCCATCGAACGGGTGATCCTGCGCCCGCTGATCGGCTCCCACCTGATCTCGGTGATCATGGTGACGCTGGGCTTGGGGAGCATCCTGAAGGCGCTGGTCCAGATCGCCTACGGCACCAACACCATCCCCTTTCCGGAGGTGTTCCCGAGCGCGCCGGTGCAAATCGGGCCGATCCCGGTCTCCCAGGGATATCTCTACGCGCTGGCCTGCGTCACCTTCCTGGTGGCGGCGCTGACGCTCTTCTTCAAGTACGCCAAGGCCGGGGTCGCCATGCGCGCCACCGCCTCCAACCAGCAGGTGGCGCTCTCCATGGGGATCAGCGTCAAGATGATGTTCGCCCTGGCCTGGAGCATCGCCGCCGTGGTGAGCGCGGTGGGGGGGATACTTCTGGGCACCATCCGCGGCGGCATCGACATGTCGCTCGCCTTCATGGGGCTGAAGGTGCTCCCGGTGGTGATCCTGGGGGGGCTGGACAGCATCCTCGGGGCGATCGTCGGCGGGGTGATCATCGGCGTCCTGGAGAACCTCTCCGGCGGCTACCTCGATCCGGCGGTGGGGGGCGGCGCCAAGGAGATCGCCCCCTACGTGGCGCTGATCCTGATCCTGATGTTCAAGCCGTACGGCCTCTTCGGCAAACGAAAAATAGAGCGGGTATGACAGGGGTACGACATGCAATGCGGTGATTTCAAAACGAGCTACGCGGCGGACATGACCATTTTCGACACCCGCTCCACCCGGATCTGGGTCTTCCTGCTGGTCTGCCTGATCTTTTCGGCGCCGCTCTACTCCTCAAACTACCTGTTGGACGTCGCCAACCGGATCGGCATCGCCGTGATCGGCGCCATCGGCCTCAACATCCTGACCGGCTTCACCGGGCTCATTTCGCTCGGGAACGCCGCCTTCATGGCCATCGGTGCCTTCTCCTGCGGCTTCATCGGCATCCGCTTCGGCCTCCCCTTCTACCTCTGCATCCCGATGGCCGGCCTGATCACCGCCGGGCTGGGGATGGTGATCGGCATCCCCTCCCTGCGCATCAAGGGGCTCTACCTGGCCATGGCTACGCTCGCCGCCCACTTCATCGTCGAGTTCGTGGTGGTCAAATGGGAGTCGGTGACCGGCGGGGTGGCGGGGCTCACCATGAAGACCCCGGCCATAGGCTCCTTCGCCCTGGACAGCGACCGCAAGCTCTTCTACCTGATCTACCTGGTGGCGGTCGCCAGCATCTTTTTCGCCCGCAACCTGTTTCGCACCAAGCCGGGCAAGGCCTTCATCGCCATCCGCGACCAGGCGATCTCGGCCGAGGTGATGGGGGTGAACCTCCTCAAGTACAAGCTCCTCTCCTTCGGCATCAGCTCCTTTTTCGTGGGCGTGGCCGGGGCGCTGGCCGCCTACCAGGCGAAGATCATCTCGCCGGAGACCTTCCCGATCACGGTGGCCATCGACTACCTGGGGATGATCATCATCGGCGGCCTGGGGAGCGTGCTGGGCTCCATCTTCGGCGCCATCTTCATCACCCTGCTTCCCGAGGTGCTGAGGCTCGCCACCACCTCGCTCTCCAGCTCCTTTCCCGCGCTGGTGACGGTCTTCTCCTCGCTGAAGGACCTGGTGTTCGGCATCCTGGTGATCGTCTTTCTGATCTACGAGCCCAACGGCATGGCGGCCAGATGGTACGCCATCAAGAACTACTGGAAGCTTTACCCGTTTTCCCACTGACGGGCCGCACGGGCGGAGGGCTTCTTTGCCTCGCGGCTCGACCGTCGGCGTCTATTGCAATGGTGCGGTACAACCGGAAAAAAGGAGGCAGTATGAGATTTGGCAAGAGTTTGGCGGTGGTTGCGGCGGGCATGCTTTTGGGCGCCCCGGCCTGGGGCGCGGAAACCATCAAGGTCGGCGGACTTTGGGACCTGACCGGGGTGACGGCGGACGTGGGCAAACCGTTCGCCGAGGGGGTGCAGGACTCCATCGCCTACCTGAACAGCAAGGGGGGGGTGAACGGCAAGAAGATCGAGCTCATGAACGTCGACTACGGCTATAAGATCCCGCAGGCCAACGCCGCCTACAAGAAGTACGTCGAGCAGGACAAGGTAGTGATGATCAACGGCTGGGGGACCGGCGACACCGAGGCGCTCAAGGAGACCATCGCCAAGGACAAGATCCCCTACTTCTCCGCCTCCTTCTCCGGGCACTTGACCGATCCCTCCAAGACCCCCTACAACTTCTTCGTCGGCGCCAGCTACTCCGACCAGATGCGCGGCTTCCTGCAGCACGTCAAGAAGGATTGGAAGGACAAGTCGCGGGCGCCCAGGGTGGCCTTCATCTACCCCAACCACGGCTTCGGCAAGGCCCCCATCGAGGCGGGGAGGCTCTACGCCAAGGAGCTGGGGATCGAGCTGGTGCACGAGGAAATCATCCCGGCAAGCTTCCAGGACGTGACCTCCAACCTCCTGAACATGCAGAAGAAGGCCCCCGACTACGCCTACGTGCAGGACACGGTTTCCTGGTGCGCCATTTTGCTTAAGGACGCGAAAAGGCTCGGCATCAAGACCAAGTTCTTCCTGGGCAACTACGGCATGACCGAAGCGCTGCCGCTTCTGGCCAAGGATGCGGCCGAAGGGGTCTACGGCATGACCACCCACGTCCCCTACGGCGCCAACGTCAAAGGGATGAAGATGGTCACCGACTGGGTCAAGAAGAACCGTCCCAACGCCTCGCAGGACACCGTCTACATCCGCGGCTGGGCCTACGGCCTCACCTGGGCCGAGGGGCTTAGGATCGCCGACAAGAACAAGCAGCTGACCGGCGAAGGGGTGAAAAACGCCCTGGAGACGCTGAGGAACTTCGACACCGGCGGCCTGGCGCCCCCGGTCACCTACACCTCCACCGATCACCGCCCCACCACCAAGACCACCATCTACGTGATCAAGGGCGGCAAGATGGTCAAGGTTGAAGACCAGGAGACGCCGCGCAGGAAAGACTGGCTGGCCCTGTAAAACCACGGCGGCGGCAGGGGACGAAGCTCGCTCCCTGCCGCCGCCCGTAAAACCCCGGCGCCGGCAGGGCGAAGCTCGCTCCGGCCGTCACCTGTAAAACCATGGCGGCGGCAAGGGCGGGAACTGCGTCCCCTGCCGCCGACTCAACCGCCCCCGAGGTCGCGCGCATGCTCAAAATCAACAACGCCGAAGTCATCTACAACCGCGTCATCCTGGTGCTGAAGGGACTGACCATGGAAGTCCCGGAGGGGAAGATCGTGGCCCTTTTGGGCGCCAACGGCGCCGGCAAGAGCACCACCTTGAAGGCGATCTCGGGGCTCCTGAAGTCCGAAGAGGGAGAGGTGACCGACGGCTCCATCGAGTTTCTGGGCGAGCGGATCAACAACAAGCACCCCGAGGAGATAGTTAGGCGCGGCATCTTTCAGGTCATGGAGGGGCGGCGCGTCTTCGAGGACCTGACCGTGGAGGAGAACATCGTGGTCGGCGGCCACACCAGAAAGGACAGGGCGGGCTTTCGGCGGGACAAGGACCTGGTCTACGACTACTTCCCCAGGCTGCGCGAGCGGCGCAACCAGCTCTCCGGCTACTTAAGCGGCGGCGAGCAGCAGATGCTGGCCATCGGCCGGGCGCTGATGGCCAGGCCCAAGCTGATGCTCCTGGACGAGCCGTCGCTGGGGATCGCCCCGCTGCTCGTGCAGGAAATCTTCCAGCTGATCAAGAAGATCAACGCCGAGGAGAAGACCACCATTCTCCTCGTGGAGCAAAACGCCAACGTCGCCTTCAGCATCGCCGATCACGCCTACATCATGGAAGGCGGTCGGGTGGTGATGAACGGCAGCACCGAGCAGTTGAAGGCCAACGACAACGTCAAGGAGTTTTACCTGGGACTCTCCGACTCCGCCGAGAAGAAAAGCTATCGGGACCTGAAGCATTACCGGCGCCGCAAACGCTGGCTGTGACGGCCGCCGGAGAGGCGGACGCCCGGGCTCGCCCCATATCTTAACCAGTTTCCCAGAGGTGCGGCATGCAACAAAGCGCAGGCAGCGAAGAGTACATCTCCATCGGCGACCTGGCCAAGACCATCGGGCTCACCACCCGCACCTTGCGCTATTACGAGGAAATGGGGATCATGAGCACCCCCCGGCGGCTGGAGGGGGGGATCAGGGCGTACACCCCCAAAGAGGTGCGCAAGCTGAAGTTCATCCTGAAGCTGAAGGAGCTGGGGCTGACCATCAAGGAGATGCAGGAGTTGGACGCGGCCTACGCCAGCGCCAAGCAGACCGACAAGATCATCCCGCGCCTGGTGGAGATGCTCGATTACCACATCAACAACCTGGACGACAAAATCACCAAGCTCGCCTCCTTGCGAAAGGAGATCGTCAGCTACCGTCACCGGATGATCGAGCGGTTTCAGGTTAACGCCCAATAAGCGAGCAACAGGGGAGAAGGCATGGCGCTCAAAGACATTCTGCTGCACCTGGAGAATTCGCCCGGCTCCGCGGCGCGGCTCGACCTGGCGATCGGCCTGGCCCGCGCCCACGGCGCGCATCTGAAGGGACTGTACGTGCTGTCCCATTCCTACTACGCCCCGAGGCACGGAGGGGTCGAGGAGACGGACGCGGACCGGATGCAGGCGCTTTTCCTGGAGAAGACCGCCGCCGCCGGCGTCTCGGCCGAGTGGCTCTACGTCGACTGGTCGGTGGTCGGGGTGAGCGTCACCGAGATCGTCACCCTGTACGCCTACTACACCGACCTGGTGATCATCGGCCAGCCCGACCACACGGCCCACGACCGGACCAGTCCGCTGGATCTTCCCGAGCGGCTGGGGTTGGGCGCCGGCCGGCCGGTGCTGGTGGTTCCTTACGCCGGCGTCTTCTCCGGTTCCCTGGAGCGGGTGATGGTGGCCTGGAAAACCGGGCGCGAGTCGGTGCGGGCGCTGAACGACGCCATGCCCATCCTGAAGAAGGCGAGCCGGGTCAGCATCGTTTCCGCCGGCAGCTCCGGCGGCTCCGTCAGCACCGAAAGCGCCGAAGAGCCGCCCGGCCGTCAGGTCTCCGTGCATCTTGCCCGGCACGAGGTTACCGCGGGCCAGGAGCAGATCATCGCCCCCGCCGGCTTTCCGGTGGGCGACCTGCTCTTGAACCACGCCTGCGACCAGAAGATGGATCTGCTGGTGATGGGAGGCTATGCCCAGACCCGTCGCGGCGCCTTCGTGCTCGGCCCGGTCGCCGCGCACCTCTTGAGCCACATGACCCTGCCGGTGCTGATCTCGCACTGACGCTTGGCCGAACAACAGGACTCTGAATTAAGATGAGGCGAACCCGTGAGTTCGCCTCATCACCTGCCTCATCACCTGCCTCATCGCCTCCCTCATCGCCTCCCTCATCCCTCATCCCTCATCCCTCATCCCTCATCCCTCATCCCTCATCCCTCATCCCTCATCCCTCATTCCTCATTCCTCATCCCTCATTCCTCTTCCGGGTAAGCACGTCAACCGCAGTCAGGGACTTGATGGCGCTCTCCATGGTTGAAACGGCAGGATGCACGCATTCTTGGACTGGCGGCCAATCGAACTAAAAGTCCCCCCGAAGACATTTTACAAACATCAGTCGGGTTTCTGCTTGGTGGGGGATTATTTAATTGATAGCGGCTAACTCGACATGGTATGCTGTGCAGCCAAAGTACGGGACCAGAATGACGGTGAAACTGCTGAATAATCGGTTGGACCACCAGGAAGAATATAGCTTCGACCGTAATGGGGCCTGGCATTGATAGATTGATATATCGCAAGTTGTCAACTTCCCCACCGGCTCCCTGCAAGCGGCTTCGGGGGCTCACCTGTTTTGATACCGACAGGGCGTTGGTAGACACCGACAGCGGTCTTTTGGTGATACGACAGCGGTCTTGGTGGTTCCCGCAGCGGTCTTGGGCTGGACATTGCCTCTGCCGAGATCGAAAAGAATATGGGTTATCTGCTCGCGCAGTTCAAGATCGGGAGGCAGGGGGACGCTAGTTCGTTAAGTTACTGGCCGTTGGAACAAGGAACTCAACCAACTGACCAGCGTTACCTACCGGCCCCGGGGCGGTATGGCAACACGCAATTGGTTGAATGTTCTAGGAATGTTTGTTGCAACACCCCTTACATATAAGTGCTTTGATGATGGACATGAGGGCGGCTCCTCTTTACTACACCTTGTCGACCAGAGGCCGGGCAAGGTAATTTGATCAAAGGAGCCCATATGATTTGCAAAGCTATTCTTGCTGTTGTATGTAGGATTTATCTTAATGGATGTGTATCGCAGATTGTTTCACTTGATGAACACACCAAGGCATGGATTGGGCGTAATGTCAATGATATGAAAGGTATAATGTCAAGACCAGGTTCATACGCATCAAGAGTCCATTGGAGAGAATCCACTTATAAACTACCAAATGGAAACATGGTGTTTGTCGAGCCGGAGCCACACCGGCGGGTGTCAAGGTAGTTGTCGCCTCTGCTGAAAATTATGCAGCATCAAGAAGTTTCGTTTCCACCTTTGATTCAGGGTTTAGATAAACCGGTTCATCCGCAGAATCTGTGGGTCCCCTTTGGTTCGGGGAGGTC